>RGQD01000018.1 GCA_010030205.1 Betaproteobacteria bacterium
GAAATCGACCCGATGCGGGTCGACGTCAACGTCCATCCGACCAAGATCGAAGTTCGCTTTCGAGACGGTCGAGAGGTCCATCAAGCGGTCCGACATGCGGTCGAAGCGGCGCTGGCGCTGTCACGAGCGCCAGCGATCTCGGACGATCCGGACTGGGCCGGCAGGCGCTTGCCTCAGGCGCATCACGGTCTGACGATCGATGCGCCCATCCATGACCGTGCGAGCGAGGGCGAGATCGCCAGGTCGGGCTGGTCTCGTCCAGACCACCGGGGCCAGACCGTGTTGGGCCTGCAGGACCTGGCAGTGCTGTATGCCCAAGAGCCCGCAGCAGGGAGCCCGGCAGCAAGGCAGGACATCGACAACAGCCAGCCGGCCTGGCGTGCCCCAGAAGCCCCACGCTATCTGGCCAGCCCCAACAGCGCAGCAGCCCTGCCCTTGGCGACACAAGTCCCATCGGGACAATGGCCGCTCGGCCGCGCGCTGGCGCAGCTCTCCGGCGTCTACATCCTGGCGGAGAACGCCCAAGGCCTGATCGTGGTCGACATGCATGCGGCGCACGAGCGCATCGTCTACGAGCGACTCAAGGCGGCGCAAGCAGCACGCGACGCGGTCGAGGGCGGCGAAGCGGCGATGGCCTCACAGCCACTGCTGATCCCTGCGACGTTTGCAGCCACGCCGACCGAAGCAGCTGCCGCCGAGGTCCATGTCGAGGCCCTGGCTGCGCTAGGGCTGGATGTGGCCCCGCTCTCCCCAGGCGTGCTGGCGGTGCGTGCCCAACCGGCTGCACTGCCCGACGCCGACCCGGTGGCCTTGGCCCGCGCGGTGCTGGCCGAACTGGGTGAGGTCGATGCCTCAAGAGTGGTCCAGCGCGCGCGCGACGAACTGCTCGCCACCATGGCCTGCCATGGCGCGGTACGGGCCAACCGCCTGCTCACGCTGCCCGAGATGAATGCCTTGCTGCGCGACATGGAAGGCACCGAGCGCGCCGACCAATGCAACCACGGCAGACCCACCTGGCGCCAGATCACACTCAAGGAGTTGGATGGGCTGTTCCTGCGCGGCCGCTGAACCATGGGCCAGGGATGCCGCTATCGTCGCCGATTCAGCGCTTCCAACATCGACAATGGACCTGGTAAGCGACTGACCCGCTGTCACGGCAGGTCCAAAATTCAAACCACAACCCGCGCTCGAGCGGCGCACGGAGACAAACCATGATTCTCGACCCCGACGCCCAGCGCGTGCTGGACATGATCAAGGCCGCCGGCCGACCGGCTTTCGACTCGCTGTCGCCCGAACAGGCGCGCGGATTCTTTTCTGGCGGGCGCGCCGTGTTGCAGCCCGACCCTCCCGAGGTGGCGCAGGTTCGCGAACTGGTCGCACCGGCATCGGGCGGGCCGGTGCCACTTCGGCTCTACCGCGCCATCGGCACCGCGCCGCAGGCCGTGCTGCCGGCGCTGATTTACTTCCATGGCGGCGGCTGGGTGCTGGGCGACCTCGACAGCCATGACCAGGTTTGCCGGGCGATCGCCAACGCCGCAGGCTGCTGCGTCATCGCCGTCGACTACCGGCTCGCCCCGGAAGCAAAGTTCCCAGGCCCAATTGACGACGCGGCTGAAGCCACGCGCTGGATTCTGGCCCAGGCAAGCGAGCTCGCCATCGACCCCGACCGTGTCGCGGTCGGCGGCGACAGCGCCGGCGGCAACATCGCCGCCGTGATGGCGCTGATGGCACGCGACGCCGAACTGCCGAAGATTGCCTTCCAACTGCTGATCTATCCGGTCACAGACATGGGCCAGGGCTTCGGCAGCTATCAGCGGGTCACCCAAGGCTATCCGTTGGTGGCCTCGACGATGACTTGGTTCATCGACCACTACCTGAGAAGCCATGCCGACGTGGCCGACTGGCGAGCATCGCCGTTGCGCGCCGCCAGCCTGGCCGGTACTGCGCCGGCCCTGGTGTTGACCTGCAAGCACGATCCGCTGTGCGACGAGGGGGTCGAATACGCCCATCGACTCGACCGTGACCGCGTGCCGGTCACCCATCTGCACTTCAACGACCAGATGCACGGCTTTCTGACGATGGGGCGCATCATCCGGGCCTCGGACACGGCGATCTCGATGGTGAGCCTCGCGATGCGCCGAGCCTGGAACGCCTGAGCGATCCGGCGCAATCATTAAATCATCAAAACACGCAGAAGGAGCAAACTATGACTGGAATTCTGGCTGGCAAGAGCGCGTTGGTCACCGGTGGCGCGTCGGGTATCGGGCGTGCCACTGCACTGGCCATGGCCCGCGAGGGGGCACGCGTTGCGGTGGCCGACATGACCGAAGCCAGTGCCGCCGCCACTGTCGCACTGATCACCGCAGCGGGTGGCCAGGCGATCGCCATCGCAGGCGACGTGGCCAAGGAGGCCGATGTGGCGGCCATGGTGGCGCGCAGTGTCGCGGCTTTCGGTCGACTCGACTGCGCCTTCAACAACGCCGGCATCTCGCCGCGCGATGTCGGCCCGACCGGCCAGCGCACCCACGAGATGAGCCGCGCCAGCTTCGACGGCATGCTGGCGGTCAACCTCACCGGCGTCTTCCTGTGCATGAAATATGAAATCGCCCAGATGCTCGCCCAAGGCGGTGGATCCATCGTCAACACGGCCTCGATCGCTGGCCTGATCGGTCTGCCTTCTGCCAGCAACTATGTCGCCTCCAAGCACGGCGTGGTCGGCATCACCAAGACAGCTGCGATGGAATACGCGCTCGACAAGATCCGGGTGAACTGCGTCAACCCAGGCTACATCAAAACCCCGATGACCGACCCGACCATGGCCGAGCGCCACGACGCGCTGATGACCAAGGTGCCGATGAGCCGTCTGGGATTGCCCGAGGAAATCGCCGAGGCCGTGGTGTGGATGCTGTCGGACAAGGCGTCGTTCATGACCGGCGCCAGCCAGATCATCGACGGTGGCTACTACGCGGCCTAGACCGCCTGCTGGAGCGCGGTCGCTCGCCAGGCAGCGCGGCCCGGGGCGTCGGGTCAGTCACTGATCTTCAGCACGATTTTGCCCAGGTGCTGGTTGGATTCCATGTGGTGCTGGGCTGCCGGGAGTTCGTCAAACGCGAACACACGGTCGACCAGCGGCCTCAGGCGGCCATCGGCAATGGCAGGCAGCAGGTCGGCGATGAAAGCAGGCATGCCCGCGACGCGCTGCTCGACGCTGCGCATCTTGTTGGAGACGCCGAACAAGGTCAGCCGTTTGGCGTGAAGCGCCTGGAGGTCGATCTCGGCCGTCAGCGATTGGTCGACGTAACCCACAGTCGCCAGCCGACCTTCGAAGGCCAGCGTGCGCAGGCATTCGGCGAAGACGCTGCCGCCCACGGTGTTGACCACCAAGCCCACGCCTTGGCCACCCGTGGCCTGCATCACCTCGGCCGCGAAGTCCGGCGCGCGGGTGTGAATCGCCAGGTCCAGGCCCAGCGCCTTCAGACGATGCAGCTTGTCCGTCGACCCCGATGTGCCGATGACCCGCGCGCCCAGCGCCTTGGCCACCTGAAGCGAGGCCACACCCACCCCTGAGGACACACCGGTGACCAGCAGCCATTCACCGGCCTTCAGGCGACCCTGCAACACCAGCATGTCGTGCACCACGAGCATGGCCAGCGGCAATGCCGCCGCCTCTTCCATCGTCAGACCGGCCGGCACCGGCAGTGCTTCGCGCACATCCATCACCGCATATTCGGAAAACGCAGCGGCGCAGCGACCCATCACGCGCTGGCCGACCGCCAAGTTGGTGACCCCCGAACCCAGTGCGAAGACCTCGCCCGCGCCTTCGATGCCTGCGGGCTTGACCGCACCGATCTTGATCAGCCCGCCGGGAATGAACTCGCCCCGGTTCAGCGCAGCGGCATGCATCTTCAGCAGCACCTGGCCAGGGCCCGGTTCGGGCCGCGGCTCGTCGCTCAACCGCAACACAGCTTTTGCGCCTTCCACACGCAGGGTGTAGGACTTCATTGGATCATCCTGGTGGCGGTTGCTGCGGTCAGCGACCTTTGAATTGCGGTTTGCGTTTGTCCATGAAAGCACGCCGGCCTTCGGCATAGTCCTCGCTGTTGAAACAATCGAGGATGAGTTCAGCGCAGCGCGCGGCGTCGAAGTCCGGCGCGGGCTTGAGGATCTCACCGACGATGGCCTTGGCCGCAGCGATGGTCAACGGTGCGTTCGATGCGATGCTGTCGGTGTATTCGGTCAGCAGCGCCGGCAGTTGGTCGACGGCGCAGGTTCGCGACACCAAACCCAGGCGCAGCGCCTCGGCGGCATCGATGCGGCGCCCGGTGTAGAACAGGTCTTTCGTCGCGCCGACACCGATCAAGTCCACCAGGTTCTGCAGCGCGGAATAGCGATAACCCAGGCCCAGCTTGGCTGCGGGAACCGCAAACACCGCGTCGCTGGCAGCGATGCGGATGTCGCAGCTGATCGCCACATTGACCCCGCCGCCGATGCACCAGCCGCGAATGCAGGCCAGCGTTGGCTTGGGCGACCGGTAGATACTCATCAGCGCGTCCTCGGCCAGCGCCTCGTAGCGCTGAACGGCCGCTTTCGCGGCACGCTGATCCTCGAACTGCGAGATGTCAGCGCCCGAGACAAAAGCCTTCTCGCCCGCGCCTGAGAACACCACCAGACGCACGCGTTCGTCCTGCGCGGCCTGGGCCAGCAGCGGTGGTACGGCGCCCCACATGTCCACGCTCAGCGCGTTGTGCCGGGTCGGGTTGTTGAACACGATGTGCAGCGCGCCCGATTCCAGGCGAGCCTGCACGCGGTCGGTGGGGGAAACAAAATCGGCGGCCATCGGAATACCCTCTTGCGATCTGAGCAATGTTGCCGGGCTAGACGCCCCGGTTCGGACTGGTGGCTGCTGAGGCAGGATCTGGCAAGCCCTAGGTTGGCAACGATGATACGCATGCGCGCCACGGCGGTCCAAGCCCCAACAGGAGGCAGGGCGAGATTGCCGAGTCAGGCCTTGCAAGCGGACCCGCTGGTAGCATGCCGCGGCCATGTGGCGGACCTCCAGAGACATTCCCATGCTCAAGACTGTTCAACTCGGCAACAACTGCGGCCTGAAGGTGTCGCCATCAAGGCGACTGGACCTTGGGCCCGGACGATGCCCGGCCGCTGTTCAAAGCGGCCATCGACCGCGGGCTGTTCTACTTCGACTGCGCTGACGTCTACGGCATCGGCGCCAGCGAGCGAGTGGTCGGCCAGTTGCTGCGCGAGTTGTTGCCGCGCGACGAGTACGTGCTGGCCACCAAGATCGCGATGCCGATGGGGCGCGGCGCCAACCAGGGCGGCCTGTCGCGCAAGCATGTGATGGAAGGCGTCAATGCTTGCCTGGAGCGGCTCGGTCTGGACTACATCGATCACCTGGTCATCCACCGCCACCCGCAGGGCGTGCCGGGGGCTGCGCAAGTACCGATCGAAGAAACGATGGAGGCACTGCACGACCTGGTGAAAGCGGGCAAGGTGCTCTACCTCGGTGGCTCCTCGATGTTCGCCTGGCAATTTGCCGAACTGCAGCTGACCGCGAAGATGCATGGCTGGACCCCCTTCGTCTCGATGCAGAACCACTACAACCTGGTGTATCGGGAAGAAGAGCGGGAGATGATTCCGTATTGCAAGAAGAGCGGCGTGGCCTTGATGCCCTGGTCGCCGCTGGCGCGCGGCATCCTCACCGGCTCGTACAAAGGGGGCTTCGCAGCCGGACTGACGGCGCGCTCGCAAGGCGGCGACCGGATTCGCACCGAAGGCCTCTACCGGGGTGACGCGGTGTTTCCGATCGCCGACCGCGTGATCGAAGTCGCCGCCAAGTATGGCAAGGCACCGGCCCAGATCGCGCTGGCCTGGCTGCTGTCCAAACCCGGCATCACCGCGCCGGTCGTGGGCATCTCCAAGCTCGAGCAACTCGACCAACTTGTCGCAGCCACAGCGATCGAACTGGCAGCCGACGACATCGCCTACCTGGAGGCCTTGTACCGTCCGGTCGAGAACCTGCTGTCCATCGGCTCTTCCTGAGCGCCCCGAGGCCGGCCGACGCCGGCCGCCCCCCAGGAGGGTCAAGCAAAGTGGCCAAGCCACATTCGCTTGAGAGCCGGTCCCGCGGCAGCTCGCGCTGTGCGCCGGGCCTTCACAGCAGGCTGCCGGCAAGCTTGGTGAACTTTGACGCCAGCCTGGTCCTGGCTTCCACCCTTGGTAGCGCAAGGCCATGCGCCGACTGATCGAATTGTGCAAACATGGACCCCATGAAATCCAACCATCTGCCCGTCGAGCAAGCCGCATTCCAGCCTGTTGACGTCATGCTCACGCCATTGCGCAAGCTGTTCAGCCAGGCGGCGCTCGCACTCGCGCGCACCTGCTCGACCCAAGGTGCATTGGACCCCGCATTGCTGGACCGCTGGCAGGTGCCAGCCTACGAACTGGCCTTTGCCAGCGCCGACCTGTTGGCAGCAGAGACGCTGGCTGCCAGTGCCACCGGCGACGGAATCGACGCCGGCCTGGCAAGACTGTTCATCATCGACGCCATCGCTGCGGTGATTGCGCGCCTGGAGACGGTCTGCCTCGAAACCGGGCATGACATCGGAGCCCTTCACGCGCTGGCAGCGCTTCCCGCATTCACTGCATTGCGTCGAGCTGCTGGCAGCACCACCGCGCTGGCACAGCTGGGCCTGGCCGTGGTGGCTGCGCAGGGCGACATCGGGCAGGTCGAACTTGCGCAGTCGGTGGCCATGGCGAGCGGCGCTTTCGAGCGCTTCGCCGCCGGCGTGGTCGCGCCGATGGCCGGCGCGATCCACCGCGAAGACCTGACAGTGCCCGAAGACATCATCGAGCAGATGCGAGAGATGGGCGCATTCGGCCTGTCGATTCCCGAGGCTTACGGTGGCAGCGCGACAGGCCATGACGATGACACGATGATGATGATCGCGGTGACCGAAGCGCTCTCCGAGGCTTCGCTCGCGGCTGCAGGAAGCCTGATCACCCGGCCCGAGATTCTGGCGCGTGCGCTGCTGGCAGGCGGGACCGACGCCCAGAAAACCCACTGGCTACCGAAAATTGCTGCCGGGCGGCCGCTGTGCGCGATCTCGATCACCGAGCCCGACTTTGGCTCCGACGTGGCGAGCTTGATGCTTGCCGGCACGCGCACCACAGCGGGCTGGCTGCTCAATGGCGCCAAGACCTGGTGCACCTTCGCCGGCAAAGCCGAGTTGCTGATGGTGGTCACGCGCACCAACCGCGACCGCAGCCTGGGCCACAAGGGCTTGAGCCTGCTGCTGGTCGAAAAGCCTTCATACGATGGCCATGACTTCAGTTTCCGGCAAGAAGGCGGCGGCGCCCTCACCGGCCGCGCCATCCCGACCATCGGCTACCGCGGCATGCATTCGTTCGACCTGTCGTTCAAGAATTTCTTCGTGCCCGACGACCACGTGATAGGCGGCGAGGCCGGCCTGGGCAAGGGCTTTTACTACACCATGGCCGGCATGACGGGCGGGCGCATGCAGACGGCCGCGCGCGCCTCCGGCGTGATGCGCGCCGCGATCAAAGCGGCGGTTCGTTATGCGCAGGACCGCAAGGTGTTCGGCGCTGCGCTGGCCAGCTTGCCGCTGACGCAGGCCAGGATCGCGCGGATGGCGGCGCGCTATGCCGCTTGCCGCCAGCTCACTTATGCGATCGGCCGGCGACTCGAGAGCGGCGGCAACTCGATGGAGGCAAGCTTGGCCAAGCTCATCGCCTGCCGCTCGGCGGAAACCGTCACGCGCGACGCGCTGCAGATCCATGGCGGCATGGGCTATGCGGAGGAAACAGCGGTGAGCCGCTACTTCGTTGATGCCCGCGTGCTCTCGATCTTCGAAGGTGCCGAAGAGACGCTCGCGCTCAAAGTCATCGCCAGAAGCCTGCTGGACAACGCCCTGGAGAAGGCTGCACAAGCATGACATACCCTTTGCTGAACCGCTTGCGCGTGATCGAAAGCTCCGCGTTCATCGCCGCACCGCTGGCTGGCCTCACGCTGGCCCAATACGGCGCAGACGTGATCCGGGTGGACATGATCGGTGGCGGCATCGACTACGCCCGGATGCCGCGCATGGCCGGTGGCCGCAGCCTTTACTGGGCAGGTCTGAACAAGGGCAAGCGATCCGTCGCGATCGATCTGAAGAAACCCGAAGGCCGCGAACTTGTGCAGGCACTGGCGGCCGCACCTGGCGCCGATGCCGGCGTGCTGTTGACCAACATCGGCACGCCCTGGCTTGCGCACAGCGTGCTGGCGGCGCGCCGCGCCGACATGATCAGCTGCACCATCCAGGGCAATGCCGACGGCAGCACCGCGGTGGACTACACCGTCAACAGCGCCAGCGGCTACCCGGCCGTGACGGGTGGCGGCTCATCGCAGCGACCCGTCAACCATGTGCTGCCGGCCTGGGACATTGCCTGTGCCTACCAAGCCGCTTTTGCGATCCTCGCCGCCGTCGACCACCGACGGCGAACAGGCGCCGGCACTGAGCTCAAGCTCGCGCTGTCAGACATGGCCTTCACGACGCTTTCACACCTGGGCGTGCTGGCCGAGGCCGAACTGCTGCATGAAGATCGGCCCTCGATCGGCAACCACATCTACGGCGCATTCGGCCGCGATTTCGCGACGTCCGACGACCACCGCATCATGGTCGCGGCGATCTCGGCCGGCCAGTGGAAATCGCTGGTCAAGGCTTGCGGCATCGCTGAGGCCATCGCGGCGCTGCAGCAGCAAATCGGTCTCGACTTCGACGACGAAGCGCAGCGCTTTGAAGGCCGCGACGCCATCGCCGCGCTGGTCGAGCCCTGGTTTGCGCAGCGCGACCGCGCCACCGCCGAGCGCGAACTCGAGCAGCACAAGGTCTGCTGGGGACGCTACAGCACCGTGACCGAACTGCTCGCCGCCGACCCTCGTGTCAGCCTGGCCAACCCAGTCTTCGAGCGCAGCAACACGCCGGGAATCGGCGAACACCTGTCCGCCGGCACAGCAGTGCGCGCGATCGGGCTGTCACGCGAGGCCACAGTGCCAGCGCCGCTCTTGGGCAGCCACACCGACGAGGTACTCCACGAAGTGCTGGGCCTGCCGGCTGCGGCCATCGGCAAGCTGCATGACGCAGCCATCGTCGCCGGACCCGAGCGCGACCCCACGGCCAGAAGCAGCCAGACATCGGCGTGATGCTTGCCCCGGTGCCATGACGCGCCGGCCCGCCAGACCGACGCGCGGCGATCAAGCGGCCAGTGCAATGATCTCCAACAGGTCGGCAGCACCTTTCACGGGGCGCGGGTTGGCGGCGATCGGGCCGGTTCCGTCGTACATCGCGGCCAGCTTCTCAAAGCGATCCGGGCCAACCCCGACCTGCGACAGGCGCGTGGCAAGACCCACCGAGGCAAACAGCGCCTCGACGTGGTCAGCCAGCGGACGCGACGGGTCCAGGCCGACCCGCTCGCAAAATGCCTGCTGACGCGCCTCGTTGACCGGACGGTTCCAGCGCAGCACCGCCGGTAGCATCACGCAAGAGGTCAGCCCATGGGGCACGTTGAACCCTCCACCCAGCAGATAGCCGATGCCGTGGCTGGCGCCGTGCGTCACCCCGCCGCTGCGGCCCTGGATCGATAGCCAGGCAGCAGCTTGCGCGTCGCCGCGCGCCTGTGGATCTGCCGGGTTCGCGTGCATGCGTGGCAGCGCGCTCCACATCCGCCGCGCTGCCTCGATCGCGGTGGCATCGCTGATCGGCGAGGTATTGACCGAACAAAAGCCCTCGACAGAGTGATCGACCGAGCGCGCTGCGGTGGACAACAGCAGTTCAGCAGGCGTGTCCATCGTGCAAGCGGGGTCCTGTATCACGCTGATCGGCACCGACAGGGGGTGGCCGACCATCAGCTTGCGGCCGATCGCGGTGTCGGTGACGCCACCGAACGACGTGAATTCAGCCGCCGACAAGGTTGTGGGTATCGCGATCATCCGAGGACGGCTGAAGTCGGTGCCCCAGTGGCTGGTGCCGCCGCCAGAGGCTTTGACGAGCGTGTCACCGGTGATGTCGCCAGTCGCCAGGCCAGCCCCGAGGGCCACCAGCATGGCCTTGGTGGCGTCGATCACCGAGCCGCCTCCCAGCGCCACAACGCCATCGGCGCGTTCGGCGCGGAAAGCCGCCACCAGGCGCGCCACCGCGACAATCGGCGAGTGCGCCGGAATGTCGGCGACCATGCCGGCGCAGCGATCACCGAGCAGCGCACGAACCCGCTCGGCCATGCCGCTGCGGATCAGCGAGTTGGTGGTGATCAGCAGCGGGCGCTGCCATCCAAAGGCATCGAGTTCGCGAGGCAAGGCTTTTTCAAGCGCGCCGATGCCGGCATGAACGCGCTGCTGCGCAGGCCAGTGATGGGTTTGCATGGGGATGTCTCCTGAGGTGCGGATGAGGGTCGGATGAGCGCTGTGACCCTCGGAAGCGGTCACCAGCATGCGCCGGCCGGCTTGGATCATGACACGGCGCGAAATGGCCGTTGATGCTGGATGGATATCCTGCTGCTGCAGCGTCTCAGGCGATACCGCCGGTCAAAACCTAGCGCCCGTCCAAGGTTGATGGTGCGGGACGCCTGTCGACCACGATTTTCTTCAAGGCGATGCCGTCGCAAGCCCAGCCTCGCCGCAAAATGCGCTCAGCGGTCGAGTCGTCAAGGCTGCGCGCAGCAGTGCCCCGCGATCCAGCGCCGGTTGGTCGAAATTCCAGCGCCAAACAAAACCGGATCGCTATAGATACAATCATGAGACATTCACATCTATCCATCAACTCAAATTCAGGATGGAATGCCGAGAGCAGCGCTGCTCGACTAATCAAGGTTTCTTAAAATTGGAGGAGATGAAATGAGAAAAATATTTCTTGCATTTATCGGTCTGATGGCTGTCGCCCCGCTGGCGCTGGGTCAGGCAAAAGACTTTCCCAATCGAGCCATCAAAGTGATCGTGCCGTTTACGGCAGGCAGCGGTTCCGATACCTCGGCCCGCTTTTTCGGCGAAAAAATGTCGGCCATCCTCGGGCAGACGGTCGTGGTCGAGAACCGCCCCGGCGCAAGCGGCGTGATTGCAGTGTCGACGGTCAAGTCGGCGCCCGCCGACGGCCACACCATTCTTCTGGCGAGCATCTCCTTGATGTCGGTGAATCCGGTCACGGTGAAGGACCTGCCTTACGATCCGGTCAAGGATCTCAAGCCGATCGCCGGCCTGTCGCGCGCTATGGCCGCGATCATCGTGCCGCAGAATTCGAAACTGGTCACGCTGGCCGATGTCGTGAAGGCCTCGAAGGACGACAAGAAATCGCTCAGCGCAGGCACCTATTCTGCTGGATACCAACTGATTTTCGACTGGCTCGCCAACCTCGCCGGCATCAAGTTCAATCACATACCCTACAAAGGTGGGGCTCCGATTTACGCCGACTTGATGGGCAATCAACTCGAAATTGCGATTGTCGATGTCGGAGGTGCTGCACCGCTGCTCAAGAGCGGAAAGCTGCGCGCTATTGCGATGTCCGGCGAGACAAGGCATCCGATGTTTCCCGATGTGCCGACGGTCAAGGAAAGCGGTTACCCAGAATATGTCACTTACACCTGGACCTCTTTTAGCGTGCGCTCAGAAACACCGGACGACATCACGGCCAAGTTGGCCGAAACCTTGCAGAAAGCACTCGCCACAAACGAGGCCAAGGAATACGGTAGGTCGACGGGGGGTGAACTCATGCCCTACGGACCTGCCGAGATGCAGAAATTCCAACGCGAAGAACTCGAGCGGTTTCGCCGCATCGCGACGATCGCCGGCGTGAAACCGCAGTAGAGGCCAATCCTCGCCGTTTGACCGGCGCGCCGGCACACCCCGCATCACCGGTAGACCTTTGGGCGCCTTGGCGCCTGACAGGTCAAGCGCGCCACGCGGCGCCATGCTGGCGCAATGACCCACCGTACTGCATGTTTCACCGCTAGCAAAACGCGGGTTGAGTCATCGCGCGCTGTGTGCGCGCGGATCGAGCACCCGATGCCAAGATCGCCCCTCCAGCGCGCGGTGCGAGCCCCGGCCTATATGATGAAAGACAAACCAGAAGGCGCCGGTATTTGCGGCACTTCGCTGGCGCAATCAACAGAGGACATCACCGTGAAATTCAGTTTTTCACCTGAACAGGAAGAGTTCCGCACGGCCGTGCGCCGTTTTCTGGCCGATCAGTCATCGACCAAGGAAGTGCGCCGGCTGATGGAGACCGAAGCCGGCTGGGAGCGCAAGGGCTGGCAGGCGCTCAACAGCGAGCTCGGCCTGTGCTCCGTGCGCATCCCGGAGGCCATGGGCGGACACGGCTTCGGCTTCGGCGAACACTGCATCGTGCTCGAGGAAATGGGGCGCGCGCTGCTGTGTGCGCCGTATTTCGCCTCCACCGTGCTGGGTGCAGGGGCCATCCTCAACGGCGCGAGCACGGCTCAGCAGCAGATGCTGCTGCCCGCGATCGCGGCCGGCGACACGGTTGCCACGCTGGCCGCCACCGAAGACAACGGACACTGGGATGCGGCAGGTACGACGCTGACCGCGACAAAGTCAGGCGACGTCTACCACCTGAACGGTCACAAGAGCTTTGTGCTCGACGGCCATACCGCCGACCTGATCATCGTGCTGGCGCGAGCGCCGGGCTCCTCGGGCGAGTCCGGCCTGTCGCTGTTCGCCGTCCGTGGCGATGCCACGGGCCTGGATCGCCGCCCGCTGGCGTCTATGGACCAGACCCGAAAGCTCGCACGCCTGGGCTTCGACAAGGTCCAAGCCCAGTTGCTCGGGGATGAAGGGGCGGCAGCCCTGCCCTTCGCCCGCACGATGGTCGAGGCCGCGGTCTGCCTGTCCAGCGAGATGGTCGGTGGCGCCGAGCGCCTGCGCGAAGACGCGCTGGCCTACGCGATGATGCGCATGCAGTTCGGTCGCCCGATCGCATCGTTCCAGTCGATGAAGCACAAGCAGGCCGACATGCTGCTGGAAGTCGAGCTGGCCAAGTCGGCCGCGCACTTCGCCGCCGCCGCGCTAGACGACGGCGATGCCGACATGATCGCCACCGCATCGCTGGCCAAGGCCTGCGCCAGCGACACCTATCTGCAGACCGCCATCCATGCCATCCAGATCCACGGCGGTATCGGTTTCACCTGGGACAACGACACCCATCTCTGGTTCAAGCGCGCCAAGAGCTCCGAGGTGCTGTTCGGTGACGCGAACCTGCACCGTGAACGCATGATGAACCACTGGGCCGCCTGAGGGGGGATAGACAACATGACCGAAATGACCGAATCCTCCGTGCGTGCCGAAGTCCGCACTTGGCTCGAAGCCCACTGGCGCGCCGACTGCAGCCTGCTCGAATGGCGCAACAAGCTGGTCGATTCCGGCTGGGGTGCGCCGCACTGGCCGACACAATGGCACGGGCGCGACCTGCCGGTGGGCCTGGTGCCGGTGGTCGACGAAGAGTTCGCACGCATCGGCGCGGTCGGCGTGGCCAAGGTCGGCATCCGCGTGCTGGCCGCAGCCACCATCCTGACCCATGGCACCGACCAGCAGAAGCAGCGCTACCTGCGTCCCAGCCTGACGGGCGAAGAGGCCTGGTGCCAGCTGTTCAGCGAGCCGGGCAGCGGGTCCGACGCTGCGGGCGCGGTCACGCGCGCCGACCTGAAGGGCGACCACTGGGTCGTCAACGGCCAAAAGCTCTGGACCTCTGGCGCGCAGAAAGCCGATTGGGGCCTGCTGTTGGCCCGCACCGACTGGAACAAGCCCAAGCACGCGGGGCTGAGCTATTTCATCCTGAACATGCGCCAACCTGGCGTCGAGGTGCAGCCGCTCAAGCAGATGAACGGGCATGCCACGTTCAACCAGGTTTTCATCACCGATGCGATCGTGCAGCCCGACCAACTCGTCAGCCGTGAAGGGGGCGGCTGGGCCGTCACCACCACCACGCTGATGCACGAGCGGCGCAGCGCCGATGGCCTGCGGGCCTGGGGATCGGCAGCGTCCAACAAGCCCGGTCGTATCTATGACGAAGAGCGTGCCGAGACCGCGATCGCACTCGCGCCTTACAAGTGGTATCCCAACCGGGCAGGACGGATCGAACTCGTGATGCCGCGCGCCCGGGCGACCGGCCGCATCGATGACCCGGTCGTTCGCCAGGAAATCGCCAAGCTGCTGACCCTGGTCAAATCGGCCGAATGGACCGCTCGCAGGGCGCGCACGGCACAGGAGAGCGGCCGCCCGCAAGGGCCCGAGGGTTCGCTGGGCAAGCTGGCCGCCAGCCATGTCGCACGGGCCGCTGCCCGGGTGCACACGATGATCAGCGGTGCCGATGCGCTGCTGACGGGCGCCAACAGTCTCCTGGAGGGCACCATTGCCGAGATCCTGGTGTCGGTGCCGGCCACCTCGATTGCCGGGGGCACCGACGAGATCCAGCGCAACATCATCGCCGAGCGCGTGCTGGGCATGCCCAAGGAGGCCAGCATCGATACCGACAAGCCTTATCGCGACGTGCCTCGCAACGCAGCGCGTTGAGCTCGACCCTCTGTCAATTCCCGGATCCTGTTCGTCAAGCGCCCGGCCGACTGGCCTGCTCCATCCTTTGCCCTGGCGTACAGGCCAACGCTGTCGATGCTCATGTGCCAGCCGAGGTCAAGCAAGCGCACGACAAGCTGGCCTTCAGCGTCAATATCTCGAGTTCGCAGGACTTCGCCAAGCTGTTGCGCCGCGACCTCGACTGCAGATGCTAGTCGGGTCAAGGCCATCGGCTTCAAGATCGAGGACCGAGCGCTTCTCAGCGCAGCGCCCAGCCCTGCTGACCGGAAACACCTGGCCGACGAAGCAAGCGGCCTCGTTTGACATCCTGCGCGGCCTGCGCCGATCACGACGGCGGCTGGGCCGTTGGCTTGAACAGCTGTACTGAACAACATGGCTTGGCTCGGCTAGCCCGCTTCAGGGTAAACACTCGAAAAACATCGTTCTAACGCAGCAGATGGATTCAACCATTAGTTTGCGTAATATCGCTTGGTAAGCGGTCTCGGGTAAACACCGACACAGGGGCCAGAGGCGATCCTCGGCGCGATCGCGGATGCGCAACAAACCCGAGTCCGGGAGTTTGCTGCTTCACCGGCTCTTGGCGCCGATCAGTTGGCGCCTGTAGAAACGAACTGTCGATAATTGTTTATAGTCCGTAAAATGTTTAAGTTGACGCTGTTTTGGGCCGTCTGCCGATGTTCCAGTGAACCACGGACGCTTGAGCATGTTGATGATGGGGTTGATCTATCCCGCTCTCGCCAAGGCTCACGCAATTGGCGGCATCAGGCGCAGTATCGGGTCGGCGCTAACCGACGACATCAGTGAGTTCAACATCGCACCCGCATGTCGAACGGCCTGACGCCGCTTGAGAAAAGAGATGAAACAAATCCTAACCCTCAAATGCATAGTCCTGTCGATGGCCTTCGGGATCCATCCTGCGCCGACCCTCGCGGCCGACGAGTTTCCGAGTCGCCCGATCACCGTCATCGTCCCCTACGCGCTGGGCGGCGCCACCGACAACCTCGCACGCCTGCTCGCCAAGAAGATCAGCGAGAACATCGGCGAGCCGGTGATCGTGGAGAACAAGCCCGGCGCCACGGGAATGATCGCCGGCGAATTCCTCTCCAGGGCAACGCCCGACGGCCAAACGATCAGCAAGTTGCGTGCAGTCGCGATGCTAGGCACCGAGCGATCCAAGGTCCTGCCCGACGTGCCGACTTTTGCGGAACTCGGCTTCAAGGGACTGTCGACGCCGTGGTTAGGCATCTTCGCGCCCGCGGGAACGCCGCCTGCCATCATCAAGCGCCTGAACGCCGAGTTCCTCAACGCGATCCAGGATCCGCAGGTGCGCGAACGCATGGACGCGCAAGCGTTCGAGCCGGTGGGAAGCTCGCCCGAGGCCTTCCGCAAATTTCTCGATGAAGAGCTCGCCGCCAATGGCAAACTCATCCGCGACATCGGCATCAAGCCGGACTGAGTCGCGGACCCTCGTATCAGGAGCCGGCCCATGACATTGACGTTTCGTAAGCTACACGGGCTTTTCGCTGCCGAGGCGAGCCCGATCGATCTTCGCAAAGTGCACGACGACGCCACGCTCGCGAAGATTCGCGCCGGCATGGACGAGCACGCCGTGCTCGTCTTCCGCGACCAGCCCTTCACCGGCGCAGAGCAGGTGGATTTCGCGGCCCGCCTCGACGGGCAACTCCACACCAAGACCGGCTTGAACGCGATCCAGGAAAACCGCCACGGTCACGCCGCGCTCACCGACATCTCCAACGTCGATGCGGATGGCAACGTGAACAAGGCTGACGACCGCCGGCGCTTCTACTCGCTGGGCAATCGGCTGTGGCACACCGATGCGTCCTTCCAGGATCCGGCGGGGCGCTATTCGATGCTCAACGCGCAGGTGGTGCCCGACGTCGATGCAGATACCGAGTTCGCCGACATGCGTTCGGCCTACGACGCCTTGCCCGACGAAATGAAAGCCCGGCTCGAAGGCCTCAAGGTCCACCACTCGCTAGCGTATTCGCGCGGGATGATGGGCTTCAGCTTCTCGCAGGCGGAGCAGCAGACCTTGCAGGGTGCGATCCACCCGCTGGTGCGCACGCTGGCGGGCTCGAAACGGAAGTCGCTCTACCTCGCATCCCACGCCTCGATGATCGTCGACTGGCATGTGCCCGAAGGCCGGCTGCTGCTGTGGGAACTGATGGAACATGCGACCCAGCGCGAATTCGTCTACCGCCACTCGTGGCGCGTCGACGACCTGGTGATCTGGGACAACCGCGCCACCATGCATCGCGGGCGGTCCTATGACGATACCCTGCACCGCCGGGAGATGAGGCGCGTGACCACGCTCGATTTGCCGAGGACGGCGCAAGCCTAAGGCTGGTGAGAGCGCCACCCCACCCGAATGTCAATGCGTCCAACGCCGCCCGGGAGAAATGAAATAGGCCCCCTCGCCGACCTGAAGATCATCGAGCTCGCCGGCATCGGCCCAGGGCCCATGGCCGCCACGATGCTCGCCGACATGGGGGCCACGGTGTTGCGCATCGACCGGACCGTCGCCGCCGATCTCGGCACCCCCAAGGGCCGCGTCGAGACCCAGTTGCTCAGGCGCAGCCGCCAAGAGATCGCGCTGGATCTCAAACACCCGCCGTCGGTCGAGCTGGTTCTGGAGTTGGTGGCCCATGCAGACGTGCTGATCGAGGGTTTCCGCCCGGGTGTCACCGAACGCCTGGGGCTGGGCCCGCAGGTCTGCATGGAACGCAATCCGCGCCTGGTGTATGGCCGCATCACCGGCTGGGGGCAGAGTGGCCCGCTGGCGCAGACGGCGGGCCACGACATCAACTACATCGCGATCTCGGGTGCACTGCACGCGATCGGCCGCCGCGGGCAGCCACCCACCCCACCGATGGCCTTGCTTGGCGACATGGCCGGCGGTGGCATGTTCCTGGTGGCTGGGGTACTTGCCGCCTTGCATGAGCGCACGCACTCGGGGCTGGGGCAGGTGGTTGATGCGGCGATCTGCGAGGGCGCGGCCGCGCTGGCCACCGCGTCGTTCGGCGGCGTTGCCGGTGGTACGTTCAACAACGAGCGAGGCACCAACATCGTCGATTCAGGCGCCCCGTTCTACGATGTCTACGAATGTCAGGACGGCAAGTGGATCTCCATCGGTCCGATCGAAGCACGGTTTCATCGCGAGTTGCTCAAGCGATTGGGTCTGCCTGCAGACGAAATGGTGTCGCATATGGATCGCCGCCACTGGGAGCTGGCGCGCGAGGTGTTCACCCGCAGCTTTCGCACGCGTACCCGCCAGCAATGGTGCGAACTGCTCGAGGGCACCGACGTCTGCTTCGCGCCGGTTCTCACGTTTGAGGAGGCACCAGATCACCCGCATTTCGTGTCGCGCGGCTCGTTCGTCGAAGTGGCCGGTGTGCGCCAGCCTATGCCTGCACCGCGATTCAGCCGCACGCCCAGTGCCGTGCCACGAGTGCCTCAGGGCCCAGATCCCGCGCGCTTCGGACAGGCGCTGTCCGGTTGGCTGGCCGCGGAGCGGATCGACCAATGGCGAACCCGGCTCGGTTAGCGTTTGCCGCCAGACCACCATGAAACCAGACCGTCCAGACTTTCGCCAGACCCATCTGCTGCTGCGACCACACAGCGCGGCCCTGGCCTCTTCATTCCTTTCCCGAGACATTCTGCGATGACAAGCACCGACGGCCACGATACGCCCTGCCCCACTCCTTCAGACCCTGGCGCACCGCTGCAGGGCATCCGGGTACTCGACCTGAGCACCGTGCTGTTCGGACCGCTCGCCAGCCGCTGGCTGTCCGACTATGGTGCCGATGTGATCAAGGTCGAATCACCGGCAGGCGATTCGACGCGAACCACCGGGGTCCAGCGCGAGCCAGGCCTGGCCGGCGGTTTCATGAGCACGAACCGCGGCAAGCGCAGCATCGTGCTGGACCTCAAGCACCCCGACGGCCGGGCCGCGCTGCGCAAGCTGCTCGACCAGGCCGACGTGCTGATGCACAACATCCGGCCGCAAAAGCTCGCCGCGATCGGGCTCGATCTGTCCGAACTGCGCGAGCGCTACCCGCGTCTGGTGGTGGCCTGTCTGAACGGGTTTTCAGAGCAAGGCCCTTATGGCGGGCGCCCGGCCTACGACGACATCGTGCAGGGCCTGTGCGGTCTGGCCGACCTGATGTATCGCCAGACCGGCGAGGTGCAGTACCTGCCGACGGTGGCGGCCGACAAGGTGTCGGGACTGATCGCCTCGCAGGCCATCCTGACAGCGCTGCTGGCGCGCAACCGCACCGGGCAAGGCCAGCAAGTGGAAATTCCGATGTTCGAATGCATGACCGATTTCACCCTGATGGAACACCGCGGAGCCCACAATTACCTGCCGCCGCTGGGGACGCTGGGTTATGCAAGAGTGCTGTCGCGTTCGCGCCGCCCTTACCGCACGCTGGACGGCTACGTCTGCATGATGCCCTACACCACCGCTCAGTGGGGCCGCTTCTTCGCCGAGGTCGGCCGTCCGGACTTGGCAGCAGACCCTCGTTTCTCTGACATGGCGTCGCGCACCAAGCACATCGACATCTTGCTGCCGCTGCTGGCCGAGGGCGTGTCGACCCGAAGCACGCAGGAATGGTTGACGGTCTGCGAACGGCTGGACATTCCTGCCGGCCCGGTCAATACGCTTGAACAGCTGTTCGAGGACCCGCACCTGCGGGCAGTGGGCTTCTTTCAGACGGTGGAGAACGCCGACAACGCCGGCGCGGCGCTGCTGAGTTCGCCCGGCGTGCGATTCAACGGCGTGCTGCCCACGCTGCGCCCCGCCAGCCGCCTGGGTCAGGACACCCGCCAAGTGCTGCACGAGGCCGGTCTGAGCGACGACGAGATCGCCGCGCTGCTGGCCAGCCGAGCGGCGCAGGCGTTTGCACCGAAACCCGTCGACAACTCCCAGGGGAATCGCTGATGACCAGCACGACCAGTCAGGATGTGGCAGACACCGAACCCATCCCGCTGAGCCAGGGGCGCTACTGGGATGAGTTCACCGTCGGGCAACGGTTCCGGACCATACGCCGCACGATCCACGAGGCCGATCTGTGCACCTTCATCGGCTTGTCCGGCATGTTTTCCGAGGGCTTTCTGAACGGGGCCAGCCGCCAGGGCGTGATGGGGGCGCGGCCCGTGCCGGGCGCGCTGACTTACCTGATGATCGAAGGGCTGGTGGTGCCGACCTTGCTCGCCGGCACAGGCCTGGCCTTGCTCGAGAGCCGACAGGTGATGCACAAACCAGTGCAAGTCGGCGACACGATCGAGGCGGTGGTCGAAATCACCGAGTTGCGGCCGACCCGCCGTCCGGACCGGGGAGTGGTTGGATCGCGGATCTCGATTGCCAATCAGCATGGTGAAATCGTGATGACCTGCGAGACCAAGCGGATGCTGATCCGCCGGCCCGCGCCGTCTGACATCGAGGGCGGCCCAGCATGAATCGTCGGATCTTTCTGACGGCTGCCGGCCTGAGCGCCGCGGGCTATTGGCCAGCGAGCGCATCTGCCGAAGAGCCCTATCCGTCACGACCGATACGGCTGGTGCAGCCCTATGGGGCAGGCGGACCCACCGATACCGCCTCGCGCATCATCGCCCAGCGCTTGTCACAAGTCCTCGGTCAGTCGGTGGTGGTCGAGGGGCGACCGGGTGCCGGGGGCACCCTGGCCGCAGAAATGGTGACACGCGCACCGCCCGACGGCTACACCCTGCTGTACACCTCGGCCGGTCTGGCCTCGGCTGCGGCCTTGTATAAAAACCTGCGCTTCGACCCGCGCAAGGATCTCACGGCGGTCGGCCGGACGATCTCGATCTCGTCGATTCTGCTCGGCACCACAACCCTGCCGATCACCGATGCGGCGCAGCTGATCGCTTATTTGAAGGCCCATCCCGGCAAGCTGTCCTACGGTTCGGGCGGCATCGGCAATGGCAGTCACCTGCAGATCGAGGCGCTGCTGAACGCAACGGGTACCAGCGCCGTCCATGTACCGTATCAGGGGACTGCGCAAGCGCAACTCGGGCTGATCAGGGGCGATGTTCATTTCACGCTAGACGCGCTCGGACCGGCACTGCCGATGGTGAAGGATCGCAGGCTGCGGGCATTGGCCCTGTGCAACGATACGCGCGACCCGGCACTGCCGGACTTGTCGACACTGGCCGAACAGGGGCTGCCCTCGGGCAATAGCGATGGCTGGAACGGCGTCTTTGCGCCACCGGGCACACCGGCGCCTATCGTGAAACGCCTGAACGAAGCCTTGCGTATCGCCTTGGCCGACGAGATGGTGAAGGCCGCACTGACACGTCAGGCGGCACGCATCACACCCTCTTCCCCGGAAGAGTTGTCCGCGCTGATGGCAAGCGACATCGAGAAAAACGCCCGCATCATTCGGACCGCCAACATCCCGTTGAATTGATGCCGGCAGCTCCTGCGACCGCCTGCTGCGAGCACAACGAGAGCCTGTGGAGGTCGCGGCCATGCCGAGCGGTTTAGCCTGCGCAGGGCCGCGCGCATCTGTGCTGCGGAGGCTCGACCTGAGCATGCTCTGGAGGATGTTGGCGCGCGGCTCAAGTTCAAGCTGAGGTCAACCGCCGCGAGTTGAGCTTGGCGGGGCGGGCACCAGAATCGAAAGCCCGCATCCTCGCGCGGTCGCGTCATCACCGAGGCCAGCGCAGAGTCGAGTTGCAAACCGCCACTGGTCAGGATCTATGTAAGCGTCTGGGCGCGGCATCTTGATGGCGCTGCTGGGCTGCTGAAGACAATGGCCAGCAGTTGCTGCTGCTCTTTCGCATGCTCCTCCAAACCCTCCGAAGTATTGGGATTGGGCAGACAGTCGAACTTTGCATTCAGTAGCTCCTCACGAAGCCGCTGGCTTGTCGACAGCGCTCTGGCTGCGGCACCGTCAGTGCTCGCCGCTTGACGTTCGGGGCCGGGCCAGCGCTCCTTGTTCGCGAAGCGGGGTCCCGCTCAATCCGCACAGCGAAGTGATGCGGACACCAAGACGGGTCAGCTGCAGCCGGGGTCGCAGCACCAGCGCCGCCAGGCGCTGCATGAACGACAGCAGGCTCATGAAAGGGCGTTTGAAAAGCTTGTCCTCACGTTGAGGTCAATGTGGGGCGGCGAACAGTTGCTGAAATTTTCGTCGTTTCAGACGATGGCCGCGCCCGCATCGCACCGCATCATGCACGGCAAAACCAATGAGAGACACCATGGACTTCGACATTCCCCGCGCGTTGCAGGACACGCTCGCCCGCATGGACGCCTTCATCGCGGCCGAGATCATGCCGCTGGAGCAAGCCAACATCCAGTTCTTCGACCACCGCCGTGAGCAGGCCCGCACCAACTGGGACGCCGGCGGCGTCCCGACCGCCGAATGGGAAGAGCTGCTATCCGAGATGCGCCGGCGCGCCGACAAGGCGGGCTTCTACCGCTACGGCCTGCCCAAGTCGCTGGGCGGGCAGGACGGCAGCAACCTGGACCAGGCCGTGATCCGAGAGCACCTGGCGGCCAAGGGCGTGGGACTGCATGCCGACTTCCAGAGCGAGATCTCGGTGATCGGCAGCATCTCCATGGCCGAGATCTTCGAGCGCTACGCCAGCGAGGCGCAGAAGGCCGAATACCTCGAAGGCATCATCACCGGCGCCAAGCGCGTGGCCTTCGGCCTGACCGAGCCCGACCACGGCAGCGACGCCACCTGGATGGAGACCACCGCCGTGCGCGACGGCGACCACTGGATCATCAACGGCGCGAAACGCTTCAACAGCGGCGTGCACACCGCCAACGCCGACCTCGTGATCGCCCGCACCTCCGGCAAGGCCGGCGACGCCAAGGGCATCACCGGCTTCATCGTGCCGATGGACACGCCGGGGATGAAGATCGAGTACTACCACTACACCTTCAACATGCCGACCGACCACGCCGAGGTGTCGATCCGCAGCGTGCGCGTGCCGCACAGCGCGATCCTGCACAAGGTGGGCGAGGGGCTGATGCTGGCCCAGCACGTGGTGCACAAGAACCGCATCCGCCAGGCCGCGCAGAGCGTGGGCGCGGCTCGCTACTGCGTGGCCGAATCGGTGAAGTACGCCCGTGAGCGGCACACCTTCGGCAAGCCCATCGCCCAGCACCAGGCCATCCAGTTCCCGCTGGCCGAGATGCATGCCGAGGTGGAACTCGTGCGCAACTACGTGCTGCGCACCGCTTGGGAGATGGACCGAACGCCGCACGAGCAGATGAGCGACCAGGTGGCCATTGCCAACTTCCGCGCCAATCGCCTGGCCTGCGATGCCGCCGACCTGGCCATTCAGGTGCACGGCGGCATCGGCTATACCCGCGGCAAGCCCTTCGAGCACATGTACCGTCACCACCGGCGCTACCGCATCACCGAAGGCTCGGACGAGGTGCAGATCCGCAAGGTGGCCGGCTTCTTGTTCGGGATGGCCGGGCCGAACAAGATTCCCCGTGCGAAGAAGGATCATGCCGCATGAGCTCAGCTTTCTCGACCATTCGTGCCATCGCCGCCGGGCTGCTGGCCGCCGCCGCCATGGCGACCCCTGCTGCGGAGTTCCCCATCCCCGGCAAGTCGATCACGTTCGTGCTGCCCTCCTCGCCAGGTTCGGCCGGCGACCAGGTGCTGCGCATGCTGGCCGACAAGCTCAAGGACGAGTGGAAGGTCCCGATCATCGTGGACTCCAGGGCCGGCGCCGGCGGCTTCATCGGCTCGCAGTACGTGGCGCGCGCCGCGCCCGACGGGCACACCATGTTGCTGGGCTTTAGCGTGCTGGTGCAGGCTGCAGCCTTGGGCCAGAAGCCGCCCTTCGACACCGTCACCGATTTCATCCCCGTCGCGCGACTGAACGATGTGCCGCTGGTGCTGCTGACGGGCGACATGTCCATCGCCAACCTGACCGACTTCGTTGCCAAGGCCAAAGCCAGCCCGGGCGACTACAACTTTGGCAGCTACGGCGCGGCCACCACCGGCCATGTCTACTCGCAGCTCATCAACATCAAGCAGGGCATGAACCTGGTGCACGTGCCGTTTCGCGGCACACCGCCGCTCATCACCGCGCTGATCGGCGGCCACATCAAAAGCGGCGTGAGCAACCTGGACAGCCTGCCGCATATCAAGGCCGGCAAGCTCAAGGCGCTGGCCATCACGGGAACGAAGCGCTCGGCGCTGCTGCCCGACGTGCCGACCTTCTCCGAGCAGGGCTACAGCGACATCACCTCGGGCGGGCGCTACTGGCTGATGTTGCCTGCGGGCGTGGCGCCCGAGACGGTCGAGAAAATCCGCGAGGCCACGCTGCGCGTGCTCAAAATGTCGGAGATCCAGCAGAAGATGCTGTCCATCGGGCTGGAGCCGGCGCCAGGAGACCCGCGCGAGGACGTGGCGGGGGACATGCGGCGGGAAATCGAATACTGGAAGAAGACGGCGCTGACGACAGGGATCAAGGCAGAGTAAGTTCTTTCGGGACGCCTGCCCTCACCTTGAGACGATCGTGCCGATAGAGGACTGTGTCGCAAAGATCCGCGCGCAGCGTCAATCGACTGCGAGACGCCGAACTGTGCAAGATGACCGAGCCGTTGTCCTTCAGGGTCAGAGCGACCGACTATTTTAAAAATGGCCTGTTGGCATTCATCGAGAAACATGCGCCCGAATGGACTGGGCGCTGAAAGGCTGAAATGTCTGAAAATCACATCAATAGCGAACTGTCTGAAGGCATCCTCACGCTCACGCTGAACCGTCCCGAGAAGCTGAACGCTTTCACTGGACAGATGGGGCAAGAGCTGGGTGCGGCACTGGACCGCGCCGATGCCGACGACGCCGTGCGCGTGATCATCGTCACCGGCGCGGGGCGAGGATTTTGTGCTGGCGCAGACATCTCCGACGGCGGCTCGGTGGGCGCCGGATCGGGACTGGAACGCAAAGGCCTGCCGCCAGGCGGGATCGGGCAGCGCTTGTTCGAGTCGCACAAACCGATGATTGCGGCCATCAACGGCGTGGCGGTGGGCGTGGGGGTGACGATGACACTGCCAATGGACATCCGCATCGCCGCCGACAACGCCAAGTTCGGCTTCGTCTTCACCAGGCGCGGCTTGGTGCCCGAAGCGGGGAGCTCCTGGTTCCTGCCGCGCATCGTCGGTTTGCCGAAGGCGCTGGAGTGGGTCTACGCTGCCCGAACCGTGAGTGCAGCCGAAGCGCTCGCAGCCGGCCTGGTGACCGAGGTGGTTGCGCCCGAGGCGCTGATCGCTCGCGCCCGCGCCATCGCCCGTGAGATCGCCGAGAACACGGCGCCGGTCGCGACCGTGCTGACCCGACAACTGATGTGGCGAGCATCGGCTGCCGACACTCCGCAGGCCGCACTGAGTGTCGATTCAGCGCTGAACCTCGCGCTGGCGAGCAGTGGCGACGTCAAAGAAGGCTTCGCAGCCTTTCGCGAAAAGCGCTTGCCGAATTTTCCGGGCTCGGCGAGCAAGGACCTGCCCAGCCCCTTCCCCTGGTGGTAGGTCGGAGACAGCCAACACGCCGAGCAGCGCATGACACCTGAACCCATCGAGGTCCAAGCCCGACATCGCTTGGACGAAGCGTCTCTCGATCGATTTCTCGCGGCGCAGCTCCCCGAGTACGCGGGGGGCTTGCGGCTGCGGCAATTCGCCGGGGGATTCTCCAACATCACCTACGCGCTTGATGCCACCGACCGCGACGGCCAAGCGCGATCGTATGTGCTGCGCAAGCCGCCCGCCGGTCCGCTGCTGGCCTCGGCACACCGCATCGACCGCGAATTCCGCGTGCTGCGGGCGCTCGCCGGCAGCGACGTACCAGTGCCGGTTGCGCGCGTGCTGTGCGAGGATCCGCAAGTGCTGGGGCAGAGCTTCTACATCATGGACCATGTGCACGGCAGGCTGTTCTCTGACCCCACGCTTCCGGGCTGCAGCACGACCGAGCGCGCCGCGATCTACGAAGCGATGAACGAGGTGTTGGCCAGACTGCACCGGGTGGACTACCAGGCGGCGCAGTTGGCCGACTATGGCAAGCCAGGCGATTTCCTGGGGCGCCAGATCAACCTGTGGACCCGGCAGTACCAGGCAGCGCAGACCGAGCGGCTGCCCGAAATGGAGTTGCTGGGCGCCTGGCTGGCAGCGCATGTGCCCGCAGGCCAGGCCACCAGCATCGTCCATGGCGACTTCCGTTTGAACAACATCCTGATCCACCCGACCCAGCCACGCGTGGCCGCGGTGCTGGACTGGGAACTCAGCACGCTGGGCGACCCCTTGTGTGACCTGGCCTACAACTGCATGGCCTACCACCTGTCAGACCTCCCGGTCGGCTTCGCAGGCGCCGACCACCTTGCGCTGGGCATCCCATCGCAGCAAGCCTACATCGACGCCTATTGCCGGCGCGTGGGTATCGAGTCGGTGCCGCACCTGCCTTTCTATCTGGGGCTGCAACTGTTCAAGAGCGCCGCGATCCTGCAAGGCGTCTACCAGCGTGCGCTGACGGGCGCCGCGCCACAGCAAGCCTTGGACAAATTGGCGCAGGTGCAAAGCCGCGCCGCACTGGGCTTGCGCCTGGTCGCGCCATGAACCGGCCAAGCCTCAGGCAATCGATGCGATGCACGGTCATCGACCGGAACCCACTACACCCTGAGATGCAGGAGCCCTCATGCCAAGCAGCCGACCCATTGCCACCGACTTGCTGAGCGTCGTCGAGGATTACCTCGATCACGATGTGTCGCCGCTGCTGCCGCCACTGCAGCAGTTTCAACTCAAGATCGTGCGGCGCCTGTTGCAGACCCTGCGCCGAGAACTCGAACTCGGCCCCGATGCCCACACCATGGAAACAGCGCGCCTGAGTTCGCTGCTGAGTCTGGACGCCCCGCTGGCCGAACTCAATGCCGAACTGGCACGCGCGATTCGCGACGGTGAGTTCAGCACCAGCGATCCTGCACTGCTCAGCCATTTACGCGAGACGATCGAAGATGCGCTGCGCATCAACAATCCGAAGTGGCTGCCCAAGACAGACGTGGACGCAGGCCATTGAAAGCACGCGACCAAGACGCCGACCGATCCGGCAGACTCGTCGGATGCGACGATGCAGCGAGTCGCCTGTCTGCGTAGCATCAGCGCAGACGACGCCAGACCCTTACAAATCGTTGAACTGGCCAGGCGCCAAACACGCAGGAGTTGGTAGATGGAATTCGACATTCCCGCGGACATCGCGCACAAGATCACCGAGATCGATGCGTTCATCGAGCGCGAACTCGTGCCGCTGGAGCAAGCTCACCCGGAGTTTTTCGACTACCGGCGCGAGTACGCGCGAACCGACTGGGAGGGTGGCGGCCAGCCCTGCGAGGCCTTCGAGGAACTGGTGCGAGAAATGAAACGAAGAGCCGACCGTGCCGGTTTTCTCCGTCTCGGACTGCCCAAGGAGGTCGGTGGCGCCGAAGCCTCCAATCTGGCGGTCGTCATCATCCGAGAGCACCTGTCGGCGCGCGGGCTTGGTCTGCATGGCAATCTGCCCGACGAATCATCCGTCGTGCCGAGCATGCCGATGGTGCACATCGTTCACGCCTACGGCTCGCCGGCGCAGAAAGCGCAGTACTTGCAGGGGCTGGTGAACGGCGAGCACTACATCGCATTCGCACTGACCGAGCCCGATCACGGCAGCGACGCCACCTGGCTGGAAAGCACGGCTGTGCGAGACGGCGACCACTGGATCATCAACGGTGTGAAGCGATTCAACAGCGGGGTTCACAAGGCCACAGCAGACTTGGTCTTCGCCCGCACCTCCGGCAAAGCAGGCGATGCACAGGGCATCACTGCCTTCATCGTGCCGATGAACACGCCGGGCGTGGCGATCGAGTATTACCACTGGACCTTCAACATGCCTAGCGATCACGCCGAGGTCAGCCTGACCAACGTGCGGGTGCCCGACTCTTGCATCCTCAACCACGAGGGTCAAGGCCTTGTGCTGGCTCAGCACTTTGTCCACCAAAACCGTATCCGCCAAGCGGCCCAGAGCGTGGGCGTCGCACGCTACTGTGTGGCCGAGTCGGTGAGCTATGCGCTCGAGCGCAAGAGCTTCGGCAAGCCTCTGGCAGGACACCAGGCGATCCAGTTCCCGCTGGCGGAGTTGCATGCCGAGTGCGAGGTCCTTCGAAATTACGTGTTCAAGGTCGCGCAAGAGCTCGATCGGCGTCCGCACGCAAGCGTCAGCGACCAGGTCGCGATCGCCAACTTTCGCGCCAACCGACTGGCCTGCAATGCGGCCGATCTGGCGATGCAAGTGCATGGTGGCATCGGCTACACCCGCAGCAAGCCGTTCGAACACCTGTACCGACATCACCGCCGCTACCGCATCACTGAAGGGTCGGACGAGATGCAGATCCGCAAGGTCGCCGCCTACCTGTTCGGATTCGCCGGCGAGCACAAGCGGCACAAAGGCGACCCAGCATGAGTGCCAAGCCAGGGCCGCTGCACGGCATCAAGGTGCTGGACCTGGCTTCGGTGATCATGGGGCCGGTCGCCGCGCAGCACCTGGGCGACATGGGCGCCGATGTGATCAAGGTCGAATCGACCGACGGTGACCTCACGCGCGCGATCGGGCCACGCCATTCGAGCGACATGGGTGCGGTATTCCTGACCTGCAACCGCAACAAGCGCAGCATCGTCCTCGACATGAAACAGGCCCAGGCGCGAGACGTGCTGTACCGCCTGGCCGCAGGCAGCGATGTCTTGATCCACTCGGTGCGCACCGCCGCAGCCCAGAAGATAGGCCTGAGCTACGACGCGCTGAGCCGCGTCAACCCGGCGCTCGTCTATTGCCATGTGAAAGGCTATTCGGATGAAGGCGCCTACGCTGGACAGCCTGCATTCGACGACATCATCCAGGCCGCCAGCGGCATGGCGATGCTGCAAACCGTCGTGGCCGGGGAACCCCGGTACTTTCCGTCATCGATCGTCGACAAGATCTGCGCCATGCACGCGGCCTATGCCGTGATGTTGGCGCTGTTCCACCGCGAGCGCACCGGCAGGGGCCAGGAGATCGAGTTGCCGATGTTCGAAACCCTCACCGCGTTCAATTTCACCGAGCACCTGTGGGGCGCGGCATTCGAGCCGCCGCTTGGGCCGATGGGATACCAAAGCGTTCGCAAAGGTGTGCGCAAGCCCTACCCTACGAAAGACGGCTACCTGGCATTCCTGCCGTATTCGGACCTTCATTGGCACAAGTTCTTTCGACTGATCGGTCGCCCCGAACTCATCGACGATCCGAGGTTCAAGACTTTCGACGCCAGGATGATTGCCTACGAAGAGGTCTTCGATCTCGTCAAGGACAGCTTGCGCGAGCGAACCACCGCCGAGTGGGTGGCGCTCTTTGGCGATCAAGACATCCCGATGTCGGCGGTCAACGAACTCGAGGACTTGCTCGAGCACCCTCACCTGCGCAGCGTGAACTTCTGGAAGACGATGCCGCATCCCACCGAGGGTTTGTTGCGCATGAGCGCCAACCCCATCGGCTTGAGCGATTCGCCGGCCGCTATTCGTCGACTCGCCCCGCACCTGGGCGAGCACACCCGCGAAGTATTGCGGGAGTTCGACTTTGCCGATGACGAAGTCGATCGCTTGATCCACAACGGATGCGCGCAGCAATATCAGGCTGCACGAGACTTGCAATGACCGATGCCTGCTGCGCGGATGAGCCTGTTGATGCGCAGTCCATGCAGCAGCGTCTAGACCTGCTTGGCAGACGCCACCTGGCGGCGATCGGACCTTGCACTGCATTGCAAGCGCTCACCGCCGGCGCCAACAAAGGGACCTGGTCGTTCGAGGTGCCGATCGAGGGCGGCACCGCCTCGTTCATCCTGCAGCGCGCCGCGGCCTCGGGCGCCCCAGACCCCGAAGCCGGCGCCGACGATTGGATCCCTCACCTGGACGGCACCCAGGAGTTTCAGGTGATGCGCGTGGCGCAGCGCGCAGGGATTGCGGTGCCCAAGGTGCGCCATATCCTCGAGGTCGAAGATGGACTCGGCGAAGGCGCGGTGACCGAACGCATCGACGGCGAGACGCTGGGTCTGCGCATTCTTCGCCAGCCCAGCTTGGCCGACGCGCGCCGCCACCTGGCCGCGCAATGCGGCGAAATCCTCGCGGCGGTGCACCGCATGCCCACCGACCAACTGCCGTTCCTGAGCGAGTTCGGTGCCCAGGCGACACTGGCCTTGTTCCGCCGCATGCTCGATGCGACCGCCTACCCGCTGCCCGTGCTGGAGCTTGCACTGCGCTGGGCCCAGGAACGTCTGCCGATTCAAGCCGCTCGTTGCCTGGTTCATGGCGACTTCCGCAACGGCAACTTCATCGTCGGACCCGAAGGCATACGCGCAGTGCTCGACTGGGAGATCGCCCACATCGGCGATCCGATGGAAGACCTGGGCTATCTGTGCATGCGCACCTGGCGCTTCGGTGGCGCCGGGCCAGTCGGCGGCTTCGGCCAGCGACAAGACTTGTTCGAAGCCTACGAAAAAGCCGGCGGCGCTGTCGACCCCGCGCAAGTGCGCTTCTGGGAAGTCGTGAGTTCGATGCGCTGGGCTTTCGGGTGCGTTCGGCGCGCTGGCAGCTTCAAGCATCAGCAGGCGCGAAAACTCGACTTTGCCGCTGTTGGCCGACGCCTTGAAGAGCCGCTGTACGACATCCTCAACACCATCGAAGGACGCGACGAATGAAGCCCAGGACCGCCACCCGCCGTCGATTCATCTCGCAAGCCGCCGCCGGCTTCGCCTGGGGCGCAGCGCCGATGGCCATGGCGCAATCGGACTGGCCCAAGGCCCCGATCAAACTGGTCGTGCCCTATGCGCCCGGCGGTATGAACGACATCGTGATGCGCCTGGTCAGCCGCCACGTGGCGGACCGGATCGGTCAACCCATCGTCATCGACAACCGTCCTGGCGCCGGCGGCATCGTCGGCACCAACGCCGTCGCCAAAGCAGCGCCGGATGGCTACACCATCGGTGCGGCGGCAACCTCGACGCTGATCGCCACGCCGCTGACCAATCCTCAATCCACCGTCGACGTGATCAAAGACCTCGCATTTGTGAGCCTTCTCGCCACGGCTCCGATGCTGCTGACGGTCAACGCCTCACTGCCGGTGCGCAACGCCGCGGAACTGCTCAAGTACCTCCAGGCCAACCGCAACAAACTGAACTTCGGTTCGATGGCCGTCGGCCACTTCGGGCATGTCACGATCCTGGCGCTGAGCGAATCTGGCGACGCAGGGATGGTTCACTCGGCTTACAAGGGCGAAGCTCCGCTGCTGCAAGACCTGGTCGGCAA
>RGQD01000171.1 GCA_010030205.1 Betaproteobacteria bacterium
GGCCTCGGTGGCGGCGACGCTGTCGGCCACGCCGCGCGAGCGCAGCGAATTGATAGTCGAGCTGCGCGCGGTTCGCGAGTTGATCGACGAGCGCTTCGGCATGTTGGCTTTCCTGGAGCGGCTGCAGCGCGATCCGCGCCAAGCCAAGCTGTCGCAACAGCTGTTCGAGGCGGCTTTCTCGCCGGCCTTGGTCCGCAAACTGGTGCAGAGCCTGCCGGCCGATGCCGCTGATCCGCTGGCCTGGGCCAGCGGCGTGCTCGAACACAACTTGCTCACCGATGAGCAGGGTTTGGCGATCGAGGACCACCGGGGTGTGTTTGCGCTGATCGGCGCCACCGGCGTGGGCAAGACCACCAGCACGGCCAAGCTCGCGGCAGCCTTTGCCACCAAGCACGGCGCTGCTGCGTTGGGCCTGATCACGCTCGACGCCTACCGGGTCGCCGCCCACGAGCAGCTGCGCACCTACGGCCGCATCCTGGGTGTGCCGGTGCACACCGCGCATGACCGGGCCTCGCTAGAGGATTTGCTCGAACTGCTGTCGGCCAAGACTTTGGTGTTGATCGACACCGCCGGCATGGCCCAGCGCGATGCCCGCACCCGCGAACTGCTGGAGATGCTGCAACACCGCTCGATCAGCAAGCTGCTGGTGATCAGCGCTGCGGCGCAGGGCGAAACCCTAGAGGATGTGATGCTGGGCTATGGCGTTCAGCAATGCTTGGGCGTGATCGTCAGCAAGCTCGACGAGGCGGTCAAGCTTGGGCCTGCGCTCGACGCTTTGATCCGCTACCGCGCCAAGGTGGTGGCTGTGGCCAACGGCCAGCGCGTGCCGGAGGACTGGCATCGGCTGTCGTCCCAAGCCTTGGTGCAGCGCGCACTGCGAGGCGGTGGCGGCAATGCCTGGCGGCTGGCTGCCGGCGAAGTCAATCTGTTGTTCGCCGCGACCCAGGGTGGCGGCTACCCGGGTCCTCAAGGCTTGGTCCCGCAGGCCTGAACACGGCGCTAGAAGCTTCCCATGCCGACCCGCACGCCCGACCGCAGCCCATCATCCGGTGACCAAGCCGAAGGTCTGCGCCAGCTGATGTGGCACCAGCGCCGGGCCGGCCCGATCGCGCGCCCTGTGTTGCGGGGCGACCGTCGCCAGCCTGCAGCGCCGCAGGTTGCCGCGCGAAGGCTGCGATTCGTGCCGCTGGTCCACAACCCGCAGGTCAGCGATGCGGGCGTGGTGATGGAGCGGCTTTGCTCGGCATTTGCCGAGCATGGGCTGCACACGCTGGTGGTGGACGCTGCTGACACGGCGTCGCCGCCGCATGAACTCGCCGCGGTTGACCTGTCGGCCTGTGTCGAGACCTTGTCGACGGAGGTCTCGTACCTTGCCGCGCGCGGCCTGGCTTCGAATTACCTCGACAGCAGCGCGTCGCTGGTCGATTTTCTCGAGGCGCTGTGCCGCGCCGCGCCGCGGGCCGACGTGCTGCTGCTGCACGCAGGCGCGATCGACCTGCGCCGCATGTTTGTCGGCCGCCGCCCCTGCCCGGTGCTGCTGGTCGGCAGCCGACCTGACAGCCTGATGCCGGCGTACGCCGCGATGAAGCTGCTGTCGCAAGGGCTGGGACCGCTGGCCTATGACCTGGTGATCGTCGGTGACCCGCCGCCTGAACTGGCGCGCCAGATGGGCGATCGGCTGGGTCATTGCGCTGACTATTTTCTGGGTGCCGCGCTGCGTCACCTGGCCATGCTGGACCCGCTCACGCCGCCGCAGGTGCCTCCTGCCAGTGACTTGTTGCGTCTGGCCAGCGCACAGGTCGCGCCAGCGACGGCTTGCCTCGCAGGGGCAAGCGGTGAGCGCTTGCGTGGCGCGACGGCACGACCGACCGAGCGACCTGCCGAATGCCTATCGGTACGCCTATCCGATCGCCCGCGAGAACGCCCAAGCGAACGCCACCTGCCGCTGGCCATCGCACCAGCGCTAGCCGCAAGCATTGAACTGCCCAGAACATGATGAACACCTACACCGCCAAAGGTCGGCTCGACGCCAACACGCTGCTCAAGCAGTACAGCCCCTTGGTGCGCCGTCTGGCGCACCAGATGATCGCCAAGCTGCCAGCCAACGTCGAGCTCGATGACCTGATACAGGTCGGGATGATCGGGCTGTCCGACGCGCTGACACGCTTCGACGCTGCGCAAGGTGTGCAGTTCGAGACCTTCGCCACGCAGCGAATCCGCGGTGCGATGCTTGATGAGCTGCGCGGCAACGACTGGATGAGCCGTGGCGACCGGCGTCACCAGCGGACGATAGAGACTGCGCTGCGCAAGCTCGAGCAGACGCTGGGCCGGGCGCCGCACGAAAGCGAGATTGCCCAGGAGATGGGCTTGTCGCTGACGGCCTACCAGGAACTGCTGGGCAAGGTGCGTGGTACCCAGTTGATTCACCTGGAGGACATGAGCGGCGACGAAGGCGACGACGACTATCTCGACCGCCACGTGATCGACAACGACGCCAACCCGCTGGCCCTGCTGCAGGACAGGCGCATGCGCGAAGCCCTGGTCGAGGCGATCAAGAACCTGCCTGAGCGCGAGCAGTACGTGATGAGCATGTACTACGAGCACGACATGAATCTCAAGGAGATCGCCGCGGTGCTCAAGGTCACCGAGAGCCGGGTCTGTCAGCTGCACAGCCAGTCGATCGCGCGGCTGCGCAGCCGACTGCGCGCTTGGTAGATCGGCGCAGCCGCGCCTGGTGGATCCAACTGCGGCATAGAAGCGCCCAAGATGCGTAAGCCGTTCAGGCTGATTTGTTAAAGTTTTTTTCACATTTGACGCAGGTCATAGAAGCGCCCAAGATCCGCAAGTCGTTCAGGCTGATGTGTTAAAAATGCACATCTAACGCAGTTTCGCCTTGACGGCAACATGAAGACACTCTGTTCACCTACTGCTGTGTTGGTGCTGGCCTGCTGGCTGGGCTCGTCGGCGCAAGCGCTGGAGGTCGGTCAGTTGGCGCCTGACTTCGACCTGGCCGGGCGAACAACTGCGGTCAAGCTCAGCAACTACAAAGGCAAGACGGTCTATCTGGATTTCTGGGCCTCCTGGTGCGGCCCTTGCAAGCAGTCGTTTCCGTGGATGAACGACATGCAGTCTCGTTACAGCGCCAAGGGCTTGCGCATCGTCGCGGTCGATGTGGACCAGAACAGCGACGAGGCCAAGGCTTTTCTGAAAGACAATCCTGCCCGCTTTGACGTCGCTTTCGACCCCAGCGGCAAGACGCCACGCGCTTATGCCGTCAAGGGCATGCCGACCTCGGTGCTGATCGGACCCGATGGCAAGGTGCTGATGGTGCACAACGGTTTCAGACCCGAGGAACGCCAAGCGCTCGAAGCCCAGATCAAGCTGAGCTTGAAGGATCAATGATGAAACGCGCCTTGTTGAAATTCCTCGCGCTCGCCGCCTTGTCCGGCGTCGCGGCTTGCGGCACGCTGGGCCAGGTCAGTCCCTGGGAGAAAGGCCATCTGGCCAAGCCTGAGATGGGCTTCGAAGGCGACCGCCTCGACACCAGTTTCATCGAGCACACCTACAGCAGCAAAGAGGCGTCATCGGGTGGTGCCGGCGTGGGCGGTGGTGGATGTGGCTGCAATTGAAGACACCCTGATGACGTCCTCAAAGATCGCGATGAATGACATGGTCCCGGCCGAGTCAGCCCCGCTGCAAACCCTGGGTGCAGCGCTGCTGGCCGCGGCGATGGCGCTGCCGCTCGCGGTTCATGCCGAGAGCGCGCCAGAGCGCGGACTGATCAGTCTGAAACACCTCGATTACCTCGACAGCCAACCCGGTGACTCGCGGATCAAGGTCCGCACCACCGCGTTGATGGTGTTGGCACCGATCACCAGCGAATGGGCGATTGGTGGCACGCTGACGACGGATTCGATCTCGGGTGCGTCGCCGGCTTACCAAAGTGCCGCGCTGACCAAGATGCGCGACGAGCGCCATGCGGCCGACACTGCGCTGACACGCTATTTCCCGAACGGCAGCCTGACCTTGGGCGTCAACCTGTCGAGCGAATCCGACTACCTGTCGCGCGGGCTGTCGGTTCAGGCGACCTCCTCGAACGAAAGCAAGAACACGACTTGGAGCGCTGGCATCGGTTTCAACAGCGATTCGATCAACCCGAGCAACAAGGTCGTGGCTGACGAGACCAAGCGGGTGACCGCGCTGTTGCTGGGTGTGACCCAGGTGCTGACGACCCACGACATCGTGTTGCTCAACCTCGGCCATTCGAGCGGTCGGGGTTATTTTTCCGATCCCTACAAGTTCGCTGACAACCGGCCGCGCGACAAGGACAGCAACACGCTGATGCTGCGCTGGAACCATCACCTCGAAGCGCTCGGGGCCACCACCCGGCTGAGCTACCGCCATTACGCCGACAACTGGGGCATACGCTCGCACACGCTGGGCCTGGAGTACGTGCAGCCGCTGCGCCAAGGCTGGACCGTGGCACCGTTGCTGCGGATCTACAGCCAGAGCGCAGCCAGCTTTTATGTGTTGCCTGACGCGGGCAGCTATCCCTTCGCGCCTGCCACCCAGGGCTATTACTCGGAAGACCAGCGGGTCTCGGCCTTTGGTGCCCACACGCTGGGTCTGAAGGTCGCCAAGCAGCTCGATGCCGACTGGTTGGTGGATCTGAAGTTCGAGCAGTACGGACAGCGCGCAGGCTGGCGCTTGTTTGGCAGCGGCAGCCCCGGCCAGATGGCGTTCAACGCGCGCACTGTTCAAGCCGGTCTGTCGCGCCATTTCTGAGGCCAGGACTGCTGCACTGGACGCCGGCGCATGCGGACTTTCCGAATTCCGTTCAAGGCGATGGCCAGCGCCTGCGAGCTCGTCCTGGCGGTCGACGATGAGCCCGAAGCCCAGGCAATGGCCCGAGCCGCGATCGCTGAAGTCCAACGTATCGAGGCCAAGTATTCGCGCTACCAGCCCGACAGCATCGTCTCGCGCATCAACGCGGCCGCTGGCGGGCAGGCGGTGGCATGCGACGAAGAGACCTGGTCGCTGCTGAATTACGCCGACTCGCTGTACCAGTCCAGCGACGGCTTGTTCGACATCACCTCGGGCGTGCTGCGCCGGGCCTGGAACTTCTACGATCACCGCCTGCCGGCGCCCGCCGACTTGGATGGCTTGCGTCAGCTGATCGGCTGGCGACGGGTCGAGCGCGAAGCGCAGGCGGTGCGCCTGCCTGAGGCTGGCATGGAACTCGATTTCGGCGGGTTCGGCAAGGAATACGCTGCCGACCGGGCCGGTGCGGTGCTTGCCGCGAAAGGCCTGCGCCACGGCTACGTCAACCTGGCGGGCGACATGCGGGTGCTGGGACCCAAGCCCGATGGCAGCTCCTGGATGATCGGGATCCAGGACCCGCGCGACAAGACAGCGATTCTCGCCACCATCCCCGTCGAGCGCGGCGGCCTGGCCACCAGCGGTGATTACGAGCGATTTTTCGAGCTTGATGGCAAACGCTACTGCCACATCCTCGATCCGCGCAACGGCCAACCGGTCACGCATTGGCGAACCGTCAGCGTGGTCGCGCCGCTGGCGGTGGTGGCGGGCAACTGCGCGACGATCGCGATGCTCAAACAGTCCGACGGCCTGGCGTTTCTCGAGGCCTGCGGCATGAATTACCTGGCGGTCGACCAGAGCGGCACGGTTCACGTCAAGCGCGCAGCGCAGGCTTGAGGCCTCGTCGCCTTTTCAGCCATTCGATCCTTTTCAAGAGAGCACTTCATGGCAAGCACCACGTACGGTACCGCAGGAAACGATGCGTGGTACTTCAAGGCTGCGCCTGCGGGCAGTTTCATCCTCAATGGTCTGGGCGGCACCGATTCGCTGGACTTTGGCACGACGTGGCGCAAGGACTACACGATCACCCAGGCCGCCGACGGCGGCGTGCATGTGGATTCGATCTCCGGTGCCAGTTCGGCGCTCCATGGTGTGCTGTACAACATGGAGATCCTGACCTTCAACAGCAACAAGGACACGCTCGACCTGACCAGTTACTTCAGCGCGACCAACCACCCGCCGACTGGCGTCGTCTCAATCTCGGGGACTGCGACCCAAGGCCAGACATTGGTAGCTGCCAATACGTTGGTTGACGCCGACGGCCTGGGCGCGATCGGCTACCAGTGGAAAGCCGGCGGCGTCAACATCAGCGGCGCAACCGCCCCGAGCTTGGTCCTGACCGAAGCGCAGGTCGGCAAGGCGATCACGGTCGCCGCGAGCTACACCGACCAGCTCGGAACCGCCGAGTCGGTGCTCAGCAGCGCGACTGGCGCGGTGGCCAACATCAACGACTTGCCCACCGGTGGGGTCACCATCGCGGGGACCGCCACGCAGGGCCAGACTTTGGTCGCCGCCAATTCCCTGGCCGACGCTGACGGTCTGGGGGTGATCAGCTATCTGTGGAAAGCCGACGGTGTGGCGATCGCCAGCGCGACATCGAGCAGCTTGGTCCTCACGGCGACCCAGGTTGGCAAGGCGATCACGGTCGCTGCGAGCTATACCGACGGCCACGGCACGGCGGAGTCGGTGACCAGCAGCGCGACCGCTGCGGTGCTCAAGCTCAGCGACCCTGGCACCGCGGGCCAGACTGTCGACTTGCTGGCCTACAGCTGGAACTCTCACATCCTGCTCAACGCGGTGGGGCTGAGCGCCGGCAGCCACAGCGCTAGCACCGATGCGACGGGTGTTGCGGCATTGGCTGCAGTCACCGAGACCAGTTTGTCGCTGACCGCGAGCCGGGTTGTGCCTGCCGAGGCCAGCGCCACCAGCCTGGCGGTGAACCTGACGGACGCGATCGCCATCTTGAAGATGATCGTCGGGCTCGATGTCAATGGCGCCGGCAAACCCCTGTCGCCGTACCAGCTCTATGCCGCCGACTTCGACGGCAACGGCCTGGTCGAGCTCAGCGATGCAATCGCGGTGCTCAAGCATGTGGTGGGCTTGCCCGCACCAGAGGTGAAGTGGGCGTTCTTCAATGAGGCCGACAGCACGGTGTCTTCGATGTTGGCGCAGGGCAAGGCAACGCTGAGCCCGGGCATGGTGCCGGCGCTGAGCATAGGCGCGAGCACAGTCCATTTGGGCTTGGTCGGCGTGCTGATCGGCGACGTGGATGGCAGCTATGGTGGGCCTGTCGCTGCGCCAGCGCTGGCGCCCAGCTATTTCGTCGACTTGAGCGTGCAAGACCATTTGAACCTCTCGCAGTTCGGGGTCTATCCGGCTTGATGCCGGCATCATGCTGCGGAGCGCAGACATGTCTTCCCATCGGTCTTCCCATCGAGGTTTGTGTCTTGGCCGTGAACAGCGAGCCCTGCCGGCTGCCCACTGGTTCGGCGGGATCACTCATGACTTTTCGATTTGGCGCTTTGGCGCTTTTGCACCGATCCGAGAGGGTGCAGCGGCTGAAGTTCGACACGCTCAACGTCCACCATATGGTCTGTCTGTCGCCAGCCGGAGAATGAGTGCTTGACGATGTAGTGCGTTCGCACTACAATTTTTGCATGAAAACCGCTGTCATCCCTCAAGTTCGCGTGGAACCGGAGTTGCGTGCTGATCTCGATGCCGTTCTGTTGCCTGGCGAGACCCTGACCGACTTTGTCGAGGCATCAGTGCGCACCGCGGTCGAATTTAGGCGTGTGCAAACCGACTTCGCCGCACGTTGCGATGCCTCGCTGGCCGAATTCGAGCGCACCGGGGTTTCCATTCCCGCCGACCTTGTGCTGTCCAAGCTGGAGGCAAAGGTCGCGGCACGGGTGAAACAACTGCGCAAATGACCTTCAGGGTCGAGTTCACCCCTGGAGCAGATGCTGATCTGGATCGTTTGTTCGACTTCCTGCTTGAGCGAGCCGAGACGGTCGATGAGGCCATCAGTGCCTACGAGGCCGTCGAAGTCATTCGCACGGTGGCCAACAGCCACCTCTCGACCACACCCTACAGCTATCGCAAGGTGGGTGCACGTCCAACGCTACGCGAACTCATCGTCCCATTCGGCGGGACAGGGTACGTCCTTCGCTTCGACATTCGAACGCCGACGCTAGTCCTCGTGATCGGCGCCCGCCACCAGCGCGAAGAGGATTACCACTGAGCGCCCCGAGGCCAGCCGACGCCGGCCGCCCTCCCATGGGGGTCAAGCCGCCAAGCCACAATTACTTGAGGTCCAGCAAAAGCCGCGGTCACTTGAACTCGCAGTCGTTCACCCAAGCGGGCGGTCGCGAAATATGTGCGCCCTGACCTTCGCATCACCAACCACTGCAAGCGTGCCGTGATCGCCTTCGATGTGGATGGCGGACAGGTGTCCATCATCGGTGTGTTCTCCGGCGGTCAAGACCACGAGTCCGCATGGCAGTATGGGTTGGCCGACTGAGCATGGGCGAGGATGGTCTTTTTTAAAATCATTCGTCGGCCGGGTGCCTCTGACGCATCAGCGCATGCTCGCATTCAGGCGAGTCGCAGTTGTCGCAGTTTTGTTGCCAGACCGGCTGAGCAGCGTCGCGCTCGGCCAGCCGGGTGAACAGGCCGGTCTTTGGGCTGGCATGGCCGCGCAGCAGCGGCGCCAGCGCGTCGACAGCCGACTCGACCCGCGCGGCACCGCGACCGGCCACCAGCGACCAGGGCAGGCGGTGGCCGATCAACAGCGCGCGCAGCCGCTTGTCCACGGGTTCTCGTACCTGCGGCCCGTCGCGCTGCAGGCCGTCGGCAACCCAATCGATGTCGAGCGCGGTCAGCAGCGTGAGTTGACAGCGGCGTTGTTGCTCGATTGCATAGTCCACCAGGCTGCGGTCGTCGAACAGCATGTCGCTGTAGATCGCCGTCATCAGCGCCGTGGTGTCACAGACCACCAACTCGTGATCCGCAGCGGCTGCGTCGATCAAGCCCTGCTGGTGCTGTGCGATCGCGGCCTGCTCGTCGGCCCTGGGGGTTCGGCCTTCGCGCTCGCACCAACTTCGCAGCCATTCGCCGACCCAGGTGCAGCGCAGCCCGCTCAAGCCTGCGACGCGTTCGGCCAGCGCCTGGGCCAGCGCGGTCTTGCCGGTGCTCTCAGCGCCGACGATGGCGATGCGCAGCGTCATGCGTTCGGCCTGGCTGTCGGCAGCATCCTGGCCCAGGCACGCCAGCCCAGCAGCGCCAGCAGCGCGAACAATGCGTACAGCAACGCCGTCAACCACAGCCCTTTGACGGCAAACAGCAGCACGCTGACGATGTTGACGGCGACCCAGACCGGCCAGTTGTCGACCCACTTGCGCCCCAGCAGGTATTGTCCAGTCAGGCTGCCGACAGTGGGCAGCGCGTCGAGGTAGGGCACGTCGCTGTCGGTGATTCGCGCCAGTGTGGCGCCCAGCAGCGGCCAGGCGGCCAGCGTCAGCGCCAGCGTAGCCCAGCGCTGGCGTGGCGCCAAGGTTCTGACTTGCAGCCGAGCACCCTCGGCCGTGCCGCGCAGCCATTGCCACCAACCCCAGGCACCGAGCACGATGAAGACAAGCTGCAATGCCGCCTCGCCGTAGAGCTTACTGTGCAGGAATAGCAGCCCATACAGCCCCGAACTGGCGATGGCCAGCGGCCAGCCGATCGGGTTGACGCGAAGATTGCAGACCACCATCGCCAGCGCCAGCAGCAAGGCCACGATCTCGAGCCAGCTGATGGCGCTGCCCTCCCAGCTGAAAGCGGGCACGAGCAGCGGCGCTGAGAGGGCCAGCAGCTCGTTCATCGTCGGGCAGTACAGGCCGCGTGCGGCCGGCGGGCGATCAACGCCGAGGTGCGTACTGCACCAGTATCTCGTCGCGCTTGATCATGCCGAGGTCGGCGCGGGCCCGCTCTTCGACCATCTCCAGCCCTTGCCGCAGGTCTTCGACCTCGGCCACCAGCCGCTCATTCGCGCGCAGCTGGCTGGTATTGCGCTGCCGCTGTGCTTCGAGTTGGGCCTGCAGCTTCATCACCTGCGG
>RGQD01000172.1 GCA_010030205.1 Betaproteobacteria bacterium
TTCGAGGACTGGTGTGGCCAGCAGCGCCTGACAGGCCGGCTGCGCCATGCGTCGTCCGAGGCGGTGTACCGAGCGATGTGGCATGCCCTGGCGGCCTGGTGTGTTGTTCAGACTCCGCCGCTGCGATTGAGCGATCTGCGCGCGCTGGGCCTCACGGCCTATCTCGCCTCGCGCAGTGGCAACGCCGGCCCTGACCAGTCTTTGACGGCACGTTACCAATGGCGATTGCTCAGCCTGGTGCAGCGGGTTCAGGCCCATCATGCGGATCAACTGCGTCGGCCTGCGCCGACCGCTGCTGCCGAACTGATCGCCGCCCAGCCAGAGGTGCGCAACGCCAATGCAGCGGACGCAAAAGCGCTTCCCGAACACCTGTCCTTATCCGACCTTCAGCGACTGCTGACGCACCTGAGCGCAGATCCTCCGGCGACCATGCGGTGGCAAGAACAACGCGACCGTTGTGCCGCAGCGCTTCAATTGGGCGCTGGGCTGGGGCCTGGTGATCTGCGAGCGCTGCGCCTGGCCGATGTGGTGCCAGCGGCCGGGCCGACCCTAGCTTGGCAGCTGCGCATCCCTGCCAACGGCAGCGCGCCGCTCCACATCGCACCCATCGCCGATTGGTCAGCCACGCTGCTGGCAGCCTGGCTGCAAAAGCGGCAAGCGCTGGCGGGCGACTGGCTCTTCCCCTCCACCCGAAGCGGCAAACCCTGGGGCAAGATCGCGCAGTACGAGGCCGCGCAGCGGGTTCTCGCCGACGCCGGTCTGGAGCCAGCTGCTGGCGGCTCGTTCCGCCTCAGGCACAGCTTTGCTTTGCGCCAACTGCAACATGGGATCACGCCCGACCAGTTGTCTCGCTGGCTAGGCGTGATCGACCCTGCGGTGATGACCCGCTATCAACGGGTGCTGGGTCCGATCAGCCTGCCGGCAGACAACCCTGCGTGTACAGGCGCTGGCCGACCGGTGTAGTTTCGCCCAGGCACGCGCTTGCCGCCGTCGCTTTCGACGACCGATCGTGCTGGGCCGTCGAAGACCCGGCCACTTTCGCAGCGACAGGGCCCGAGCGCTGAGCGCGCTACGGCGCCAACCGGCTGCGCTTGCTGACCGAGACCCCCAGCACCACCTTGGCAAAAGTCGCCGCTGACCGGTGGCCTGCAGCTGTCGGTGCTAGACGGCTGGTGGGCCGAGGCTTTTGATGGCAGCAACGGTTGGGCGATCAACGGCCACAGCGCAGCCAACCCGCAAGCCCAGGACTTGCGCGATGCCAGCGCGCTGTTCGACCTGATGGAGAACGAAGTGTTGCCGATGTTCCACCTGCGCGATGCCGATGGCATTCCTCAGCGCTGGGTCGCGATGATGCGCTGCAGCCCGCAAACCAAGGGGCCGCGCTTCTCAGCCCAACGCATGCCGCGCGAGTACGCCAGGCGGCTCTACCCTAGGCCATGATCCTGGCCTTGCCGGCCGCCCGCGATCAGGACAAGGTCGAGGCTTCCGGGTACAAGCCACGCACCCGTCCATGCAACCGAGCCAGCCCGAGCAAGGCGTCGATGAAAGGGGTGGGCAGACCGACGCGCTGGGCGATCTCGCGCACCACCGTGACGAGCGCGTCGAGCTCGACCGCTCGCCCCGCCTCCACGTCTTGCAGCATCGAGGTCTTGAAAGCCCCCAGCTTGCGCGTGATCTGGTGCCTGTCCTCGCTCGTCTGGTCGATCGCGCAGCCTATGCGTGCGCCCACCGCTGCGGCCTCGGCCATCGCTGCACTGCAAAAACCACGCAACAGCGGGTCGTCAAGCACCCGGTCGACGGTCGCGCCAGTGATCGCGCTGATCGGGTTCATCGTCATGTTGCCCCACAGCTTGTACCAGATGTCGCGCCGCACATCGGCCGAGACGGTGGTGTCGAAACCTGCGCGCCGCAGCAGGTCCGCCAGCACTTTCACCCGGGCCGATTCGCCGCCCAGCGGCTCGCCGATGATCAGCCCTTGGCCCATTCGGTGTTCGACCAAACCTGGCGCAGAGGTGTAGGTGCTGGCGTGCACAACGCAGCCAATCACCCGGTCCAGCGCAATCGACGCTGCGATGCGACCACCGGGGTCGACGCTTTGCAGCGGCTCGGCGCCCAGCGCCGACGCGCCAGCGCCAAACCACCAAGGCACGCCGTTCATCGCCGGCAGCACCAGCGTCGTCGCGCCGATCAGCGGGGCGATTCGCGCAGCGACCTCGGGCAACGAAGGCGCTTTGACCGCCACCAGCACCAAGTCCTGCACGCCCAGCGTCGCAGGCTCATCACTGGCGTTCACGGCTGCGCAAAACAACTCGCCACCCTGGCGCAGTCGCAAGCCTTGCTGACGCAGCGCGGCCAGCGTGGCGCCGCGTGCCACCGCGCTGAGCTCGCAATCGCCGGTCAGCGCCAATCGGGTGCCGATGAATCCGCCGATTGCGCCGACGCCGTAGAGACAGACTTTCATGCTGAGGCCTTACTTCGCGAAGACCTGGCCCATGTCGGCAAAGGATTTGAACTCCAGCGCATTGCCCGAGGGGTCGAGGAAGAACATCGTCGCCTGCTCGCCGACCTCGCCTTGGAAGCGCACATGGGGCTCGATGATGAAGCTTGTGCCAGCAGCGCGCAGCCTGTCGGCCAGCGCCTGCCAGACCTCCATCGCCAGGATCGCGCCGAAATGGCGCACCGGCACCGCGTCGCCGTCGACCTCGCCCGTGGCAGCCAGCCGGCATTCGGCAGGCGACAGGTGTGCGACCAGCTGGTGGCCGTGAAAGTCGAAATCGACCCAGGACTCGCTGCTGCGGCCCTCGGGGCATCCCAGCAAGCCGCCATAGAAAGCACGCGCTGCAGCGATGTCGTGGACCGGGAAGGCGAGATGGAACAGCGCGTTGGTGCTCATGGCGGGCTTTCTGAAAGGCTGGTGTCATCGGTTCGCAAGCGCGCGATTTTGCACCGCGCGGACCCACCCCGCTCGGACCGACAATCAAGCCCAGAGCCGCACCGCACCGAGCGCCGGCGCCCAACGCCAACCCAAGCCATAGAAGTGAACCCACCCGAAGCCAAGCCCGAACAAGGACAGCGCGGCATCCAGAGCATCGAGGTCGGCGGCCAACTGCTGCACGCGCTGGCCGACTGGGGCCGGGCGATGGCGCTCAAGGACTTGGCGCTGGCCGCAGGCATGGCGCCTGCCAAGGCCCACCCCTACCTGGTCAGTCTGGGCAAGATCGGCCTGGTCGAACAAGACAAAGCCAGCGGCCGCTACGGTCTGGGACCACTGGCATTGCAGCTCGGCCTGATGAGCTTGCAGCAGGCCGACCCGGTTCGCATCGCCACACCCTTGATCGAGGCCTTGGCATTGCGGCACGGCCACACGGTGGCGCTGGCGGTCTGGGGCAGCCACGGACCGACCATCGTCAGGCTGGCCGAGTCGCCGGCGGCGGTGCATGTGAACATGCGCCATGGCACGGTGTTTTCGATCACCGGCACGGCATCTGGCCAGCTCTATGCCGCCTACCTGGGCGACGCAGCGCGCCCACTCTACGAAGCCGAGCGTCAGGCAGCGGCCGGCGCGATGCCGACCTGGGACCAGTTCGACCGCGACACGCTGGCCGAAGTGCGCGCGCAAGGCCTGAGCCGATCCGAAGGCGCGGTGGTGCCAGGTGTCAGCGCGCTGTCGGCGCCGGTGTTCGACCACCGCGGTGCGATCGTGCTGGCGCTGACCGCGATCGGCCCATCGGCCGCCTTCGACAGCGGCTGGCGCGGCACGCTGGCCGGCACGCTGCGCGATACTGCGGCGATGGTTTCGGCCCGATTGGGTCACCCTGCGGGCGTCAAGTCAGGCCATGTCTGAGCCTCGCCTGCCCGGTCGATGGCCGCAACAGGTGCCGGTGCTGATCGCCGGTGGCGGGCCGGTCGGCTTGACGCTGGCAGCGCTGCTCGGCCACCACGGCGTGCGCACGCTGGTGGTCGAAGCCGACGCGGGCTACTGCAGCGGCAGCCGGGCGATCTGCATCTCGCGCCGGTCGCAGGAGATCCTGGCCTGGGTCGGCGCCGACCGGGCGCTGGTCGACAAAGGCCTGCCCTGGACCGGCGGGCGCAGCTATTTCCGCGACACCGAGGTGCTGCACTTTCGAATGCCCAGCGACCCGGCCGAGCGCTTCGCGCCTATGCTCAACCTGCAGCAGTACCACGTCGAGGAGATCGCCGACCACGCCGGGCAGGCAGCGGGTGGTCGGGTCGAACGGGCTTGGGCCAGCAAGCTGGTCGGGGTGCAGGCTGGCATCGACTCGGTTGAGGCGAGCGTCGAAGGCCCAGACGGCGCGCTGCATTGCATCCGGGCCGACTGGTTGATTGCCTGCGACGGCGGCCGCAGCACGGTGCGCGAACAACTCGGCCTGCAACTCGAGGGCGTGCAGTACGAAGGCCGCTACGTGATCGTCGACATCGAACAAACCACCGAGCGCAGCGTCGAGCGCCTGGCCTGGTTCGACCCGCCGTCCAACCCCGGATCGACGATCCTGATGCACCGCCAGCCCGACCAGGTCTGGCGCATCGACTACCAGATTGGCGACGACGAGGATCCGGTCGAGGCGGTCAAGCCCGAGAACGTGCTGCCGCGGGTGCGCAGCCACCTGGCGATGATCGGCGAGACAGCGCCATGGAAACCGCTGTGGATTTCGATTTACAACGCCAAATGCCTGACGCTGGCCGATTACCGGCACGGCCGGGTGCTGCTGGCCGGCGACGCGGCGCATCTGGTGCCTATCTTCGGCGTTCGCGGGCTGAACTCTGGCCTGGATGACGCTGCCAACCTGGCCTGGAAGCTCGCGCTGGTGCTGCAAGGACAGGCCGATGCCAGCTTGATGGACAGTTACTCGGCCGAGCGGGTCGACGCGGCGCGGCAGAATATCGCCTATGGCGCCAAGAGTACCGAGTTCATGGCACCGCCGCACCGGGGCTTTCGGCTGATGCGCGAGGCCGCGCTGCGCTTGGCCGCCGAGAACGAGGCGGTGCGATCGCTGATCAACCCGCGCCAGTCGACGCCGGTCAGCCACCGTGGCTCAGCGCTCAACGCGACGCCGGCCGACGCGACGCTGCCTGCCGGCGCGCCTGGCCCGGGCGACCCGGCGCCAGAAGCCAGGCTCGCCGACCGCCATATGACGCAGTTGTTCGGCCAGGGCTTTGTCGCGCTGTACTTCAGCGACTCGGCTGCCGAGCAGCCTGGCGCGAGCGCTGCGCTGGCTGGTCCCGAAGGTCTGGCCGGACTGCGCTGCTGGCGCATCAGTCGCCTGCCCTGCCCTGCTGATGCCTTGTTCGACGACCAGGGCCAGGCCTGGCAGCGCTACGGTGCCAGCGAAGGCCACCTGGTGCTGGTGCGCCCCGACGGCTACTTGCTGGCGCGCTGGTCCACGCCGCAGTGGACAGCGCTGGCCGAAGCATTGGCGCCGTTCCGACTCGCGGGCGGACACCGGGCCAGCGCAACGGCTAACACCGCGACCAGCGCATGATGAGCAGCGACGATCTGGAAGTCGCCTACACGGACGATCTGGAAGTCGCCTACACGGCGCTGAGCGAAGCCTTGGGCCGTGTCAGCACCGAGCAATCCGCTCTGTTGCTCGCGACGCTGAGCCTGGCGCTGCTGGCGCGCGAGAACGATGTCGAACAGGCGCTGGCGCTGATCGCACAGGCCGAAGGGCTGGCGCAAACCTGAAGTTCGACGGGTTGGACAAGCGCGATGTCGAGGCGCTGGCCCATGCCGGAGCGTGAGCGCGCGAGATCGTCTACGCAGCGGCGAGGCCCGAGTCGGTCCAGCAAGGCCTGCGTCGCGCCTGGCGTGAGCTCAAGCTAGGGCGCAAGCCCAGGGCTGTCGCCTCGACAGTTGCCGCTCAGGTAGCGGCGCTCGCCGTGCGGCCCAACGCCCAGGCTGACCAGCGTGCCGACCTGGCAGAACACCTGGGTCATCGGCAGCAGCGCTGGCGGCGGTGGCAGCGGGCTGTGCAGCAGGGGCTGGGCTTGGTGATGCATGGTCTGGCCTGGTTCAAGTTGGAGGTCGAAGCGGTGGTCAATGGGGTCAGCGGGTTCAACGAGGTCAGCGGGTTCAAGGCGTGGCGCAGCGAAAACTCGACGCCGCCTCGACGTCGCCGCCAGCATAGCGCGCGACCTGCGGCCAGGGGCATAACGGCCTGCTGCGCTGCTTCGACCAGGTCGCTGGCAGTTCGCGGTTGCCGGGGTTGACGCGGGCATCGATGCGATCTGGTGCCTTGCCTTCCTCGACCCAAGCCACCAGCGCGCCCAGCGCGTCGAACTGGTCGGTGGCCGGACCGCCAGCGCAGTGCCCCATGCCAGGCACCGGAAACACCCGGGCCACCGCGCCGGCTGCCAGCGGCCCCAATTTGTGCTGCAGCCTTTCGGCCCAGGCCAGCGTGTCGTTGACCGAGAAGACCGGGTCGCTGCTGCCGTGGTAGACGATCATTTTGCCGCCACGCTTGGCCAGTGCCGCGAGCGTCGGATCGGCAGCCTCCGGCGGGCTCATCACCGCCATCGCCGATTCCTTGAACACCGGATCGGTGGCGTGGATCCGGGGCGCGTCGCGGTCGAAGTCGAAGCGCGCCAGGTAGTCGACCAGCGCAGCAGGCGTTCCGGCGACCCGGGTCGGTGGCGTCGTGAAAATATAGGCCAGTGATCCCGCGCCCATCGTCGCGATGATCGGGTTGCGGTCCCAGGGCGGGATGGTCGACTCGAGCTTCCAGCTGCGCCAACCGCCTGCGCCTATGCCCCCGTCGAACGACCAGTCGGTGTACAGCGACTCGCCGCGGCTGTTGCGCGGGCCTGCGAAGGACCGGCCCAGCGCCTGAACCTGGGTCGCGCTCAGACAGGTGTCGTTCTTGGCGCCGCCGCACTGCAGGTCGGCCAGCTTGAAGACGCTCTGGCAGCGCTTGAGGTCACCGACGATGCCGTCGACCAACAGGTCCAGCGAATCGCAGCGTGCCACCACCTGGTCGGCGACCAGCTTCATGTCGGCCGGGCTGAAAGCCCGTCGGATGTCGGGGTCGACCAGCTTCCAGCTCTGGATATCCCAGGCATGCTGGACCGCGGCCTTGGGCAGATTGAACCCGGGCGCGCCGGCCAGCAAGCCGTCGTACAGCTCGGGGTAGCGTTCGGCAGCGACCATCGCGTGGCGACCGCCGTTGGAGCAGCCGGCCATGTAGTTGCGCTGCGGCTTCTCGCCGTAATGGCGCTGGATCAGCGCCTGAGCCACAGGCCAGACCGCAGCGTTGGCGCTGTAGCCATAGTCGCGCCTGGCTTGCGGGTCCAGGCCGAACAGGTTGCCGCGCGCCAGACCGGCAGCTGCGTTGGCCGGGTCTTCGCCCGGGTGGCCAGAATCGCTGCTGACCACCGCGAAGCCGCGCGCCAGCGCATCGGTGGCCAGCACGCCCATGTCGCCCAAGGCAGGCTTGACGACGCCGTCGTTGCCGCCGTTGACCTGGTGCAAAAAACGCTTGTTCCAGGCTTGCGGCAGGCGCATTTCGAAGCCGATCGCGTAGCGCTTGCCATCGACGCCGGTGCGCTCGCCGAGTTGGCCCTGCACCAGACAGTGCGCAGGGTGGCCTTTGTCGTCAGCAGGCATCGCGCTCGACTGGGTGACGCGCAACCCAGGCAACGAGCTCACGGCGCCTGGCAACTCGGCGCAGGGCAGGCCCGCGGGACCGGGACCCGCTGCGCAGCCGGCCAAGCCCGCCGCTGCGGCCAACAAGGCCAGCAAACCCTGGTGGCGGCAACCCAGGCGCCCCGGTCTGCCTGGGCTCGCTGCGGCGCTAGTGCGGTGATAGCACGAAAGTATCTGGCGCATGTCGTCTCCTGCCGGCGTTCGGATTGCGGTGGGTACAGCGGAGGTCTGTGCAGTCGGGCCGGAATTCCGGTCCACAATGAAGTGACGACGTCGCCGTCGCGGAGCCCTTGCTGATGATGAGACGAATCGAAATCGGTCTTCCCACGCGAAACCGTCCCGACTGCATCCCCATGATGCTGCAAGCACTGAGAACCCAAGACTATGTTCATTGGGATCTCACGATAGTGGACGACAACGATCCGCCATTGCTGAGAGACAACCTGGTGGTTCAGCGGATGTTGTGGTTGCTGGAGATGGAAGGACACAGGTGGCGAATTCTTCGCGGCGTGCGTCAAGGTCCGCATTACGCACACAACGTGACCTTGGTCAGCGCTGAGCATTCATGGGTGCTGCGAATCGACGACGATCTGGTGCCGCAACCCACCTTCATCAGCACGCTCGTCGAAACGATCCAGCATTACGAGAAGGCGCTGCCAGTGGGTGCGATCGGAGGGGTTTATCCCGAGGTCGCTGCTGGAGATCGCAGGCACCACCACATGTCCGATCAAGTTCGTGCGGCATTGCCGCAGTACGCGCCGTTTGAATCGGTAGAACAGCGCTTTCTCTTGCCTGGAGAAAAGGCTCGCTTGGTCAAGGCGCTGTACTCATCGTTCTTGTACGACCGGGTCGCGCTGGAAGCTGCCGGTGGCTTTTCGCTGGCTTTTTCTCGTCGCGGTGAAAAAGAAGAGACCGATGCCACGCTGCGATTGTTCATGCGCGGCGCCGGCGTGATCTTGGAGCCCAATGCCCAAGCCTGGCACCTGGCCGCACCCGCAGGCGGTGCGCGAATGACCAGCCATGAGCAGCAACCCTTCATCGAGCGTGACAACGCCATTTTTGAGGAACGGGTCGGAAAGCTCGTCGCTGGAAGTTTCGACTGGGATGCCGAGCGCCTCGCGAATCTGTCATCTTTTGAACGCTACCGCCAGTACCGAAACTCCCCTTCTGGGTTCTATGGCTACGATGCCTGAGGCGACCCCACTTCCACTTGAGGCCGTGTCACGAACGCCAGCGTTCAACCCGCCAGTCGCTCGGCCACCGCGTCGCCCCAGGGCGACATCACCTCGGTGCAGCCCATGTTGTCCAGACCCTCGCGCAGCGCGCCCGAGGGGCAGGCAAACGCGTAGGGGTAGACCTGGCGCCGCGCTGTGCTGAGCGAGAATTCTGCCGCCAGCGCTGCCAGCACCTCGGTCGGCAAAGCCGCATCGGCCACCATTTGAGCGCCGCCGCTGACATCGATGCGGGGCTGATGGAAGGCGTCTTCCAGGCTCATGCCGTGGTCGATCAGAAAAGAGCTGAGCTGCAACACCGCGCCCAGGATCTTGCGGCCGCCTGAAGCACCGACCGCAAAGCGTCGTCCGTCCGCCGTCTCACCGACCACCGGGCAGTAGTTGGTCAGGCAACGCTTGTCGGGCGCCAGCGAGTTGGGATTGCCAGGTTCGGGGTCGAACCACATCACACCGTTGTTGAGCAGCACGCCGGTCGTCGGCGACACCACCCGTGAGCCGAAAATCGACAACAGGGTCTGGGTCACTGAGCAGATGTTGCCGCGCGCGTCGATCACGCAAAAATGCGTGGTGCAGCCCGGCGCTTGCGGCGACTCGTGGTCGCCCATGAGCTGCAAGCGGCTGCTGAACGCATGGCTCAAGGCCCGGGCATAGGCCAGGTAGGTGGATGCGTCTGGCGCGCCAGCCCCGGGCTGGTAGTCGCGTGCCAACTGCTCTAGCGCCATCGCCAGCGTCGGCCCACCAGTCAGCCCTGGCGCGGCATACACCTTGCCACCACGGTAGGGGATGGCCAGCGGGTCTACCCATTCAGCGCGGTAGGCCGCCAGGTCGGCCTCGCTCAGGCAACCACCCTTGGCGCGAACGTCGCGCACCAGCGCGCCGCCGACGTCGCCTCGGTACAGCGCCTGCGCGCCCTGC
>RGQD01000173.1 GCA_010030205.1 Betaproteobacteria bacterium
CTGTTCACCGCGGTGCCGTTCATCGGGCTGGGCTGGTCGGCGCGCTCGATCTCCGCCGGGCTGCTGGCGGTCCTGCAGTCGGCCGCGCCGCTGTTTTCTGCGCTGATCGCCCGCTGGTGGACCAAGGAGCCGATCACGCCGATGCGTGCAGCGGGGCTCGTGATCGGGTTCGCCGGCGTCACGCTGCTGGTCTGGGACCAGATCGGCGTGCGCAGCGACGCCGGGCTGGCCATCATCGTCACACTGCTGGTCACCGTGTTGTGGGGCGTGTCGTCAAACTACGCGCGCACGCTGCACGACGTCGACCCCATCGTGCTGGCCACCGGCAGCATAGGCATCGGCGCACTGGTGCTGGCCCCCAGTGCACTGATGAACTGGCCGCAGCAGGCCCCCGGCCTTCGCGCCTGGGCCGAGGTGACGTTCATGGGCATCGTCGCCTCGGGATGCGGCTTCCTGCTCTATTTCGGCCTGATCCGCAGGATCGGCGCGGTGCGGGCGACCTCGGTCAGTTTCCTGACGCCGGTGGTCACGATGATCTTGGGCGCGCTCTACCTGGGCGAGGCGCTCACGCTGCGAATGATCACAGGATGCGCGGTGATCATCGTGGGGACGGCGCTGACGCTGGACCTGGTGCCGCGCCTGGGCAAACGGGCCGGCGGCTGACCGGCTCAACGCCTCTGCCCTCATAATATTCAAATAGTTGATTTTTTTGATGGATGCGGGTTACTAGCAAACAGTTTTAGCGCTTCGGAAATTTCACCCGTCATAACCGGTCCTGTTTCAGCGTCAACCAGCCTGCGGGAAATGCAGGCCACCCCATCCAGGAGACATCTCATGTTTGAACGCTTGGTCAGAAGCTGGCACTTGGTCAAAGCCAGCCTGAACGTTCTCAGGGCGGACCCGGAGTTGTTGCTGTTTCCGTTGATCTCGGGTTTGGCCGCGCTGGCCGTGATGGCCTCGTTTGCGCTGCCGGTCTTTGGCCTGAATGCGCTCGGTCACCTGTCGGGCGGAACCGGCAACCTGCTGTCGGCCTCTGCGCTGCTGGTCGGCTTCGCGTTCTACGTCTGCCTGTACTTCGTGATGTTCTATTTCAATGTCGCGCTGGTCGCTGCCGCGATGATCCGCTTCAGTGGCGGCGACCCAACGCTCAGTGACGGTCTGCGGGTCGCCAACACCAAGCTCGCCAGCATCCTGGGCTACGCGGTCATCGCCGCGACAGTGGGCATGATCCTGCGGGCGATCCAGGAGCGCGTCGAGGTCCTCGGGCGGCTGATCGTCAGCATGATCGGTGCCGGCTGGACGGTGGCGACCTATTTGGTGGTGCCGGTCCTGGTCACGCGCGATATCGGGCCGATCGACGCGATCAAGGAAAGCGCGACCATCCTGAAGAAAACCTGGGGCGAGAACATCGCCGGCCAGGCGGGCATCGGTGCCGTTTTTGGATTGCTCTACCTGTTGGTCGTGATGATCGGTTTTTCGATGGTGTATGCCATTGTTTCGTCGGGCGCCGGCGCCATCGCGATCGGCCTGGGTTTCCTGGCTTGGGTGCTTGCCATGGTCGCCACCGCGTTGGCGCATGCGGCCCTGGGTGGCATTTATGCCGCCGCGCTGTATTGCTACGCCACCGGTCGTCCTGGGGTGAACGGATTTGATCTCAATGCATTGAACCAGGCGTTTGCACCGAAGGGCTGACCCTGGCTGACTCGGTCGGGTCCTGAGAAGCTGATGCGGCAGCGCTGCCCCGTGCAGCGCGGCGCCAGGTTCAGGGTCGGGCCCGGATAATGACCGCCACATGCACCTCATCGTCCCCTTCGCCGGCACCGTCTCGGAGGCCGGCCAGCAAGCACTGCAATCGCTCGCGCTGCCCCACCTCGAGCAACTGCTGACCCGCTTGTCGGCCGGGCCCGCGCTGGGCAGCGACGAGTTCAGCCTGAACACACCGCATGAGCAGGCGCTAGCCCAGGCCAGCGGCTGGGGTGATGGCCTCGCCAGCCTGGCCGATGCTGCCCTGCCGTTTGCCGCGGCCCGCGCCGCTGAGCTTGGTCTGCACGCGCCGCCCGACAACCCTGCGGCCTGGGGACTGCTGACGCCAGTACACCTGCAGGTCAGCAGCGAAGGTATCAGCCTGACCGACCCCGACGTGCTGGCGCTGGACGAGGCCGGATCGCGCGAGTTGCTCGAAGTCGTCCGCCCGCTGTTCGAGTCAGAGGGTTTCACGCTGCACTGGGCCGCACCGCTGCAGTGGCTGGCAAGCCATCCGCTGTTCGATGCGATGACCAGCGCTTCGCTGGACCGCGTGATCGGCCGCAACGTCAACCCCTGGCTGCCCGACCTGCGCGCCGCGCGGCTGATCCGGCGGCTGCAGAACGAGGTCCAGATGGTGCTCTACACCCACGCCGTCAACGACCGGCGCGAGGCCGCAGGCCTGCCGACGGTCAACTCTTTCTGGCTCAGCGGTTGCGGCAGCTTGCCGGCCCATGCCGCTGCGCTCGACGGCGCTGTGCAGGTCGACGACAGGCTGCGCAGGCCAGCCTTGTCTGAGGACTGGGCCGCCTGGTGCGAGGCCTGGCGCGCGCTTGACGCCGGGCCTGTCGCTGCGCTGACCAGCGACCCGATGTCGGCGCAGTTGACGCTGTGCGGCGAGCGCTGCGCGCTGACGCTGGCGCACCAGAACCGCCCATGGTGGCAGGCGCTGTCGGCGCGCTGGCGCAAGCCCGCGCTGCACGGCCTGCTCGGCGGGCTATGAGCGCGCCGTCGCTGAGCGTTCGCGACGTGCCGCCGAGGGCGGCTTTCGCGCTCGAGCAAGCCGGTGTGCACCCGCTGCTGGCCAGGCTGTTCGCGGCCCGCGGCGTCAAGTCAGCGGCCGAGCTCGACGATGGGCTGAACCGGCTGCTGGCGCCTTCAGGCCTGAAAGGCGCGGCCGAGGCTGGCGTGCTGCTGGCCGATGCGATCGCCGCGGGCCAGCGCATCTGCATCGTCGCCGACTACGACTGCGACGGCGCCACCGCCTGCGCCGTGGCGCTGCGCGGGCTGGTGATGCTGGGCGCCGCGCCGGCCAGCGTCGGCTATGTGGTGCCCGACCGGGCGGTGCACGGCTACGGCTTGACACCGGCGATCGTCGACCTGGCCATCGCCAGGCAGCCGGGCAAGCCGCCGGCGCTGCTGGTGACGGTCGACAACGGCATCGCCAGCATCGCCGGCGTGGCCCACGCCCGTGCGCTGGGGCTGCGCGTGCTCGTCACCGACCACCATTTGCCTGCGCTGGGCGCCGGCGGCGCGATCGAGTTGCCGGATGCCGACGTGATCGTCAACCCCTCGCAGCCCGGTTGCGGCTTCGAGAGCAAGTCACTGGCCGGCGTCGGCGTGATGTTCTACGTGTTGCTGGCGCTGCGTGCCGAGCAGCGCAGCCGCGGGCTGTACGACGCCGCTTCGCAGCCCAGGCTAGACGCGCTGCTCGACCTGGTCGCGCTCGGCACGGTGGCCGATGTGGTCAAGCTCGACGGCAACAACCGCAGGCTGGTCGCCCAAGGTCTGAAGAGGGTGCGGGCCGGCCGAATGCAGGCCGGCGTGGCTGCGCTGTTTGTTGCCGCAGGCAGGTCCTTTGAGCAAGCCGCGGGCTTTGATTTCGGCTTTGCGCTGGGGCCACGCATCAACGCCGCCGGCCGACTGTCGGACATGACCTTGGGCATCGAATGCCTGAGCACCGACGACCCGGCGCGGGCGGCCGAACTGGCCGGCCAGCTCGACGCGATCAACCGCGAGCGCCGCGTCGTCGAGGCCGACATGCGCCAGCAAGCCGAACTGCTGCTCGAGCAATTGCTGGCGCGACAAGTCGACAACGGCGCCACGCCGCCAGCGCTGGTGCTGTTTGACCCCGAGTTTCACGAAGGCGTGGTCGGCATCGTCGCGGGCAGGCTGAAAGACCAGTTGCACGGCGGCCACGCGATGGCCGCGGGCTGCACGCTGGACGAAGCCGACCTGGCCACTTTCGCCGCCGCGCTGCAGCAAGTTGCCACCGAGTGGCTGCAGCCCGAGGCCTTGAACCGCTGCCTGGCCACCGACGGCCCGCTCGGGCTGGAGTACTTCAACGCTGCGACCGTGGCCCAGCTCGATGCCCAGGTCTGGGGCCAGGGTTTTGAGGCACCGCTGTTCTGCGACGAGGTCGATGTGCTGACCCAGCGCCTGGTCGGCGAAAAACACCTCAAGCTCAGGCTGCGCCATGCCGGACAACTGCGCGATGCGATCTGGTTCGGCCATATCGAGCCTGTGGCGCAGCGGGTGCGGCTGGCCTACCGGCTCAACCTCAATGAGTTCCAGGGCCAGCAACGGCTGCAGATGGTGGTCGAAGCCGCGCTGTGAGGCCAGGCCCGACCGACAAGTCCACCAGGAGGATGAGATGAACCACGACGACGACGACCACGATCACGACCATCACCACGAGCATGAGCATGAGCACAGCGAACTCGGCCCGATGGACTTGCGGGTACGCGCGCTCGAGACCGTGCTGACCGAGAAAGGCTACATCGACCCGGCAGCGCTCGACGTGCTGATCGACACCTACCAGACCCGGATCGGGCCGCGCAACGGCGCGCGCGTGGTCGCCAAGGCCTGGGCTGACGCAGGCTTCAGCGACTGGCTGCTGCGCGATGCCAGCGCGGCGATCGCGTCGCTGGGCTACACAGGGCGCCAAGGCGAGCACATGGTCGCGGTGTTCAACACGCCGGCGCAGCACAACCTGGTGGTCTGCACGCTGTGCAGCTGCTACCCCTGGCCGGTGCTGGGCCTGCCGCCGACCTGGTACAAGAGCGCGCCCTACCGCTCGCGAGCGGTCAAGGATCCGCGCGGCGTGCTGGCCGATTTTGGCGTCAGCCTGCCGGCCGATACCTCGATCCGGGTCTGGGACTCCACGGCGGAAGTCCGCTACCTGGTGATCCCGCAGCGACCCGCAGGCAGCGACAGCCTGGATGAAGCCGGATTGGCCGATCTGGTCACACGCGACTCGATGATTGGCACCGGGCTGGCGATGCCCGCAGGATCGCTGCCGGCAGTGGCCCGTGCAGGAGCCTCTGCATGAGCTACCAGACCCATGCCGACCTGGGCGGCCAGACAGGCCATGGTGCGGTCCGACCCGAGCCCGAAGGCGAACTCTGGCACGCGCGCTGGGAGCCGCGGGTGCTCGCGCTGACGCTGGCGGTGGGCGCGACCGGGGCCTGGAACATCGACCAAAGCCGCGCAGCGCGTGAAACCCTGCCCGACTATGGCCAGCTCGATTACTACCGGATCTGGCTGGCCGGTCTGCAGCGCCTGCTGGCCGATCGAGGCCTGGTCAGCGCCGACGAGCTGGCCGCGGGCCATGCGCTGCATCCGAGCTTGCCGCTGCCTCGAAGGCTGGCGGCCGAGCAAGTCGCTGCAGCGCTGGCCAAGGGATCACCGACCGAGCGGCCTGCGGCCACGCCGGCAGGGTTTGCGGTCGGCGATGCGGTGAGCACGCGCTCGCAGATCCCTGACCATCACAGCCGGCTGCCGGCTTATGCGCGCGGCAAGCCCGGTCGCATCGAGCGGGTCCACGGCGCCCATGTGTTTGCCGACACCCACGCGCAAGGCCTGGGCGAGCAGCCGCAGTGGCTTTACGGCGTGGTGTTCGAAGGCCGCACGCTGTGGGGTGCCGACGCCGAGCCCGGCCTGCAGGTGTCGATCGACATCTGGCAAAGCTGTCTTGAAGCCGGCACCGCAGAGGCGTCGGTATGAGCACCCTGCCCTGTCGCCCCGACGAGCCTGCAATGCCGCCGGGCGACGCGCCGGTGTTTGCCGAGCCCTGGCAGGCCCAGGCCTTCGCGATGACGCTGCAACTGCACCAGCGCGGCCTGTTCAGCTGGCCCGAATGGGCTGCAGCGCTGTCGGCACAGATCGCCAGCGCCCAAGCCGCTGGCGACGCCGACCTCGGCGACAGCTATTACCAGCATTGGCTTGCGGCGCTAGAGACCCTGGTCGCGGCCAAGGGCGCGACCGACGCGACCGAACTCGAGCGTTGTGCCCAGGCCTGGGACCAGGCCGCCGACCGCACGCCGCACGGCCAGCCCATCGTGCTGCAGCCGACCGATTTCCGGCGCTGACCCGCGCCCGCGATGCACCCCGACGCGATCGCCGCCAAACTGCGCGGGCGGCCAACAGCGCGCTATTCAGTCGGCGCCAGGTGCAGCATCGCGGTGCCGATCGGGTCACTGGCGAGCCGCGGATAGCGCCGCAGCACGTCCGGGTCGTGACCAGGCACGACATGCTGGGCCGAGTCTGCCGCCGCATGCAGGCGGCGGTAGCCCTCGAGCATGTCGGCGACGTTGAAGACGATCGGAAACGGCCTCGCCTCAGCCATGTTCTCGTAGTAGTGGCTCGCGTCTGACGCCAGCACCACCCAGCCGCGCTGCGTGAACACGCGCACCGCTTGCAGGCCACGCGTGTGCCCGCCGACGTGAAAGCGCGCTTGCGGCAGCTTGGCGATGTTGCCGGCGTGGTCGTAGTGCAGGTGGGTCAGCACGACATCCTGGATCGCATCAGGATCGACCCCAAGCAGGCGCAAGGCGTCGATCGGACAACGCAGCAGCTGGCGTTGGCGGCGCTCGGCGGTCTGCGCATTGAAGCCGGTGTCGACCAGGATCGTGCGCTTGGGCGACTTCAGCAGCCAAACGAAGAAGTCCATCGGCATCGGACCATCGTGATCATCGGCCGACATGAAGTTGTCGCGCCGCCGACGCGGCATGTTCGCGTACTTGACCGCATGAACCTCGTAGCACTCGCCCGGATCGTCATCGCGCATGGTCATTCCTTTTTCATTGCCTTGCTGTCCAGCCGTCCCACGCCCGGCTTGGTGGCTTGTTCATCGCGCAGCGCCGATCAGGCGGCTGATCACCGGGTGGTAATCGTCGCCCAGACCAGCGTCGATCGCCTGCTCGAACCATGCGTCGACCGTGTGCGCGGCGCGTGCATCGACGCCGCTGGCCGCAGCCAGTTTGAGCGCATAGGCCAGGTCTTTGCGGGCGTAGCGAACCGAAAACGCGCGCTGCGGAAATTCGCCTGGTAGCACCGCCTTGATGCCGTGGTTGCGCAGCGCGAAGCTGTCGGCCGAGCCCTTGGTCAAGGTGTCGAACAGCAGCGCCGCATCGACGCCAGCACGTTCACCGATCGCCTTGGCCTCGCAGATCGCGACCACGGTTTCGAACAACACCATGTTGTTGAGGATCTTCACGACCTGCCCGCAACCAACCGGCCCGCACAGCGTGATGTCGCTCGCGAAGGTGGCGAGCAAGGGGCTCAGGCGGTCGAAGACCGCCGGCTCAGCGCCGACCATCACCGACAGCGTGCCGGCTTCGGCAGCGGCCCGGGTTCTCGCCACCGGGGCATCGACAAAGACCAGGCCTTTGGCGGCGAAGCGCTGCGCCAATTCGCGCGTCGTGTCGACCGCCGAAGTGCTCAGGTCGACGATCACCTGCCCGCTGCGCGCGGCCTCGAGCAGGCCGCCTGCTTGTAGCGAGATCTGCTGCACCACCTCGCCGGAGGGCAGCGAGAGGAACACGGTGTCGCAGCAAGCCATCAGCTCAGCGATCGATACGGCGCCGGTGACCGCATCGGCCGCCAGGCGCACCAGCGCAGCGCCGTCGATGTCATAGGCCTGCATCGTCAAGCCCGACTTGCGGGCCAGGTTGCGGCAAATGGGTTCGCCCATCACACCCAGGCCGATGAAGCCGAGTCGTCCTATGGGAGTCATAGATTTGGAAGTCATAGATTGGGAAGTCATAGAGTGGCCAGCGCCAGCGAGTTGACCCACACGCCGTCGACACCGCGATGCGGGTCGGCATCACAAAAGGTGTCGATCGCCAGTTTCTGAGCCTGTGCTGCGCTCACCAGCGGCAGGGTGGAAAAGGACAACAGCAAGCTCTTACAGCTGCGCATGGCGGGCTTTGGGTTGGGGATGACGGGCTGCGGAAAGGGTGGCGGGGGAACGAGTCGCCGCGGCAAAACGGCTCTCAGACCCAGCCACCGTCGACGACGAAGTCCTGCGCCGTGCACATCGCGCTGTCGTCGGCGCTGAGAAACAAGGCCATGCGTGCGATGTCGTCAGGCATCAGCGGACGCGCGAGGCACTGACCGCGTGCGATCTCGGCGCGCGCCCGGTCATCGACCCATAGGCGCAGTTGTCTGTCGGTCATCACCCAACCCGGCACCAGCGTGTTGACGCGGATGCCGAAGGGTCCGAAGTCTCGCGCCAGGCTGCGGGTCAGGCCTTGTACAGCGGCTTTGGCCGTGGTGTACACGGGCATGCCCCCTTGCTTGAGCATCCAGCTGACCGAGCCCAGGTTGACGATCGACCCGGCGCCCGCCGCTTTCATGTCGGCAGCGACGTTCTTCGCCGCGAAAAACTGGTGCTTGAGGTTGACCGCCATGCCGGCGTCCCAGCTTTCTGGCGTCGTCGCATCGATGGCGTGGCGTTGGTCGTTGGCGGCGTTGTTGATCAGCGCGGCGATCGGCCCGATCTCGCCACGAAGACTTGCAATCGCAGCGTCGAGCGCGCCGATGTCGGTCAGGTCGGCGGCAGAAAATACCGGCGAATGACGTGAATTGTCCAGGCGCGCGACCAGGCTTGCGGCCGCGCTTTCATCGATGTCGATGAACCCTACACGCGCGCCTTGCCGTGCAAACTGTTCGACCAGCGCAGCCCCAATGCCTGTGGCGCCGCCGGTGACAAGCACTGTTCGATCTTGCAGGCTGGGGTAGCAGGCAAAGGCAGGCATCGGTTGTCGACAGGGCTCGATGTAGCGGATGGGGAAAGCAAGGCTGGCCAACAGCCTATCCATGGATCATCATGCCATTGTTCGCCGCCTCGATCTCGGGTGAATACCCGCTGCTGCGCCGCCGCGGGCCATGCGTCGCAGCGCCTGAAGATCGCCCGGTCAGTCGATGCGTCCGCCCACGACATGCAGTTCAGGCGTGTCGGCCACCAGCATCTCGACCGCCAGCCTCAGCGCGGCGACCTGTTCGTCCAGCGCCATCGGCCTGGACGGCAGATGGCAGTCGGCCTGCTCGGGCAGCGGCGGCAGGTGGATGAAGCCGCCCCTGACGCCCGACCCGGCGCCAAGCGACAGCGCGTGCATCAGACCGTAGAACACCTGGTTGCAGACATAGCTGCCCGCTGTGTGCGACAGCTCGGCGCGGTAGCCGGCCTGCTGCAGGCCGGCGACGATGGCCTTGGCCGGCAAGCCGGTGAAATACGCCGCCGGGCCGCCCGCGAGCACCGGCTCGTCGACCGGCTGGGCACCGGCGTTGTCCGGGATACGGGCGTCGACCAGGTTGACGGCCACGCGCTCGACGCTGATCGATGAGCGGCTGCCCGCCAGGCCGAGCGCCAACACCCAGCGCGGTTGGTGTGCCTGTCGCGCGGCGTCCAGCGCGCCCAGCGCCAACGCGAACACGCAGGGCAGTTGCACGGCCACCACCATCGCGCCGCCGATGCGTTGGCCGTTAAGCGCCGAGGCCACCTGCCACGAGGGGTTGACCGTTTCGCCGCCGAAAGGCTCGAAGCCGGTGAGCAAGATCTTGTTCATGCGATGTCCTTTGCTGTCTGTTCACCTGCGCCTGTGTCGACCCGGCCCCAGCCACCGCCGCCCGGGGTTTCGATCACGAACACATCGCCGGCCTGCATCTCAACGCTGCCGATATAGGCCAGCAGCTCGACGCTGCCATCGGCGCGCTCGACCCGGTTCACGC
>RGQD01000174.1 GCA_010030205.1 Betaproteobacteria bacterium
CGAACAAGGTGGTGGCCGCAGCCAGCGGCTGGCCTCGCTGCCAGCGCTTGATGACCCGTGGGTAGCCCGAATCGGTCAGCGATCCGGGGCCGAAATCGGTGCCGACATAGACCGTGTCGGCCGACCACCAGGCGATGTCGCTCTTGGCCTCGGGCAGCTCGAAGCCGCCCGCGACGAAGGTCTTGCTGACGCTGTCGAACTCGCGCACCACATGGGCATCGGCGCCGCCGCGCGACAGGCTGACCAGGCAGCGCCGGTAGTCGGGCGCCAGGCAGGTGGCGCCGGCCCAGACCCAGTTCTCGCCCTCGGCCAGCGCCAAGGCGTCGAGGTCGATCACCGTCTCCCAGGCCGGCGCGGCCTGGCGGTACTCGGCCAGCGTGCTGCGCCGCCACAGCCCACGCGGATGCTCGGCGTCGCGCCAGAAGTTGTAGAGCGCGTCACCGCGCCGGGTCACATAGGGGATCTTGTCGCGCGAATCCAGGATCGCGCGAAAGCCGTCGCGCATCGCGGCAAAGCCGTCGCGCATCGCGGCAAAGCGCGGTTGCGCCTCCAGCACCGCGCGCGAGGCGGCGTTGCGCTCGCGCACCCAGGCCAGCGCTCGCTCGCTCTGCACCTCTTCGAGCCAGCGGTAGGGGTCGGCGATCTGCTGGGCAGCGGTGTCGGCAGGCAGGGTGGTCATCGGCAGGCAGGCGAGTAGGGCAGCGAACAAGGCGGGCAGCAACGGCACGGTGTACGAGGTCAGCGCTTACTGCCCGCCGCGCCACAGCGCTTGCGGCAGCAACTCGACCGATTCCTTGCCGTCGCTGACATAGACATGGCTGTCCTGGATGCTGACCTGCAACTGCATCGAGCGGCTGCACATTTTCGCCAGCGCCAAGCTTTGCTCGGACGGCAGTTGCCAGATCTCGAGGTTGCGCAAGCGGGTGATCTTGTTGGCGATGCCCGCGTACCAGATCGGCGCCGAATAGCTGTAGCAGTACAGCGTGACGCGCCGGGCACGGCCGCAGGCTTTGGCCAGGCGGCGCTCGTCGGTGGGCTGGCCGACCTCGATCCAGTGCAGCAGTTGGTCGGTCAGGTCTTTTTGCCACAGGTCGGGCTCGTCCGCATCGGCCATGCCGCGCGCGAGCAGCAAGCCGCCTTGGTGGTCGTCGGCAGGCACGTTCAGCGCAAAAGCCAGCAGCCTGGTCATCAGCCGCTCCTCGGTCTCCGAGGGCTGCAGCGGCAAGGTCAGCGCGTGGTCGCCGTAGACATTGCGGTCCATGTCGGCGATCTGCAGATGGGCTTTGTAAATCGTGGCTTTGATGGCCATCAGGTCGGCTCCGTGTTTGCCGTGGGTCCGGGCCCTGGCGCTGTGCCGATCGGCAGGGCCGATGTCGGGACAGCGTCGCAGGCCAGGCCACCCGACGGCAAAGCCGGCACTGTGCCACAGGCTTTGGCTTCGACTTCGTGCAGCGCCTGGCGATGGTTGACCGAGGGCGCTCAAGACGGCTGGTAGGTCAGGCGCACATAGATCGGCGCGAAGGCCTCGGCCTGGGTGATCTCGAGCAGGTGCTCGCGCGACAACTCGAGCATCGCGATGAAGGTCACCACCAGCACCGGTGTGCCGCGGTTGGCGTCGAACAGCTCGTGAAATTCGGCAAAGCGCCGCCCGGCCAAGCGGCGCAGCACGATGCTCATGTGCTCGCGCACCGAGAGCTGTTCGCGGCTGATCTGGTGGTGCTGGTTGAGCTTGGCGCGCTTGATGATGTCGGCCCAGGCGGCTTGCAGGTCGGCCACACCGACATCGGGAAATCGCACTTGCAGGCTTTGCTCGATGTGGATCTGGGCCCGCAGAAAGTCCCGGCCTATCACCGGCAGCCGGTCGAGCCGGGCCGCCGCGCCCTTGATGCGCTCGTACTCGAGCAGCCTGCGCACCAGCTCGGCCCGTGGGTCTGGGCCTTCGACGCCGTCCGCAGTCTTCTTCGGCGGCAACAGCATGCGCGACTTGATCTCGATCAGCATCGCTGCCATCAGCAGGTATTCGCTGGCGAGCTCGAGGTTGTGCTGGCGGATCTGGTCGACGTAGTTCAGGTACTGGCGCGTGACGTCGGCCAGCGGGATGTCGAGGATGTTGAAGTTCTGCCGCCGGATCAGGTAGAGCAGCAGGTCTAGCGGGCCTTCGAAGGCCTCCAGAAACACCTCCAGCGCATCCGGCGGGATGTAGAGGTCGTGCGGCATCTTGAACAGCGGCTCGCCGTAGAGCCGCGCCAGCGCCACCCGGTCGACCGGCAGCAGGTCGTGTTCGATGGCCGAGTTCGGCTCGACCGCGTCCAGCGTCGAACCGATGCGGCCTGCGCCCGCGTCGATAGCGGCATGGTCCGTCAAGCCGCTGCCTTTGGCTCTCGATCAGCGCGCGGCCAGCCGACGATCAGGGCTTGAGCGGCCGTGGGAAATAAACGTAAGGCGACTGCGCGACCTTGGCGTCGTCGAAGTCGGCCTGGGCGCTGCGGTCGATTTGCTTGTCCCACAGCAGCGCGCGGCCGGCGCGCTGCTCGGCTTCGAGCGTCGGCTTCTTGGCCTTGAGCTCGGCGATGAACTGCGTGACGTCGGAGGTGTAGGCTTTCCAGAACAGCGGCATGGTGGGTCCACAGACAAAGAAGGATTTGAATAGTTTAATCGGCGGGCGCGGTCGATCTTGCTTGTCGCTGCGCTGCGGATATGGGATTATCACGGAGTGTCGCTAGAAATCGAACTCAAGTTCCGGATTCCGACTGATCGCCTGGCGGCGCTGCGGCGCGCGGTCGCGACCCGAACCGCGCAGGTCCAGCTGCTGGCAGCGGTCTACTTCGACACCGCGGACGACGCGCTGGCGCAAGCCAGGATGGCGCTGCGGCTGCGCTGCGAAGGCGGGCAATGGGTGCAGACCCTCAAGGCCGAAGGCGCTAACCCGATGCAGCGCCTCGAGCACAACGTGTTGCGTGACGCTGCCGATGGGGGCCGGCCGACCTTAGACCTGTCGCTGCATGACAGCCACGAAGCTGGCGCCTTGCTGGCCCGGGCCTTGGCCGGTGCCGCGTCGCTGGTCGAGCGCTATGCCACCGTGGTGCAGCGAACCCGGCGTGTGCTGCGGCTGTCGGGCGCGTCGATCGAGATCGCGCTCGACGAGGGCCGGATCACGGCAGGGGCAGCGCCCTCCGAGATCCGTGAAATTGCCTTTTGCGAGATCGAGTTCGAACTGCTGCGAGGCGAGCCCAGGGATTTGCTGGCATTGGCCGCGCGTTGGGTCGCTCGCTTCGACCTGGTGCTCGACCTGCGCAGCAAGAGCGAGCGCGGCCAGATGCTGGCGCAGGGCCAGACCTTCAGCGCGCCGACCCGTGCCCGCTCGCTGCAGTGGCCGCCGCGCGCCAGTGCTGGCCAGGTCTTGTGGGCGATGCTGGCCAACCCGCTGGGCCAGCTGCTGGCCAACGCCAGCCAGTTGGCCGATCCGGCCGGTGGCACGCCCGAACACCTGCACCAACTGCGCGTGGGCTTGCGCCGGCTGCGCGCGGTGATCAAGGTCTATGCCGACCTGAGCCCGCCCGAGCTGGTCGCGTTGGCGCCGGCGCTGGCCGCGTTGTTCGGCAAGCTCGGCGCTGCGCGCGATCTCGACGCGATGGCCGAGTCGCTCTGGCCGGCCTTGCGCGCCGCGGGTGCGCCCTTGGTCGAATTGCCAAGCGACCCGTCAGCGGGTGTCGACATCGCTGCGCTGCTTGGCGCACAGTCCACCCAGCGGCTGTGGCTGGACTTGCTGGGCTTTTGCCAGCCTGATCCGGACCTGCCGGACGCTGTGGGCCTGAAACGGCGCGAGCTTCGCCGGCTGCTGGCCGAGCCGCTGCGTGCGCTGCAGCGCCAGGTCTGGCGTGACGCCGATCGATTCGACCGCCTCGATGACGAGGCCAGGCACAGGCTGAGGCGGCGCATCAAGCGACTGCGCTATGTCGCCGAGCTCTGCGCGGGGCTGTGGCCTGTCAAGACTTCGGCGCGCTTCCTGCGCGGCCTGCAGCAAGCCCAGACGCCGCTGGGCGAATTCAATGACTTGGTGGTCGCGCAAGCGTGTTACCTGGGGCTGGCGCAGAGCGATCCGCGGGCCTGGTTTGCGGTCGGCTGGCTCAGCGCCCGCCGCCCAGCGCTGGAAGCAGATTGCGCGCTGATGCTGGCCCGGCTGGCCGGACGTCGCAGCATGCTGGACTGATGGTTCTGGGCTGGCGCCTGAAATAGCGGCCGATGCTCAACCGGCCAGGCCCAGCAGCGCCGCATCGACCGTCGGTGCGATCCGGCCGGGGCCGATCTCCTGCTCGAAACCTGACCGCCGGATCAGACCCAGCGCCTGCAGGTTGACGTCGGCCAGCACCAGCGCGATGCCCTGGCGCTTGAGCTGGCGGTGCAGTTGCTGCAGCGCGTCGATGCCTGAGCTGTCGATCGAGATCAGCCGGTGCATCTCCAGCACGACGCAGCGCGTGTGCGCTGGCAACTGGCCCGCCATCGCTTCGATCTTGCCGACCGCGCCGAAGAACAGCGCACCGAACAGCTCGAACACCGCGACGCCCGGCGGCAGCTGACCCGTCTGGTCATGGGCGGGATGAGGCTTGACCGAGAACATCGTGCTCATGCGGTAGATGAAAAAGCCGCAGGCCATCAGCAGGCCCACCTCGACCGCTACCGTCAGGTCGACCACGACGGTCAGCACGAAAGTGCCCAGCAGCGTCGACCGGTAAGGCAGCAGGAATTGCTTGAGTCGTGCGAACTCACGCCACTCGCCCATGTTCCAGGCGACGAATAGCAAGATGCCTGCTAGCGCGGCCAGCGGCACGTGCAGTGCCAGCGGCGCGGCCACCAGCACGATCGCCAGCAGTGCCAGCGCGTGGATGATGCCCGCCACCGGTGAGGCCGCGCCGGCGCGCACGTTGGTCACGGTGCGGGCGATCGTGCCGGTGGCCGGGATGCCGCCGAAAAAAGGCGCGACGATGTTGGCCAGACCTTGCGCCATCAGCTCCTGGTTGGGGTCGTGTCGCTGGTGCTGTGGCGCCATGTTGTCGGCCACTCTGGCGCACAGCAGCGATTCGATCGCGCCGAGCAAGGCGATCGTGATCGTCGGGATCACCAGCAGTTTGGCGGTCGCCCAGCTGAAATCGGGCAGCGCAAAGCTCGGCAAAGACTGTGGGATGCCGCCGAAGCGCGAGCCTATGGTCTCGACCGGCAGCTTGAACAGCAGCACCGCCAGCGTTGCGAGCACCAGCGCGACGATGGTGCCGGGCAGGTGCGAGGCCCAGCGCCGCAAGTGTGGTGACAGGCCGACCGGCGCCTGCGGCATGGTGTAGCTCTTGGGCCACATCACGACCAGTGCCAGGCAGGCCATGCCGACGCCAAACGCTGCCGGGTTGAAGCTGTCGAGGTGGCTTGACAACATCGCGATCTGGCCGAAAAAGTCGCCTGGCAGCCTGGGCGTGGTCAGGCCTAGCAAGTCCTTGAACTGGCTCAGCCCGATCAACACTGCGATGCCGTTGGTGAAGCCGATCACGATCGACACCGGGATGTAGCGCACCAGCGCGCCGAGCTTGAAAAGCCCCATCACGAACAGCAACACCCCTGCCAGCGAGGTCGCGATCAGCAGGTTGGCCAGGCCGTAGCGCTCGACGATGCCGTAGACGATCACGATGAAGGCACCGGCTGGCCCGCCGATCTGCACCTGCGAGCCGCCTAGCGCCGAGATCAGCAGGCCGGCGATGATCGCGGTGAAGATGCCTTGCTCGGGCTTGACGCCCGAGGCGATCGCAAACGCCATCGCCAGCGGCAGCGCGACGATGCCCACCGTCAGACCGGCGCCCAGGTCGGCGACCAAGCGCTGGCGGTCATAGCCGCTCAGCGCGTCTAGCAGGCGCGGGCGGAAGGGGTGGAACTGGCTGGGCAAGCGCATGCGAACTCCTGGCGCGGGACGAGGGCTGAGATCGTTCGCTGCGGCGCAGGTCTGATCGCATGCGTTCGATCATGCTCCCGATTCGACGCGGCCTCGGTTTCGCCGCCTTGGACGCTGCGGCGTCAGGTTTCGATCCGACTGCGCAGGCTCGGGTCAGGCGACATCAGGTTGCGGATCGGCGTGAAGGCAAACGGTGCTGCGCCTGGGTCGCCCGGCTTGTGCGGGTCCGGCGGCGGGTTGACCCGCACCCGCACTGCATGCATCTGCGAATCACCGAACACCTCCATGCGCCACAGCTTGGCGATGGGCTCGCCTCGGGCGTTGCGGAAAGGCCGGTCGACGATGTGCTGGTGGCCATCACCATGGATCAGCAGCACCGGGAAGGGCGCCGCGTCGGCCAGCGGCAGCAAAGTCTGCTCGACGCTGCGGGCGAAGCCCTCGCGAACGATGCCGCGGCGTCGTTCGCGAAGGTCCGGGTAGACCAGGGTCTCGGCCTGGGTCGCGAGCACTAGCGCGCGTGCGCGTCGGCTGTGTGCCAGCGTGAAGGCTTCGGCGATCCAGGCCGCGTTGGCGGCCTCGCGGACCCGCGCCTCAGCACGCACGTCGGCATGGCCGTCGTCGACCGCGTTGTTCGGCCCCACGGTGTGGAAGGTCGCGAACACCAGGCCTTGCGACGCCGGCCCCTGGGTCCAGCGCAGGTTCTCGACATGGCGGCCGAATGCCGGGCTCAGGTCGGCTTGGCGTTCGACCGCGATCGGCCGCTGTCCCAGCGATTGCCGACCGGCGAAGAAGCGCTGGCGCAGCGCCTGCAGCCGCTCCAGTGGCGCGTCGCCCAGGCGCTGGCAGTCCAGCCAGTCGTTGTCGCCGGGGGTGTAGACCAGGGCCTGGGCAAAGCGCTGGAAGTACTGCTGCTGCAGCGTGTACTCGGCGTCGCTGCAGGGGGAGATGCCGCTCTTGAAATCGCCGACATGGATCGTCAGCGGCAGATTCATGGCGTTGATCTGGTCGATCAGCTGGCGGTAAGCCGGCCCTTGGATCAGGTCTGGGCCGTATGGCATGTCGCCCAATGCGACGAAATCGAAAGGCTCTATCGGCGCCGCATCGGCACTGATGGGCCCGTGCAGCACCGATGCCAGCGCAGCCAGCGCGGCGCGGCGGCGCATCAACGCACCCGCATGCCTGGCTGTGCGCCTGGTCCGGGCTCGAGCACGTACAGGCCCGGATGGGTCTTGTCGTCGGCGTCGCCGGCGGCCAACACCATGCCCTCGCTGAGGCCGAACTTCATCTTGCGCGGCGCCAGGTTGGCGACCATCACGGTGAGCTTGCCGACCAGGTCGGCTGGCGCGTAGGCGCTGCGGATGCCAGAGAACACGTTGCGCAGCCGCGGCTGGCCTTGGGCGTCCAGGCCTTCACCGACATCGAGCGTGAGCCGCAGCAGCTTGGTGCTGCCTTCGACGGTCGGCGAAGTCGGCGATCGAGATCTCGTCGGCCATCGCCTCGCCGCCGGGCAGCACCACGGCGGGTGCTGGCGGCGTCAGCAAGGCGTCGAGTTTGGCCGCGTCGACACGCTGCATCAGGTGTTTGTAGTCGGCGATGCGGTGCTGACCCAGGGCCTGTTCGGCGTCTGCAAACTGCAGCGGCGGGACTTGCAGAAAGGCCTCCACCTGCGCGGCGAGCGCCGGCAGGATGGGCTTGAGGTAGATCGTCAGCAGCCTGAAGGCCTCGATGCAGACCGAGCAGACATCGTGCAGCGCAGCGCGCTGGGCGGCGCCGGCCTCGCCATCAGCGCCGGCCTGCTTGGCGAGTTCCCAGGGCTTGTGCTGGTCGACGTAGGCGTTGACCCGGTCGGCCAGCAGCATGGTCTCGCGCACTGCTTTGCCGAACTCACGCGTCTCGTACAGCTCTTCGATCGCCGCGCGCTGGGCCCGCAGGCCGTCGAGCAGCAAGCGGCCCTCAACGCCCAGATCGGACGAGAGTTGGCCGTCGAATCGCTTGGCCAGGAAGCCGGCAGCGCGGCTGGCGATGTTGATGTATTTGCCCACCAGATCGCTGTTGACCCGGGCGATGAAGTCTTCTGGGTTGAAGTCGATGTCCTCGACCCTGGCGTTGAGCTTGGCCGCGATGTAGTAGCGCAGCCACTCGGGGTCCAGGCCGAGTTCGAGGTAACGCAGCGGGCTGATGCCGGTGCCACGGCTCTTGCTCATCTTGTCGTTGTTGACCGTCAGAAAACCATGCACGTGGATGTGGTCAGGCACTTTGCGGCCCGAGAAATACAGCATCGCCGGCCAGAACAAGGTGTGGAAGGTGACGATGTCCTTGCCGATGAAGTGCACTTGCTCGAGCTGCGGATCGGCCAGGTAGGCGGCGCAAGCAGCGGCGCCGTCGCTGCCATCCTGGGCCCGCTTGGCGAACAGGTTCTCCAGTGATGCCAGGTAGCCCACCGGCGCGTCCAGCCAGACGTAGAAGTATTTGCCCGGCGCGCCCGGGATCTCGATGCCGAAGTAAGGCGCGTCGCGGCTGATGTCCCAGTCGGCCAGGCCTGACAGGCCGTTGTAATCGCGGCTGAACCACTCGCGCACCTTGTTCGCGACCTCGGACTGCAGCTTGCCGTCCTGGGTCCAGCGCTCGAGAAACTCGACGCAACGCGGGTCGCTGAGCTTGAAGAAGAAATGCTCGCTGCTGCGCATCACCGGTGTCGCGCCCGACAGCGCCGATCTCGGGTTCTTCAAGTCGGTGGCGGCGTAGACCGCGCCACAGGCCTCGCAGTTGTCGCCGTACTGGTCGCTCGCGCCGCACTTCGGGCAGTCACCTTTGATGAAGCGGTCGGGCAGGAACATGCCCTTTTGAGGGTCGTAGAACTGCTCGATCGTGCGGGTGGCGATCAAGTCCTTGTCGCGCAGCGCGAGGTAGATGGATTGCGCCAGGCGATGGTTCTCGACACCGTCGGTCGAGTGCCAGTTGTCGAACGCGATGTGAAAGCCGTCGAGGTACTGGGCCCGGCCGGCGGCGATGCCTGCGACAAACTGCTGCGGCGTCAGCCCGGCCTTGTCGGCGGCGATCATGATCGGCGCGCCATGGGCGTCGTCGGCGCAGACGAAGTGGACCTCCGAGCCCTTCATGCGCTGCGCCCGCACCCAGGTGTCGGCCTGGATGTACTCCATCATGTGGCCGATGTGAAAGGCCGCGTTGGCGTAGGGCAGGGCGGTGGTGACGAAGAGCTTGCGGGGCATGAGGCCATCCTGGTAACTGAGCGTCAATCTTACCGGGCGAGGCTGGGCAGGCAGCGAGCGAGGCACCCCTGTCGGGCGCGGATTCGGTCGTCCGCCATGGCCATGCCCGCGATGGTGGTGGTGGCGCTGGGCTAGACTTCGTGCGCTTGCTCGCCCGGGTCTCTCGCCTGGTTTTTCTTCTTGGTGCTGGCTGCGGGTTGTTCAGCCGACTGCGCGCAATCCGAACCCAAGCCCCCAAACCACTGTTGCCACCATGTCCCTCGTGACCGAAGCCGCCCTGCTTGCCGCCTTGAAGACCGTCGTCGACCCGCACACGGCCAAGGACTTCGTGACCGGTCGCCAGATCAGAAACCTCAAGATCGAAGGTGACGAAGTCGCCTTCGACGTCGAATTTGGCTACCCGGCCAAGAGTTTGCACGCGGCGTTGCGCCGGCAGTTCATCGCGGCGGCGCGCAGCGTGCCCGGTGTGGGCAACGTCAGCGTCAACCTCGTCACGCGCATCACCGCCCACGCGGTGCAGCGCGGCGTTCAGTTGCTGCCCGGCGTCAAGAACATCATCGCGGTGGC
>RGQD01000175.1 GCA_010030205.1 Betaproteobacteria bacterium
TGGACCATCTCTACCCGCACCTGCTCGCACTCCAACGCGAGCGCGAGTTCATCCTGGTCGGCGACATCAACATCGCGCACCAGGCGATCGATCTGAAGAACTGGAAAGGCAACCAGAAGAACTCGGGCTTCCTGCCAGACGAGCGCGCCTGGATGACCCGCTTGCTCGACGAAGCCGGCCTGGTCGACGTGTTCCGTCGCCTCAACCCGGCGCCCGAGCAATACACCTGGTGGAGCAACCGCGGCCAGGCCTGGGCCAAGAACGTGGGCTGGCGGCTCGACTACCACTTGGCCACGCCAGGACTTGCCGCGCTCGCCAGGCGTGAGTCGATCTACCTGGATCAGCGATTCAGCGACCATGCGCCGTTGACGATCGATTACGACTTCGTGCTGTGACGGCAGCGTGAGCATCGCGGTCGCCGCCGGGCGCTACACCGATGCTGCGGGCAACGCCGGCATGGCAGGCAACACACTTGAGATCGGCATCAACGCCGCCGCTCCCAAGCCGCTGTCGGCCATGCGAAGCATCGCCGCGCTGAGCCTGGCGACACCCGCCGATGTGACGACAGTCGCCGCGGCGTCGCGCCAGGCCAGCGGCTTCGGGGGCCTTGGGCTGCAAGCGGTTCAGCCATCGACGCTTGTGCTGGGCCGATGGGGCGGCAACCTGCCGGACCTGATGAACCAGACCCATCAGGCGTCGACCGATCAGCACGCGCCCACACAGCCCGACACGCAGGCCGCGCCGACCGACAGCGCCTCGATCTGGGTCAGCGATGACCAGCCAGCGGTTGCCGCGACAGCCTGGGCATCCAGCCCGGTTCGCGAGGCGGGTCAAACCACGGGCCTGGGTTCGCGGCTGAAGTCCTGGGTCGGTCGCGTCGAGCGCTGGCTCGACTCGCAGATGCTGCCCAGCGCTGACCCGCCGGCAGCGCAGCCGCGCGACCGGCACGAAGCGCCTGTGCGCAAGGACGAGAGGTCGAGCTGAGTCTGGCCGGTGGCGGGGCCGCAAGCCCGCCGCCGGCCTGGTTCAGTCCTGGATCTGCATGCGGCTCATGCTTGCTTCGGGCGCGCCAACATGGCATTCGCTTTCTCCTGAATTGCCCGACAGCGCTCCAGCAGGGCTTCGAAGGGTTCAGCGTCATCGAAAAACAATCCGTCGTCGACCATGTGTTGATAGTCAGTCGCCAATTTTGCTAACGCGCTGTCATCAGGTACAAGCTGGAGTCCCCCCGCTACGGCAGCGTGGTAGTCGACGACTTCACCTTGGGTGTTCTTTTCTGCAAAGAAGACGCTCTTGTGTTCGGCAACCGCGCTGGCGAGGGTCTTGTCCGCAATCGCTGCGTCGACAAAGCCGGCGGCATCCAGTCTCGTCACGTCGTGCCAGTGTCGGGCGAATCGGTCACCGCCTCTGAACTCGCCTTGTGCGCAGTAGACGTGAATCGCCGTGGCTTTCTCCCAGAAGGTGCGCTCGGGACGCAGCACCTGGGGTGTTGCAACGGGGAATTCCACGCCCCGCAGATGCTCGGCCGCATCGCATCGGACAGTGCGGAGTTCGCTGGGCTCGCCGGTCGAGCGCGCGCCGAACTCCAGCATCACTGCGGGCGCGACATAGCCTGTACCAGTGGTCAGAGGTGTGTAGTCGATGTAGACCTTTTCGCCCGCGGCCCGTACCGTTGCCGGCAGACCGTGCTGTTCAAGGTCATGCTTGAGACGTGGTGCGATCTCGGCGGAGACCCAACCGGACAGGCGCGCCTGAATTTCCTTGCGCCATTTTTTCTCCTGGCTCTTGCTGGTCGGCAGTGGCGTGCCCGCGTTGCCGACCAAATCGCCAGCGATAGCGCGGATATCGTAGGTCAGGTCCACGTCTTCGGAGAAGCGCCGGATCACACGGTAGGCTTTCGACAAGGATGTGCCGCCCTTGAAAACCAGGTGGTCAGCGTAAGGGCCAGCAAAGAGGTGCTGCAGCGACCAGACGACCCAGAGATCTTTTTCCAGCAGATGGGGTGGCACGCCCGACTTGTCGGCTGCGACGTTGAGCGCATCCAGGCGTTCGGCGGCAGAGAGTTGGAAAAACTCAGCCATGGGTCACGAGTGCGCTGACCTCCTGGGCCAGCCATGTGGGAAGGCGCGGTCGCGCCGAAGCGACTTCCTTCAGTTGGGACGCCGGCAGTTTGGTCCGAAGTTTTTCAATGGCTTCGCGGGCCTTCTCCGGCCCTAGCCAAGCCAATGCCCGCACCACTTCGCCTGCAGCACGCCCGGGAAAGATCAGCTGCCAAATTGGGGCGTGCCGAAACTCGACCATCTGTGCACCCAACTTCAAGCGACGACTGGGGCCGGACGTGAGATAGACCGCCCTCATCGGTACCTGCGTGGTCAGGCCCAGCGCATTGGCGGCGGCGGCACCGTGCGACACGATGATGTCTCCACGCTGATTCGCAAGGCCCTCGACCATCTTGACGGCCGATGGTGCGCGCATGCCATAGCGGCTTTCGACGGGCAGGAAATAGATCCCGCGGCCGGCGCGCAGCAGGGTTCCGCGCTGCACCAGGCGGGAGAGCACTTGATCTACGGCTGCGCGGCCGCCCAGATGCAGCAGTTCCTTGGCGACCAAAGGTGTCCCTTCGGGTAGGCCGGCGCTGTGTTGCAGGACTTGTTGGGCAAGGGTTTGCATCGCAATAGTTCCAATCTGTCAGAAGCATAGCGCTACTTCTGACAGTATTCAAGCTGGAGGGACGCGCTGGACGACATCCCGCCGAGCCATGGCGTCTGGGTTCGCGGCTCAAGTCCTGGGTCGCGTTGAGCGCTGGCTGGCCTCGCAGATGCTGCCGAGTGCAGACCCGGCACCGGCCTCGTCATTCGCTGCGCCCGGGCCAGGGTCGGCGGCACTTTGTCATGGCTTCTATACTGAAAGGCCGGCTGCCCGGCTGCAACGACGACGAACACCATCGCGCCTCCCATGCAACCCGTGATCTACAGCCTGCTCGAGACCGACCTCTACAAGTTCACGATGTGGCAGGCGATGCTGCACCGGCATCCGCAGACACAGGCCGAGTACATCTTCATCTGCCGCAATGCGCACGACTATCCGTTGACGCATTTGATCGCCGAGATCAACGAGCAGCTCGACCATCTGTGCACGCTGCGATTCCTGCCTGATGAACTGGCCTACCTGCGCGGGCTTCGTTTCATCAAGAGCGATTTCGTCGACTTCCTGCGCATCTTCCAGTTCCAACGCGATTTCATCGAGGTTCGCGACAACGCGGGCACGCTGGAGATCGTCGCGCGCGGCCCGCAAGTGCATGTGATGGCTTTCGAGATCCATGTGCTGGCGATCGTCAACGAGCTCTACTTCCGCCGTTTCGACCAGTCCGAGGCGCTGGCCGAAGGGCGACGCAGGCTGGCCGAAAAGCTGCGGATGCTGCGCGATTTTCGCGGCGAACCGGCGCGCCGCAACGCTTTCGAGTTCTTCGATTTCGGCGTGCGCCGGCGTTTTTCAGGCGCCTGGCACCGCGAGGTGGTCAGCACCTTGGCGCGAGAAGTGCCCGAGTACTTCCGCGGCACCTCCTGCGTGCTGCTGGCGCGCGACCTGGGGCTGGTGCCGATCGGCACGATGGCGCATGAGTTCTTGCAGACCTACCAGGCGCTGGGCGTACGGCTGCGCGACTTCCAGAAAGCCGCACTTGAAGCCTGGGTCCAGGAGTACCGCGGCGACCTGGGTGTCGCGCTGACCGATGTGGTCGGCATGGACGCATTCCTGGCCGATTTCGATCTGTACTTCACCAAGCTGTTCGACGGCTTGCGCCACGATTCGGGCGACCCGGTGGTCTGGGGCGAAAAGGCGCTGGCGCATTACGCCAAGCTGCGCATCGACACCCACACCAAGCGGCTGGTGTTCTCGGACGGGCTGAACCTGCCCAAGTCTTTCGAGCTGTACCGCCACTTCGCCGACCGCACCCAACTCGGTTTTGGCATCGGCACCAACCTGACCAACGACATGGGCTTGCACACGCTGCACATCGTGATGAAGCTGACGCACTGCAACGGCCAGCCGGTGGCCAAGCTGTCGGACTCACCCGGCAAGATCCTGTGCGACGACCAGACCTTTCTGGCCTACCTGCGGCAGGTCTTCAAGGTGGCGCCGCTGCCCTGAGGTCGATGGTGGCGGCCCTGACACAGCCGCGCAGCCGCGGGTAATTTTGCGTTTTCCCCGGGCTGCCACAAGCCTGACTTGACGGCGCGTCGACAATGGCGGACATGACTTCATTGACCGTGATCCGCCATGGCGAAACCGACTGGAACCGCCAGCACCGTTTCCAGGGCCAGATCGACGTGCCGCTCAACGCGCTCGGGTTTGAACAGGCGCGCCGAATGGGCCAACGCCTGGCTGACGAGACCTTCGACCTGATCGTCGTCAGCGACCTGCTGCGAACGCGCCAGACCGCGCAGGCGCTGGCCGATGCCCAGTGCGGTGGACTGGCGATGCAGGTCGAGCCCTTGTGGCGCGAGCAGGGTTTTGGCCTGCTCGAAGGCTTGGACGTGCCCACGATCCGCAGCCAGCACGCTGGGCTGTGGGCGCAGTGGCAGCGCCACGATGCCGATTACGCGCTGCCGCAAGGCGGCGAGAGCAATCGGGTTTTCCACGCCCGGGTGATGCAGGCGCTGCAGGCGCTGCTGGCCGCGCACGCCGGCGCCAGCGTCGCGCTCGTCACGCACGGCGGCGTGCTCGACATGCTGTGGCGCAGCGCGCTGGCCTTGTCGCTGAGCGGGCCGCGCGAATGCGAGATCCCCAACACCGGGATCAACCGGCTGCGCTGGTCCGAGGGCAGGCTGCAGATCGTCGATTGGGCCGACGCCAACCACCTCGAAGGCCTGCCGCCGCAGCCCAGCACGGTGCAGACCCGGTTGCCGCCGACCGCTTGAGCGTCGAGCTGCCAGCGTGCAGCGCTTGCGGATTCATACCTGATAAAGCATACTTCTCAGGTAGACATATGGGGAATGCCGTGGCATCAATGGACATCACTTTGGCTGAGCGCGGGCAGATCGTGATCCCCAAAGCGGCGCGCGACGCGCTTGGCATCAAGCCTGGCGCCCGCCTGAGATTGCGCATCGACGGCGGCCGACTGGTGATTGAAAAGGTCGTCCAACTCGATCTGAGTCCTTGGCTGGGGCAGGCCGTGGATGATGGTTTGACCAGCGAACAGGCTTTGACCGAGTTGCGCGGTCGGCCGGTGCCGTGGCGCTCGCCGGAGCCTGCGCCAGCCAAGTCCGCGCCAGCCAAGAGCAGAGCGCGTCGAGTGTGAGGACTGCGGTCGACTCGAGCGTGCTGTTTGACATTGTCAAGGGCGCGCCGGGCGCGGCGGCCGCACAGACTGCGCTTGAGACCGCATTGGCACAGGGCAGCCTGTGCGTTTGCGCGGTGGTGGTGGCCGAACTGGGCCGCTACTTTGTCGACGAGCAGAACTTGCGCGAGTTTCTGGCCGCCTGCCAGATCGAGCACGACCCGATGTCCATGGACACCGCGCTGGAGGCGGCGCGCATCATGCGGGGCTACGCCCGCAACAAGGGGCCACGCGAGCGCACCGCGCCGGATTTCCTGATCGGCGCCCACGCGATGACGCAGGCCGATGCGCTGCTGAGCACCGATGCAGGCTTTTTTCGACACGACTTCGCGGGCTTGAGCGTGGTCACACCTTGACGGGGCCGGCCGGCGCCGGTCGGCCCCAATCGCCCCCGCGCGATCAGCCCCAGCTCAGCGCTGCCAAGTCGTTGGCGAAGATCGGCATCTCGCGCCACAAGCCTTTGAGCCTGGCGTTGGCCACAGTGATCCAGGTCGGCTGGTAAAGGTAGGCCGCGACCGCATCGTCGGCCACCAGGCGCTGCGCCTCGCCCATCAGCTTCAAGCGGGTCGGGGTGTCGGCGGTGGCGTTGATCCTGGCCCACAGCGCGTTGAACTTCGGCGACTCGTAGTTCCAGTAATAACCCGGCCGGGCGAAGTTGCCGAAGTCCAGTGGCTCGACATGGCTGATGATCGTCAGGTCGTAGGCCTTCTGGCCGTAAACGCCCGAGAGCCACTGCGCCCATTCGACACTCTCTTGCTTGGCGACGATGCCTACCTTGGCCAGCATCGCGGCGATCACCTCGCCGCCCTGGCGCGCGTAAGGCGTGGGCGGCAGCTTCAGGCTGAGTTCGAGTGGCGCCGTGATGCCGGCTTCCTTGAGCAGCGCCCGGGCTTTGTCGGGGTTGTAGGCGTTGACAGCGGTCAGGTCGACATAGCCCGGCGCGCCGGGCACGTAGAAGCTGCCGATCGGTTTGCCAAAGCCTTCGGCCACACCGTCTATGACTTGCTGGCGGTCGATGGCACAAGCGATCGCTCGGCGCACCCGCACGTCGTCTAACGGACGTTTCTTGTTGTTGATCGCGACGATGGTCTTGGCGCGCGAGCCACCGACCAGCACCTGGAAGCGTTTGTCGGCGCGCAACTGTTCCAGTGACCTGGCCGCCGAGACGCGCGGGAACAAGTCCACGTCACCGGCCATCAGCGCGGCGACCTGGGCCGACGCGTCGCTGATGAAGCGCAGCGTGACGCGGCGCAGCGCGACGGCCTTGGCGTCGCGGTAGCCGTCCCAGCGCGCGAGCACGATGGCGCTGCCCTTGGCCCAGCTCTCGAGCTTGAACGGACCTGTGCCCACCGGTTGGGTGTTGTTGGTCGCCGCGCTCTTGGGCTCGACGATCACCGCAGTGGCCTGGCCGATCTGGAACAGGAAATCGGGGTTGGTGTTCTTCAGTGTGACGACCAGCGTCAAGTCGTCGGTGGCGCGCAGGTTGACGATGTTGCTGAACACCGCTTTGTCTTTGTTCGGGCTGTCTGCAGCAGCAGCGCGCTCGAACGAGAATTTCACTGCTGCGGCGTTGCAGGGCTCGCCGTTGTGAAACTTCAGGCCCGGTCGGAGGTGGAATGCCCAGGTCTTGTTGTCGGGTGTGACGGTCCAGCGCTGGGCCAGCAACGGGGAGATCGTCGAGTCAGCGCCGATCTTGGTCAGCGTCTCGAACAGGTTGTAGTGCACCACCTCACCGATCGCTGCGGCCGCGCCGGCGGTCGGGTCCAGGCCGGGCGGCTCCAGCGTCATCGCCAGCACCAGCGTGTCTTTCTTGGTCTGGGCAACGGCGCCCAGGCTTGCGGCCAGCGGCAGGCCCATGGCCAGGTTGATGGCGGTGCGGCGCCAACAACGGCCCCAACACCGGCCCCAACAACGGCCCCAACACCGCCCCAACACCGGCCTCAACACCGGCCTCGATGGGTGGCAGCTTGCCGGCGCTCAGATTGCATTGCCGACCGCGTCGCGCCGGATCAGGTCGTCACGCCAGGTGACGGCAAGCGCCAGCGTCAACACCAGGCCTGTGAACACCAGCGTCAGCGCCGTCGCCAGGTAGCCGACCTTGGGGATCATCGCGCCGGCGAGCAACAGGCCCAAGGGCAGCGGGTAGATCGCCAGCATCCGCACGCCCATGATGCGGCCGCGAAAGCGCTGCTCAGCCGTGCGCAGCAAGATGATCGACAGCGTGATCATGCTCAGGCTTTGGCAGGCGCCTGCGAGCATCAGCATGGCCATCGCGACCGGCAGGCTGGTCGAGAGCGCGAAACCGACCAGACTCAGGTGCCAGGCGGCGCAGGTTGCGATCATGGTCCGTGCCGGCCGCACTTTCGCGCCGAACAGGCTCAGGCCCATCGAGCCGATGAAGGCACCGACCGCGAAGCTCGCCACCAGCCAGCCCAGACCGCGCTGGTCGACGTGGAAGACATCGCGTGCGATGTACGGCATCAAGCCGGTGGTCAGCGGAAATGCCGTCAGGTTCACCAGTGCGGCCAGGCTCATCACAGCGCGCAGCCGCGGCGTTCGCCAGACATAAGCCAGGCCTTCCTTGAGGTCTCGCCAAGGCGATGGACGCTGGTCTGCAGGCATTGCAGGTGAGCCGGGGCGGCCGTCCGTCAGCAGCGTCAGCAGCGCGCCGGTCAGGTAGATCGTGCTGATCGCGATGTAGGCCGGCCCCATGCCGAAGGTCGCCATGAAGCCCGCGCCGGCCAGCGCGCCACCGACGCGGGCCGAATCATGCGTCGTTCTCGAAACGCCCATCGCCGCGACCAGATGGTCAGCCGGCACGGTGGCGCCGACCAGCGCGCTGCGCAGGCCGATGTCCGATGGCCTGACCAGGCCCGACATCGCAGCGACGACGAGCACCAGCATCGGGTCGAGCTGTCGGGTCAGCGCGAGGAACAGGATGACGCAGGCGAACAGCGTGTACCACAAGCGCATCGCGGCCAGCACGTTGCGCAGCCCCAGCCGGTCGCCGAGCACACCGAGCAAAGGCGAGACCAAGGTGCCGACGAACAGCAGCGAGCCGAAGACTGTCAGCAGCACCACCGATCCGGTCTCGGTCAGCACGTACCAGCCCAGGATCAGCGTCTCCATCTCTAGCGCCCAGGCCGTGCAGAGGTCAGCCGGCCACTGGAAACGGAAGCTGCGGGTGCGGAACGCCGCCAGAGCGGCAACCCCGCTCATGTCGCTTCGGGGCTTGTCATCAGGCAGCCCTCGCGGTGGGCTTGGCCTCAATGATGCGGAAACTGGCCTGGCCCAACGCGACGGCTGTCCCGCTGGCGTCTCTGATCTCGGCGCGAATGAACACCGTGCGTCCGGCCCGGTGCGTCGTCGTGGCTTGGCAATGGAAGGGGCCTTGTCTTGCCGGCGCCGGGTATTGGATGCTGCAGTCGACCGTCGCGCAGCCGCGACCGGCTTCGGCCAGCGACATCACCGCGAAGGCCATGGTCGTGTCGATCACCGTGAACAGGATGCCGCCGTGCGGCTGTCCTGCGGACGGCCAGCACACCTGCGCTTGGGGTGTCAGGGTCGATCGCGCGCAGCCTGCTGCGGCTTCGTGGAGCTCAATGCCAATGGTCGCGTACAGCGGGTTGGCGTTGAGTTGGGTGATTTGTTCGGCGGAGAGGTCCAAGTTGAATGTTCCGGTTTGGCGAGGGGAGCTTCGGCCTGAGATCAGCGAAGGCGGGGGTTGGGTCTTTGCAGGACTTGCCAGGCCAGGCACTGCTGCACAAACCCGGCGATGTCGAACTGACTGTCCAACGCCAGCGCGACGTCCAGCGCGTCGCCCAGTGTCGCGCCTGCGGCCAGCGCGGCCAGCCAGTGATATTGGGCTTCAGTCAAGACCTCGACCTGCGCTTGCCACGCCGGTCGGCACACCAGCACATGGCAGGTTTGGCCCGGCGATGCGGTGAATTCGGCCGCCTCGTCTTGCTGGTGCGATGGCTCTGGCGGGTGCAATGGCTCTGGCAGGTGCGATTGCCACAGCGCTGCAAGCGCCCAGCGTGAAGTCAGCAGCGTGCAGGCCGGATGCAGTGAAAACGAGGTTTGACCCAGGCCGTCAGGCGTCAATCCGCTGAGGTCTTGGGCTGAAAAGCCCGACCCATCGCCCGCGTACAGCGCGCGATGGACGGCCCACTCCAGGTTGGCCAGGTCTGGAAGATAGGCTTGGTCGGCCAATGGCGGGAAGGTCGCGAGGAAACTCGCCAGCCCGGCACCGAACTCGTTGAGGTCGCCGCTGGTCGATGGCTGGGCTTGGCCGAAGGCCTGGGCCAGCCCGTCAAAGACTTGGTCGCC
>RGQD01000176.1 GCA_010030205.1 Betaproteobacteria bacterium
GCCCGAAAACGAGGCCGAAGTAGATAGACGCGGCGGTAAGACGCAAACTCCCACGCCGCGGTTCAGCTCTGGGTATCTCATAGTAGCTAACATTTCAGATAAGCGTCTAAAAGCAGCAACAGGACAAGCCCGGGCTGGCGGAGATGTACTGCCTACCGCCAAGCCAGGCTTGACGACCTGCCGTTGCACATTCGCTTTAGACAGGGGTTAGGCTTCGTCGCACCGCGCTAGCGTTCCTCGCCTGGCTTGCAGACGATCTTGCTGCGAGTAACCGAAGGCTGAGCCTGGCTATGCGAGTTTGGTTGCCCCGCGGGACAACAGCTTCCACTCGGCGCCCTGCTTTTGCCAGTTCATCAGGATATGGAGATTGCTAGATGCTCTCTTGCCGTCAGCGATGAACTCCTGTTCGCCGATCCAATGGAATCGTACGATCGCAGACGTCCCGACAACGCGAATCTTGGGATCTTCATAGACCAGCGACAACCACTTGGACTTTCCGTTTGTAGCGTTCGCGACGAAGGCTGCTTTGTCCTCAACTCGGCCATCAGAATGGCTGTAGCTGAGTTCTGATGCGCAGAGCGAGGCGAGAATCTCGGCATTGGCAGCGGCTTGGGCCGCGCGGAATGCCTCGAGACTCTTGGCAACGGAGTCCTCATCGTGACCCGCGAAAGCCGGACTGACGACGAGGAGACCGATGGCAAGCGCTGGCAGCGCAAATTGGCGACGATCGAGGTTCATGGTCTTCTCCGTTGTCCTAGAGTTTTGGGGAATGAACAGACTAACAGACCTTAGACGACGGTCCTGCTAAATCCATACGAACGTCCTCTTCCCGCCGCCCCCAGTCGTCCGAATGATTGGTGCAGTTTCCGTTTGCCGTGGTCAAGGCGATGGTAAACGAGAGTGGTGAGTTCTTTCTGTTTTACACCCACAAGCTCTGCCGTCACTTCGCCTCGGGCTGGTTCTGCAAAGCCAGAATGCGCGCGATCCGGTCCTCGACCGTGGCGTCGCTGCCGCCCTTCCACTGCAGGATCTGCAGCACGACGCCGGCTGCGTCGCGCGGCCGCAGCACCACCTCGTCGCGATTGCTGAACTCGTCGCGCAGGGGGATCTTGTAGCCTTTGCCTTCGACGTCCTGGATGAACTCCTCCAGGTTGTCGACTTCCAGTCCCATGTGCGAGAGCACGTTCTCGCCGATCTGCATGTAGGCGACTTTGACCATGCCGGCTTTTTCGCGCAGTGTTTCGGTTCGGATGTGAACAGCGTTGAGCAGCTTGACGTACTGCTCGGTCGCCTGGGCGACGTCGCGCACCGCGATCGCCACATGATCGATTCTCTTGATACTGGCCATGATCTTCTCTCGTCGGTCTGGGATCTGGACAGTTTATGCCGACGGGGGAGGGCTTCCTCAGCGGCTCCTGATTTCCAACCACAGCAGGTGCAAGCCGCTGGCCACCACGACCGCGGCGCCAGCGATCACCAGGGCCTTGGGCACCCGGGCGAAGACCAGCCAACCCAGCAGCGTCATGTAGAGGAGTTGCTGGTGCACGAAGGCGTCTGGCCACTGGCCCGGCGCGCCCTGCAAGCGGCCTGACGCCGCCCAAGATTGCTCAAGCGACTCGGCGAGCAGGCCGCTGAAATCGGCTGGATCCAAGTATTTGCAGGATCGATGGGATCGGCCTAGCGACAAGGGACAAGCCGCAGCCAGCGCCTGAAAAAACGCATTCGGCGGCGCTGTCAACGTGCAACAGAACTCAGCCGCCTTCAAAGACCGACTTCACGCGCTTCGGGGGCCCTGTTCGGGGGGGCAAGGGGAAGGAAAAACAGCGTTTGAAAACACTATTCTCCCGGCTACCCCTCTTTTTCTGGAGATTCAAGCATGCGTCAATCGATCCGTTGGTCTTTGCTGGGCGGCTCAGCCGCCGCCCTCGTGGCGCTGGGCGCCTGCAGCGGCATGATGCCGGCCAAGAGCGGCCTGGGCTTTTTTGTCACCAGCACCAACCCTGGCAAGGGCGCTGACCTGGGCGGTCTGGCCGGCGCTGACAAACACTGTCAGACCCTGGCCGCCGCGGCCGGTGCCGGCCATCGCAACTGGCGCGCCTACCTCAGCGCCCAACCGGTGGCCGGGCAGGCCGGCGTCAACGCCCGCGACCGGATCGGCAACGGCCCTTGGCAAAACGCCAAGGGCGTGGTGATCGCCACTGACGTGGCGCAGCTGCACGGCGCCAACAACCTGAGCAAGCTGACTGCGCTGACCGAAGCCGGCAACCCGATCAACGGCCGCGGCGACACGCCCAACCTGCACGACGTGCTGACCGGCTCGCAGCCCGACGGCACTTCCATCGCCGGTGACGCCAACTCGACCTGCGGCAACTGGACGATGAGCAGCGGCGGCGCGGCGATGGTCGGCCACCACGACAAGACCGGGCTCGACGAGAGCGTGCCGGCCAAGTCCTGGAACTCGTCGCACCCGTCGCGCGGCTGCAGCGCCGACCAGCTCAAGTCCACCGGCGGTGGTGGCCTGTACTACTGCTTCGCGGCCGACTGATCCCGCGGCGCTGCCCCGCATGCCGGGCGAGCTGACCCGGCGCTTTGGCCGGCTGCCTGCGGTTGGCCGCGTCAACCGGCTTGTCGATGCCGGCCACGTTGGCGGCATGGTGCTTTTCGGTGGGTTTCTCGGGCATCACCTCGGCCGGCGAGTTGGGCTTGATGCGGCCGTACGGCGCGGCCGGCAGCGTCACCCGCAAGCGCAACGGATGGACCTGCGCCAGCGGCCAACCGCGCACCGCGTCGGGCAGTCTAGTCAGCCAGTCCGGTTGCGGCGTCACTCGATGCGGATGTTGTTCTCCTTGATCATGCGACTGAAGCTCTCGCGGAAGTACGGCAGCTTGGTACTGAATTCGCTGGCCGTCAGACCCGTGGGCACCAGCGCGCTTTCCTTCATGTAGTTGGTAATCTCCGGGCTGCGCACGATGGCCGCGATCTCCTGGCTCAGCCGATCGACAATGGCCTGGGGCGTCTTTGCGGGAGCGAACATGCCGTACCAGCCGACGACCACCAGGTCGCTGATGCCCTCTTCCTTGAAAGTGGGCACGTCCGGTGCCAGCGGCAGCCGTTGGTCGCCGGTTACCGTCAGCAGACGCACCTTGCCGCTCTTGACATGCGGCAGGATAGTGATAGGCGTGGCGATGTACCAGTCGATGCGTCCGCCCAGAAAGTCGTTGAGCAGCGGCGCCTCGCCCTTGTACGGAATATGGATTGAGTCGACGCCGGTGGCGCGCTTCATCGCTTCGCTAAATATGTGCTGCGAGCCGCCGGCACCTGAGGTGGCGTAGGTGGTCTTGCCGGGTCGCGCTTTGAGCCACGTCGCGAGTTCCTTGAGGTTTTTGGCCGGGTTCTCGACCAGCACCGCAAGCGCCAGGGGTGCCGAGGCGTACTGGGCGATCGGCACGAAGTCGCGCGCCTCTTCGTAACGTGCCACGCCCAGCGCAGGCAACTGGATGAGTGTGGTGTTGGTGGAGTACAAGGTGTAGCCGTCGGCCGGCGCCTTGATGACGAATTCACTGGCCGTCACCGTGTTGCCGCCTGCGCGGTTGTCAATGAGGAACTGCTGTCCGAGCCGCTGGGCCAGGCGTTCACTGATCTTTCGCGTCAGCACGTCGGCAGCGCCGCCGGGCGGGTACGGTACGACGATCTTGACCGGTTTGTCTGGATACGGGGCGTCTGCCCAGGCCAGCGCGGGTGCAATCAAGGCCAGTGAAATTGCGATCAACAGATTCTTCATGATGCTTTCTTGTGGTGGTTTGGATGCGGGCCACGGTTCGATTCGCGGACATGACGCCGTGCGATTCGGCTCTTAGTGGCAGGTAAAGCGGGGTGGTCGCTCCTCGAGGAATCGTGCGATGCCCTGCTCGAGATCGTTCGGCTACAGGCTGGCCTGCATCAGGCGGTCGCTTTCGGCAAATGCTTGGACCAAGTCCTGGAACGTCCATGCCCAGAACCTGCACCAGCTGATTCACCGCAAGTGGGTGATCTGGTGGCCACGGTCTCGCGGGCTGGTTGCCGGGCGTGTACCGTCGCGACTGCGCGCAGGCTGAAATCTGAGGCTTGCGACTCGACTTGCCACGCCCAGCTGCCGTTGGTGCAGGTCTGTGTGACGAAGCGCTCGACACTGTCGGCGAACATCGCCTGCGCGTCATCGGCCCACACCGCACTCACGCCAACACACCTTGATGCGGCACGAAGCGCACGCCACCCAGCCAGAAACCATCCCCTTCGACCAGGCAACCCTGGTGCGCTGCGGTGCGGCGCACGCCGTCGGCATCACCGACATCGACATGCAAGGCCTCCAGCCGCTCGGCATCACCACGCAGGAAGCGCGCCGCGCCCAGGTCGAATTTCAGCGCTGGCTGATCGCCGTCTTGGCCGACAGACACGTCTGCGATGCGGCCCCAATGCGCGGCGAGGTCGCGCGGGTCAGGTGCCGCCACGTCGATCCAGCCGATCCCGCTCACCCGCGCCAGATTCTGCTGATCCCGCCAGTGCGCGCCGGCCGGCCAGTAGGCGCCGTCCAGCCGCTCGTTGCCCACCGAGCGATCGAACTCCAGCATGGTCGCGCGACAGTCGCGAGGGTGCAACTGCACGCCGAAAAACTGGCCGGGGTAGTCCATCACATTGGCCACGCGCACGCCCAGTGAATCGGCAAGCGCACGCCGTCGTTCGGGATCTTGGGTGTCGAAGATGGCCATATAGCCACCGCGTCCGCCGGAGCGTTGGATGAAGCGACCGGCCGCCGTGTCCGCTCGGGTGGGAGCCACCAACTCGACGAACTGGTGGCCGAACACGAACAACGCGTTCTCCAGTCCGTACTTGCCCACGCCCTCGTCGCGATGGCAGACTTCAATGCCAAAGATGGCGCGGATCGCAGCTTCAGCGGGCCGGAGTTCTGGAACGGCGAGGCAAATCTGGCGCAATCGCAGGGTCATTGGAGTCTTCTTGTGATGCCGGCGTTAGCGGCCTGTGAAGCGGGCCCGGCGCTTTTCAACAATGGCGGACGCGGCCTCACGTCGCGCCGCTTGACGTACTGCTCGGTCGTCTGGGCGACCTCGCGTACATCGATCGCCACGTGATCGAGTCTTTTGATACTGGCCATGATCTCCTCTCGTCGGTCCGGGGTTCGGACAGTTTATGCCGACGGGGGCGGGCTTGCTCAGTGGCTCCTGATCTCCAGCCACAGCAGGTACAAGCCGCTCGCCACCACCACCGCGGCGCCGGCTATCACCAGGGCGTCTGGCACCTGGGCGAAGACCAGCCAACCGAGCAGCGTCATGTAGAGGATCTGCTGGTACAGGAAGGGGCCGAGCGTGGCGGCTGTGGCGTAGCGGTGCGCTTTGGCGACGCAGTAGTGGCCCAGACCGCCGCACAAGCCGGTCAGGCCGATCACCGCCCAGGTGGCAGTGTCGGCCGGCGTGCGCCACTGCGCCAGCCCGAACGGGGCGATGACCACGGCAGCGCCGATGGCCGACATCAGTTGCAGCGAGGCCGGGGACTCGGTGGCCGCCAGGCGCCGCGTCAGCAGGTTGAAGCTGGCGTACAACAAGGCATTGCCCATGGACAGCAGCAGCGCCGGGTGGAAGGCGCCGGTCCAGGGCCGCATGATGAGCAGCACGCCTGCCAGCCCGGCCGCGATGGCGAGCCAGCGCTTGGTGTCTAGCCGCTCGTCCAGCCACCAGGCGCTGAGCAAGGCGATCAGCAGCGGCACCGAAAACTGGATGGCGCCTGTCTCGGCCAATTGCAGATATTGCAGCGCCCAGAAGTTCAGCGCCGTCATCACGCCGAGCATCGCGCCACGCAGCGCCTGCAGCCAGGCTTTGTTGACGCGCAGCAGTTCGCGGCCGTACACCGGCGCCAGCAGCGCAGAGGCGATCAGCGCGTGCGCCACGAATCGCATCCACACCACCTGGAACACCGGTAGGTCTCGCACCAGCCACTTGGCGCAGGTGTCGAGCACCGCTAAGAGCAAGGTGGTGAGGCAGACCAGCGTGATGCCGATGCGGCGGTTGCGCGCGTTGTTGTCTAGAAGCATTCAATGGTCTCGAGGCGATTCTAGGCGTCGCCTCAACGGCGCGAGGCGGTCGGCACAGGCGCACCGAATCGGGTCGGGTCGGCTATGTTCCGGCACTGAGTCTGCGGCCCAGCCGAGGCGCGGCCCGCGACAGCTTCCTGGAAACTCAGCTGGCCATGCCCGCGCCTTCGGCTGCCAGGGCCTCGATTCGACGCTTCAGTTCGTCGACCTCGGACAGATTGGCCAACGAGCCATGTGCTGCCGGCAGCGCGGCCCCCTGGCCCAGCCTCAATCGTTGCCTGTCAGGCCGGGCGCGCCGTTGCGCCAGGCGATGGCGAAGCGGTCTTCATAAGCACTCTCGGGGTTCTCGCGCACCATCACGTCCAGCCGTTGCGCGTCGTCGCCCACCAGGATGCGCCATTTGCCGGCGCGCACGCCGTCCAGGATGGTGCTGGCCGCCTGGTCGGCAGTGGTCGGCGCGTTGTCGCGGAAGTCGATCGCCCGCTGGTGCAACAACTGGCGGATCGCGTCGTCGGGCAGATCGGCCACCGCGGCGCCGCCCTTGACCATGCGCGAGCGCACCAGCGCCACCTGCGCCGCCGACATCTTCATCGCGTCGTAGGTGTTCAGCGCGATCGAGGTGCCGACGTGGCCGGGCATCACCAGCACGCAACTCAGGTGTGGGGCATTCACCCGCAAGTCGTTGATCAGCGCCTCGGTGAAACCCTTGACCGCAAACTTGGCTGCGCTGTAGGCGGTGTGCGGCACGCCCGGGCCCAGGCTGGCCCAGAAGCCGTTGACGCTGCTGACGTTGATGATGCAGCCGGCGCTGCTGGCCACCAGCAGCGGCATGAAGGCCCGGGCACCGTGGTACACACCGAACCAGTCGACGCCGAAGGTGCGCTCCCAATCGGCACGGTTGCCGTTGACGAAGCTGCCGCCGCCAGCGATGCCGGCGTTGTTGAACAGCAGGTTGATGTGCTGGGTCCGATGCTCGGCGATCACGGCATCCCGGAACGCCAGCACCTGGGCTTCCTGGCTGACATCGGCCAGGCAGGTGGTCACATGCGTGCCGGCCGGCGCCTGGGCCAGGCACAGCGACCGAGTCTCGGCCATGGCGGCTGCGGAGACGTCGCACAGCGCCACATGCACGCCCGCCGCGCTCAGTTGGCGGCACAGCGCACGGCCCATGCCGGTGCCCCCGCCTGTCACGACTGCGATCTGTCCGGATTGGATGTTCATGGTGTCCTCTTGTCCCTCGGCGCGAAGCGCGTTGCTGGAGCCGTCGATTGAAGCCGCGACCCACGAGGTCTGGCTGTCTCTTCGGAGACCGGACGCCGCAAGCCTACTGGCCGGCGGGACCCTGCGCAGCAGCCCTCAGCGCGCAGCGCAGCTTGGCCGAGGTCGACCGCGGCTTCGCTCGCCGCTCGTCTGGTGACGGCCGGATCAGCTCGGGCGCCACACTTGCATGGATGCCCGAACGCTCGCCCGACTGAAACGCCTTCTTGACCCGCCGGTCCTCGCTCGAGTGCAAGCTGAGGATGGCAATCCTAGCGTATACCCAGAGCGTCCATGGCAGCGCTGCAAGGCCTTCTTGACCTCAGCCTCTCGCTCGTCCGGCGCGAAGGTCGGCGCCAGCAGCTTGTCCAGCGCTTGCCTGACTCGTATCGTGAGCGTCCTAATAGACAGCAAAAAAAAGCGCTTGAAAACACCGTGCCGCCACGACACAGTGTTTCGCAGACAAGCGTCATCCTGACGACGGCGCTGTCGACTGGGATCGCTGCGTCCGACGGGGTTCTAGGGACTGGCAAGCGGTCAAGGGGTTCCGGGTGACCCGTCGGCGACCCAGAATGCGCCGAAGACGCGGGCGGTGGTCGCGCCGCGCTTGCTGTGACCTACAGGAGTTTTCAATGCCGATACAAAACACGTTTCCTGCGTTGCCACCCGACGTGCTGAATCCGCGCGACATTGGCGTTGGCGAGCACAACCTGCAACCCGATGACCCCGACTACACGTGGCACTTGCTGGCGGAGGGCGACTCGTGGTTCACGATCGCCGCGATACCGTCATCCAACCTGCTGTACGGGCTGAGGTTGGCGCGCTGGACGCTGATCCTGAACTTGGCCTACCCCGGTGACACGATCCGCCATATGTCGGAGTTGAGCGACCACAAGGACTTGGTCAGGTTCCTCGCGCAGCAGAACTTCTGTTCCCGATTTGATGCACTCTTGCTCAGCGGGGGCGGGAATGACTTGATCGACGCTGCTGCCGAATTGATCCATGTCGCGCCATCGCCGGGCGTAAACCCACAGGATCCGGTCGCTTACATCGATGAAACCCGGCTTGGTAAGCTGCTGTCCAACATCCAAGACGGCTACAAGCGCATCGTCGAATTGCGCGATGCCGTGGGTGGTCTGAGCCAGGGCGCGCCAGCTTTCCTGCATACCTATGACTACGTGACGCCACGCAACGCGCCGGGGCGATTTCTCGGCACGGTCGCCATCAAGGGGCCATGGTTGTGGCCGATCTTCAAGAATTCGGCCCTGGGTGTGTCGCTGCAACAGCGCATCGCCGACAGGCTGATCGACCGCCTGGCCGAAGCCTTGCTGGCGCTGGACAGTGACCGCGGCGCCCCGGGGAAAAAGTTGCCGGCATTCCACGTTGTCGATACGCGCCACACATTGCTACCGGCCAACCCGTCCGACGTGGGAACCAGCAATGACTGGCTGAACGAGATACACCCCAACATGGCCGGCTACAACAAGATCGCCGCGCGGCTGAGCGATGCCGTCAATGCGCGGCTGATGGGCGTTTGAAAAACCACCCTCATTGCGCTTGTCTTTGAAGGCATCGTGCCCGTGACGAGCAAAGGTCTGATCACCATCCCCTCAAGCGTTCGGCGGTCACTGCAGGTGGACGCCGGTGATCGAGTCGAATTTGTCGAGTTGGAGCCTGGTCAATTCTTGTTCATGGCCGCCAATCGTTCTGTGACCGAGTTGAAACACATGCTTGGCAAGGCAAGCATGTCAGTCTCAATTGAAGACATGAACCAAACCATTGCATCGCGTGGATCATCTGCACGATGATTGGCCTAGCTACCAATGTGCTGGTGCGCTACATCATGCAGGACGACGCTCGACAAGCTGCAAAGGCCCGCAACCGACCCACTGTTGTCGCTCGGTCTGGGCGCCCGTCTGACTGCGATGCAGCGTGAGCCCACCGGTGATCTGGCATCAGGGTTGTGCATAGCGCCAGACTGGTGTGGCGGGCAGCGCGCCACCGCACCAGGACCGGCATCGCGGTGCGCCATCCCGGCGCATGCGGAAGTTCAGCAATCGCCGTGCCGGCTGCAAGCAGTGCCGCACCAAACCCGGCTGCGAGTCCCGGGATCGGCCAGTGACCCACGGCCGCACGCCCGCGGTCCGACAGGCCGGCACTCACGATCCAC
>RGQD01000177.1 GCA_010030205.1 Betaproteobacteria bacterium
GTGGTGCCCGAGGTGTAGAAGATCGTCGACGGCGCGGTCGGCGCCACCCGCGGCGGCTCGACGCTGTCGCTGTCGTCGATCAGGCGGCGGTAGCGATCGCTGCCGAGGACGAAGATTTTTTCGGGCACCAAGCTCGGCAGCCGCGGCAACGCGGCCTCCAAGGTGGCGAGGTATTGCGGATCGACGAGCGCAGCCCGTGCGCTGCAATTGCCCAGCACGTATGCGAGGTCGTCGGACACCGCGCGGTAGTTCAGCGGCACGGCGACGACGCCGGCGAGCTGGCAGCCGAGGTAGATCTCGAGGTATTCGGGGCAGTTGCCGCTGAGGATGCCCACGGCGTCGCCTGCCGACAGTCCCGATCGCAGCAAGCCGTTGGCGAGCTTGACGGCGTTGCCATAGACCTGGGCAAAGCTGTGGGTCTGGCCTTCGAACTCGATCGCCGGCGCGTTGGGCTGGCTGCGCGAGACGACGCGGATCAGGTCGACCAGGCGCGTCACGTTCGCCCCGGTGGCGGGCTGCACAAGCAAACTGGGCAAAGCTTCACTCGACATGGCTGTGTCTTTGAGAGGCGGGATGTTCATGAATCAGCGGGCGCCGCGCTCACAGCCTGCCAATGGCCTTGAGCCTGTCCTGCGCGTTGCCGAGCACACCGAGCTCGCTCGGTGTCGCGCTGCCCAGATCACAGACCGTGTCGACGGCGGCGTCGAACATCTCGAGCGTGAGCGGCTGCGCCGGATCGAACTGCACGCCCTGGGTCTCGTAGAGCTGCATGCGGGCAAAGCCCGCCGCGCTCGCGGTGATGATGTGGGCGGTGAGCTGGCAGGTCTCGCTGCACAACCAGGCGACAGCGGGAGAGACGAGCTCGGGTCCCATCTGGCTGGCCAGCGCCGGCGGGATCAGCGCTTCGGTCATGCGTGTGGTGGCTGCGGGCGAGATCGCATTGACCAGGATGCCGCTCTTGCGGCCCTCGATGGCCAGACAGTTCATGAAGCCCAGCACGGCCATCTTGGCCGCGCCGTAGTGGGTCTGCCCGAAATTGCCGTTGCTGCCCGCGACCGAGGTCGTCACGACCACGCGGCCGTATTTTTGCTGCACCATGAGCGGCCAGGCGGCATGGCTGCAATTGACCGTGCCCATCAGATGAACCTGCATCACGGCATTGAAGTCGGCCAGATCGATTTTCGCGAAGCTGCGGTCGCGCAGGATGCCGGCGTTGTTGACCAGGATGTCGAGCCGGCCCCAGGCCGCCACCGCTGCGCCAACCAGCGCTTGCGCTGCCGCTGGGTCGCAGACATCGCCATGGTGGGCGATCGCGACGCCGCCGGCGGCGCGGATCTCGTCGACCACGCGATCGGCGACCGCGGGATCGCCGCCGCGACCGTCAGGTCCGGCTCCGGTGTCGTTGACGACGACCTTGGCACCCCGTGCTGCGAGCAGCAGCGCGTGCTGGCGGCCCAGGCCGACGCCTGCGCCTGTGACGATCGCGACCCGGTTGTCGAATCGAATGGTCATGGTGTTTGTCTCCTGCATGGATACATGGTTGGTCGCTCTTTTTTCGGGCTATTGCTCATTCGAGGCATTGCTCATTCGGGCCATTGCCAATTCGGGCCATTGCCAATTCGGGCCGTTCCTCATTCGGACTATTTCTCATTCGGGTCTTTGCTGACCCTGGTCTTTGTCTGTCGTCATGCTGTTCTCCGAATCGCGCGCTGCCACTTCATGATGCCGAGAGCGCAGCGTGCGACTCGGTCGTTTCGGGGCTGTCAGCGCATCGCTGGTGTGCTTTGTCCCATCATCGCGACGGCTGCGAGCTCGCGATCGGCGAGTTGCGAGCGATCGCCGCTCGCAACGATCTCGCCAGCGCGCAGCGCGACGAATCGGTCGCCCAGTCGGGCTGCGAAAGCGTGGTTCTGCTCGGCCAGCAGCACTGCCAGCCCCTGCGTGCGCAGCGAATCGATGATCTGGACCAGATGGTCGAGTGCGACCGGCGCCAGCCCTTGCGAGGGCTCGTCGAGCAGCAGCACCGACGGCCGGCGCGCGATCGCCACCGCGATCGCGAGTTGCTGCTGCTCGCCGCCGCTGAGCATCGCGGCCGACTGGGCGCGCCGCTGCTCTAGGATCGGAAAGCTCGAATACAGCTGGGCGAGCGCTGCGGCCCGCTGCGGCGACGCGAGCAAGCGCACGCCGATCTGCAGATTCTCCGCCACCGAGAGCGCGCCAAAGAGGTTGCGCCGGCCCTCGGGCACCAGCGACAGCCCCATGCGGGCGCGCCGGCTTGCGGCGCGGCCTTGCAGTGCGTGCCCGTCGACGGAAATCTCGCCGCTCGACGCGACTGAGCCCGCGATCGCGCCCAGCGTCGAACTCTTGCCTGCGCCGTTCGGCCCGAGCAGCACCAGCACTTCGCCGCGCTCGACTTCCAGCCCAATGTTGCGGCACACGACGATGCGGCCGTGGCGCGCGCTGACCCCTGACAGTCGCAGCGTCATTGCGTGCTCCCGGTGTCGCCGCGCTCGACGGCGCCGAGGTAGGCTTCGATCACGCCAGGGTCGCGTGCGACTTGCTCCGGCGTGCCCTCGCTGAGCACCTTGCCGAACTCGAGCACCGTGATCCTGTCGCACATCGACAGCACCAGAGAGAAATTGTGCTCGACCAGCAACACGCCGACGCCTGAGCTCGCAAGGGCGCGGATTTGCGCCGACAGAATGTCTTGTTCGGCCGCGCTCAGCCCGGCTGCGGGCTCGTCGAGCAGCAGGTAGCGCGCGCCGCTGGCGATCGCGCGCGCGACCTCGACCAGCCGCACCAGACCCATGGACAAGGTGCCGACCGGCGCTTCGGCCTGTGCCGCCAGGCCGAAGCGCTCGAGCAGCGCATCGGCACGCAGCCCGATCCGCCGCTCCTCGCGTCGCGCGCCTGGCAGGCCCGTGAGTGCGCCGAGAAAGCTCGCACTCGACTGCACATAACAGCCGCACAGCACGGCGTCTCGCACTGTCGACCGAGCGTCTTCGCGTGGCGTCTGGAAGGTCCGCGACAGCCCCGCTTTGACAATCGTCTGTGGTCCGGCACCGGTGATGTCGCGGCCGTCGACCTTCACGCTGCCGCTGTCAGGGACGATGAAGCCGGTGATGCAGTTGAACAGCGTCGTCTTGCCCGAGCCGTTGCGCCCGATCAGTCCGGTGACGCGCCCAGGCTCGACGCTGATCGCCGCGTCGTCGAGTGCGTGCACCCCGCCGAACCGCTTGTGCATGCCGATGGCTTGCAGTCCTGTGCTCATGTCCGACGCTCGTCTTCTGGCGCTACCCGCGCTGGCTGCGGCGCGATGGCGCGAAGCGCGCGTGCGAACCAAGGCTCGGCAATGCCCAGCAGCCCGTCGCGTGCGACGAGCAAGATCAGGATCAGTGTGCCGCCGTAGAACAGGCCCTGCAGTTCCTGCGCTGGCAGCATCCGCATCAGCACGCCCAGCACGATCGCGCCGACGACCGGTCCCAAGACGTAAGAGGCGCCACCGATCACGGCCATCAGCACGACCGAGATCGACAGGTGGGTGCCCAGGTCGCCTGGACCGACGTAACTCACATAGTGGGCGTACAGCCAACCGGCGACGCCGGCGAAGGCGGCTGACAGGCCGAATGCCGCGCTCGAGACTGCGACCACCGGCACGCCGTCGGCCATCGCCCGTGCGCGGTCGTGGCGCAGCGTGTTGAGCGCGCGGCCGAAGCGCGATGCGAGCAAGTTCTCGTAGAGCGCGATCACGATGACGATCACCAACAACACCAGCCAGAAGTATTCGCGCGGCGACGCTGCCCAGGCCAGCGGCGAAATCCCGCTCAGACCGACATAGCCGCCTGTCACGCTGTCCCAGGACCGGATCACGACCTCGACGATCGCGGCCAGCGCGAGCGTGGCGAGCGCGACCGCGAGCGGTTCGAGTCGGATCACCAGACGCGCCAGCAGATAGCCCAGCAGCGCGGGCAACAAGATCGCCCCTGCGAGCCCGGCCAGCGGCGAGCCGCCATAGTGCACCGAGATGATTCCGGTCGCGTAGGCGCCGATCGCGGCGAAGGGCGCTTGCGCGAGCGAGAGCAGGCCGGCCTGGCCGAAGCTCAGGCCCACCGACAGCGCGATCAGCGCCTGGATCCCGATCACCACCGCCACGTCTATCCAGACCGGGTCGCGCAGCAGCAGCGCGAACAAGACCGCGATCAGCAGCGCGGCGGCGCTGTTCGCATGGTTGCGCAGCTGTTTCATGGCCGATACCCGGTGTAGCGCCCAGCGCCCAGCATGCCCAGCCCCAGCGTGAGCAGCACAACGAATTGCGGGATCAGCGCCGTCATCGCGCCCGACCCGTAACCCGCGCTCAAGGCTTCGGCCACGCCGATCGCCAGGCCGCCCAAAAAGCCGCGTGCCGGATTGCTGACGCCGAAGACGATGGACGCGGCAAAGCCCGACAGCGTGAGCGACAGGCCTGCGGTGAAGTCCAGCCCCGAGCTGTAGAGGATCAACAGGCCGGCGATGCCGCCGAGCAAGCCGCCGGCGGCGAAGATCAGCGCTTGCACCGCAACGACGGGGATGCCGGCGAGCTCGGCGCCCTGCGCGTTGACGGCTGAAGCGCGCAGCATGCGCCCCAGGCCGGTGCCAAAGAGCAAGGCCGTCAAGCCCGCGAGCAGAGCGAGCCCGACCGCGAGGTTGATCGGGCCTTGGGGATTGATGCGGATGCCGCCGACCGTCCAGACCGCGTCCAGGCCCTGTCTGACGAAGGCCGTCGAGCCCCAGCTTGCGAGCACGATCGAGCCGATCGCCACGGCCAGGCCGAAGCTCGACAGCGCGATCATGATCGTGTCGTGATGGCCGGCACGCTTGAGCAGCACGAACACCGCTGCCATCACCAAAGACGCTGCCAGCGCGCCGGCCAGGCCTAGCACTGCGCCCAGCGTGCCGCCGACGGTCGCGCCAATCGCCGCCGCGAGCAAGGCGTAAGCGCCGACCGCGAAGTCGATCGTGCCCACCGTCACAAAGGCAAGGCTCATCGGCAGCGCGAGCAAGCCGTACATCGCGCCCAGAAACAGGCCGCGGATGACGTATTCGGTGAAGAGCAGCACGGCGGCTTACTTGCGGGTGCGCAGTCGGCCGTTGGCGATCTCGGTGAACACCAGCGCATCCTCACGCCAGCCGTCGTGGTCGTCCTTGGTCCAGCAGCCTTTGCCTCGCGCATAGGCTTCGAGGCCGCAGAGGTTCTCCATTGCGTCACGCATCGATTGGCCGGTGATCTCGCCCTTGATCGATTTGGCTGCGGCGATCGCCGCGACGAGTCCATTGGTGCCGACCAACTCGCCCCAGCCCTGCGGCACCTTGCCCGCAGCGCGCAACAGGTCAGACAGCTTCTTCTCGCCGGGCGACGGGTCGTAGACCAGGTTGCCGATGCTCAGCACCCTGAGGCCCTCGGCGCCAGCGCCGACCCCGTCAACGAATGACTTCTGCGCCAGTCCTGAACTGCCGTAGATCGGCACGTTCAGGCCGACCTGGCGCGCTGCCTTGACGAAGCCAGCGCCCAGCGAGGCGACCGACACCTGCATGAAGATCGCCTGCGCATTCGCCTCGCGCAGCTTGATCGCCTGCGCGGTCAGGTCGGTGGCCGTGTAAGGTGCCGGCGCCGAGCCGACGACCTGGATGCCCAGGCTTTGCGCGAGCTGCTCGGCGACGTCCACACCGGTCTTGCCGTAAGCGTCTTCTTGGTAGAACACGCCGATGCGCTTGTTGCCATCCTTGGCCGCGTCGGTGAGGATGGTGCGGATGTTCACAGCGTCCGACGGCGCGACGCGGAACACCCAGGGCAAGAAAGCGTTCTTTTTGTCAGTCGCCGCGATCGTGCCGACCGGCGCGAGCAGCGGCACCTTCAGTCGCATCGCGATCGGGCCGGCGGCGAGCACGTTGCCGCCAGTGCCTGCGCCGATGATCGCCACCACCTGGTCGCGCGAGACCAGCTGGTTCACGCCGCGCCCGGCCTCTGCGGCATCGGTGCGGTCGTCGTAGAAGATCACTTGCACCGGCCTGCCGTTGACGCCGCCCTGGCTGTTGAGGTCCTCGAGCGCGACCGTGATCGCGTCTCGCTCGGGAATCCCGAAGACGGCCGCCGGGCCGCTCATCGACAGCAGCGCACCGATTTTCAGCGGCGCGACCTGCGCGAAGCTTGGCCAGGCGAGGGTTAGACCGAGGCAAGCGCCGATCGCCAAGCGACGCGTCACGGATGTGGTTTGATTCGATATCATGTTTGTCTCCAGCTGGTTAGAGCCTGTCCCGACTCAGGCTTTCATGGGTTGCGACCGACGCATCCGGGATGGCGTCGTCTGTGGTGATGCGCTTGATGGCACACCGTCTGGGCTGTCTAAGCTGGCTTCAAGCATGGGCGTACAGCGCGTCGTCCGCGCCATAAGCGCGTTGCAGCAGATCGCTGTTTTTGACCTCGGCCGGCGTGCCACCGCCGATCACCGTGCCGGTGTGCATCACATAACAGCTGTCGGCAATCTCGAGTGCGCGCTCGACCAACTGCTCGACCAGCAGCAAGGCACAACCCTCGCTGCGCAGCTTGACCAGGATTTCGAGCACTTGGTCGACGATCACTGGCGCCAAGCCCAGCGAGGGTTCGTCGAGCATCAACAGCCGTGGCGAGCGCATCAAGGCCTGGGCGATCGCCAGCATCTGCTGCTGTCCGCCCGACAAGGCGCCGGCAAGGATGTCGGGTCGTTCGGCAAGCGCGGGGAACAGGGTCCACACCTGGTCGTAGCGGCGTGCCTCTTCGGCGCTGCCCAGCCCGGTGCCATACAGCCCCATCTCGAGGTTGTCGCGCACAGTCTGTTGACGGAACAAGCGGCGGTTCTCCGCCACGTGCACCAGTCCCAGTCCGACGATGTGTTGCGGCGCCATGCCGGCGATGTCCTGGCCTGCGTAGACGATGCGTCCTGCGCTGGGCGCCAGCAGGCCCGAGAGGGTTTTGAGCAAGGTGCTTTTGCCCGCGCCATTGCTGCCCACGACCGCGCAGATCCGCCCCGGCATCACGCTCAGGCTCAGACCTTCGATCACCGCGACGCGGCCGTAGCCTGAGGACAGCGATTCGACTTGCAGCAGCGCCGGCGCTGCTGGGTCTGCGGGTTTGACGGTCTGGATGGCTTGCCCGCTGGCGCCCATGTAGGCAGCGATCACGCGCGGATCCTTGAACACAGCGGCCGGCGCGCCGCTGGCGAGCACCCTGCCCTGCTCGAGCACGGTCACCTGGGCGGCCAAGCTCGCCACCAGGTCGAGGTGGTGTTCGACGATCACCACGGTGGTGCCGATCGCCGAGATCGAGCGTATGAGTTCAACCAGTCCGTCAAGCTCGTTCATCGACAAGCCGGCGGCAGGCTCGTCGAGCAACAGCAGGCGCGGTCGGGCGACCAGCGCGCGCGCGATCTCGGCCAGTCTTTGCTGGCCGTGGGGCACTTCGCCGGCGGGCATCTCGGCGCGCGCGTCCAGACCAACGAAGCGCAAGTAGCGCAGTGCTTCGGCCCTGCGTTCAGCACGCTCACGTCGGGCGCTGGGAAAGTCGAACGCCACCGCAGCCAGCCCGGCCTGCTCGCTCGAAAAGCTGCCGAGCATGACGTTTTCCAGCACCGACAGGCCGGGCACCAGTTTGGGCGTCTGGAAGGTGCGGCGGATCCCGTCGCGCGCCAGCTTGTCAGCGGAGCGGCCCTCGATCGCCGCGCCGGCCACGCTGATTTGACCGCTGTCGCCCGGGTAGTAGCCGGTGATCAGGTTGAGCAAGGTGGTCTTGCCCGAGCCGTTCGGCCCGACCAGCGCGTAGATGCTGCCTGCGGGCACATCGATCGACACGCCTTGCAGCGCTGCGACGCCGCCGAAGCGCTTGCCAGCGTCGCGGACTTGTAGGCGTGCACCCTCGACGCGGGGGATATGGACCGCGATGTCGGGATCCAGCGCAAGCGTCGAACGCCGGTGGCCTCGGCGCGCGCGCAGCAAGTCCACCGCGCCGGCGATGCCGTCGGGCGCGAAGCGAATCAGCAGCAGCAGGCCGAAGCCATAGACCAACAGCCGCCAGGTCTTGAGCTCGCTCATCAGCTCGGGCAGCAGAAAAAAGGCCAGCGTGCCCAGGAGCGCGCCGTAGAGCCTGCCCATGCCGCCCAGCACCACGACCAGCAGGAAGAAGATCGAGAATTCGCCCGAGAAGTCGTCGGGTGTGATCACCGTCTTCTGCACCGCGAAGAAGGCGCCCGCTGCGCCGGCCAGGCAGGCGCTGTAGATGAAGGCGAAGAGCTTCAGGCGCACCAAGGAGATGCCACTGCCCACGGCGGCCAAGGGGTTGTCGCGCATCGCCTGCAGCGCGCGGCCGTAGCGCGATTGAACCAGGTTGCGGCTGACGAAGAACGCGGCGATGCAAAACAGCAGCACCGTCCAGTACAGCTCGCGTGCGCCGAACAGGTAGCCGCCCAACGAGGGCATCGGGATGCCGACCACGCCGGCGAAGCCATGGGTGAAGGGCTGCAACTCGATCAACAAGCCTTGGACCACCTGTGCGAAAGCCAGCGTGATCAGCGCGAAATACCAGGCTGAGACACGGAACGCAGGGATGGCCATCACCGCACCCAGCACCGCGGTGGCGGCGATCGCCGCAGGCAGCACGATCCAGAACGACAGGTGGTGGTCGACCATGCCGATGGCCGTGACATAAGCGCCGACCGCGACCAACGCACCATGGCCTATTGAGGTCTGGCCGCCGTAGCCGGCCAGGATGTTCAGGCCTATGGCCACCGAAAAATAGACCCAGAGCTGGGTCGCGATGAACAGGATGTACTCGTTGTGGGTGAACAGCGGCAGCGTGCCGAGCAGCAGGAAAAACCCGCTGATGGTCTTGAGCTCGGTCGACCAGGGCACAGCCTTGCCTGCGGGCTTCATCAGACAGCCCTCAGCGTGTTGCGGCCGAAGACACCTTGCGGGCGCAGCAACAGAATCAACAGCACCGTGGCGAATGACGCTGCGTCCTGGTAGCCGGGTGACAGCGTGGTCGACGCCAGGATCTCGACAAAGCCCAGCAGGTAGCCGCCGACAATAGCGCCCCGGTTGTGGCCGATGCCGCCCAGCGCCGCCACCTCGAAACCCTTGATCAGCATGGTCGCGCCCATGCCGATCGAGGCAAACAGGATCGGACCGGCCAAGATGCCGGCACAGGCGGCGACAACGCCGCCCAGCACAAAGGACAGCGAGGCCAGGCGCTGCGGGTCGATGCCGCGCAGCAGGCTCGCCTCGCGGTCCTCAGAGATCGCGAGGATCGCTTTGCCTTGGCGGGTGCGGTAGAAGCTCTCGGCGGCGGCCACCAGCAACAGCACGAAGACGATCAGGAAGACCTGGTAGCTGCTGATCTGCAGGTCAGCCCACATCGCGCGGGTCGAAAAAGGTGGCGGCGGCGGCAGCGGTTTGGGGTCAGGTCCGACGAGCTTGCCGACCAGGTCCTCGATGATCAT
>RGQD01000178.1 GCA_010030205.1 Betaproteobacteria bacterium
AGCAAGACCAAGCTCAAGCAGCAAGCCCATCTGCTGCAGACGCTGGGCGAGGAACTGGTCGAGTTGCCGGCCAAGCGCTTGGCCGACACACCGATGCCCGAGATCCTGCGCGACGCCATCGAGCAATACCACCGTACTCGCAGCTTCGAGGGCAAGCGCCGCCAGCTACAGTACATCGGCAAGCAGATGCGCTTTGCCGACCCGGCACCGCTGCGCGAGGCGGTCGACAGCTTCAAGCTGGGGTCCGCCAAGCAGACGCTGCTGTTGCACGAGGTCGAGCTCTGGCGCGACCAACTCGTGGCCGATGACGAGGCAGCCACGCGCTGGGCCCAGACCTACCCCGGGAGCGACTTGCAGCAACTGCGCAGCCTGATGCGTGCCGCACGCAAGGACGCTGCTGCGGCGCCCGAGCAGCGCAACGGCCGTGGTTACCGCGAGTTGTTCCAGTTCATCAAGCCCTGGCTGAAGCCGGAGATCGACCCAGGCGCGAACGACGAGGGCCATGACGATGACTGACACAGCCAGCGCGGGTGAACCCCTGCATGACCGGGTGAAGATCGGCCTGGTCTCGGTCAGCGACCGGGCCTCGGCCGGTGTCTACGAGGATTTGGGACTGCCGGCGCTGCGCGACTGGCTGTCACGCGCGCTGAAGAACCCGATCGACTGGGAAACCAGGTTGATCCCCGATGAGCAAGAACGCATCAGCGCCGCGCTGCGCGAGTTGGTCGACCAGTCCGCTTGCGACCTGGTGCTGACCACCGGAGGCACCGGGCCGTCGCCGCGCGACGTCACGCCCGAGGCCACGCTGGCGGTGGCCGACAAGCTGATGCCGGGCTTTGGCGAGCAGATGCGCAGCATCAGCCTGCGCTTTGTCCCCACCGCGATCCTGTCGCGCCAAGTGGCGGTGATCCGTGGCAAAACGCTGATCATCAACCTGCCGGGCCAGCCCAAGTCGATCGCCGAGACGCTGCAAGGACTGCCGCAGGCCGAGCCGCCAGCACCCGGCATCTTCGCCGCCGTGCCCTATTGCATCGACTTGATCGGCGGACCTTACCTCGAGACCGACGCCAGCCTGTGCAAGGCCTTCAGGCCCAAGAGCGCGCAGCGCGCACCGCGCGCTTGAAGCCGCGCAGGCACTGGGCTAGACGCAGACTCACTTGACCAGCCGGTTCAAGCCTTCGGCGTCGAAGTTCTCGGTGCGCTGGGCGTCCTGCGGCACGCAGTGATCGCCTGGCAGCTCGCGCGCCCCCGACGACAGCTTCTCGATCGCCTGCCACAGCAGCGCGATCTGGTGCTCCTGGCCCGCAGCGCTGTCGATCAAACCTTTCATCGCCTGTGACACCGGGTCGTCGCCCTGGGTCACGCCATAGGCTGAAAAACCCATCTTGGCGGCCACCGCCTCGCGCGCCGTGTCGGCAGCGGCCTGGATGACGCGTGCAGGGTTGCCCATCGCCGTGGCACCGGCCGGCACCGCCTTCATCACGACGGCGCCCGAGCCGATGCGAGCGCCTTCGCCGATCAGGAAACCGCCCAGCACCTGCGCATTGGCGCCGACGATCACGCCTTTGCCCAGCGTCGGATGGCGCTTGGTGCCGCGGCCCAAGGAGGTGCCACCCAGCGTCACGCCCTGGTAAATCGTGCAGTCGTCGCCGATCTCGGCGGTCTCGCCGATCACAACGCCCATGCCGTGATCGATGAACACCCGACGGCCCATGGTGGCCCCGGGGTGGATCTCGATGCCGGTGAAGAAGCGGCCCAGGTGCGACAGGAATCGACCGGACCATTTGAACCCATGGCGCCAGGCGACATGGGCCCAGCGGTGCCAAATCACCGCATGCAGACCGGGATAACAAGTGAGCACCTCCCAAGCTCCGCGTGCAGCAGGATCGCGTTCTCGGATGCAGGCAATGTCTTCACGGAGTCGGCTCAGCATGATGGATTCCAAACCAGAGGTTTTTCAGTGTATGACGTCATCAATAGGCTTGCAGGTGTCCGGGCTGAAACGCTCAGACCTGCTTGCCAAGCGCTCGCGCGATGCCGCGCAGGATGTGCAGTTCCTCGCGAGTCGGTTGGGCACGGTTGATCAGTTGCTGCAGCCGCGGCATCAAGCGCTTGGGAGCGGCCGGGTCTAGAAAACCGATCGCTTCGAGCACCTGTTGCCAATGAGCGAGCGCACCGGCCACCTCGGCACCATCTGCGGGCACCGGCTCGGCAGTGCGCGCCAGCACCGCGTGTCCGCCCAGCGCAACACGCCAGTCGTAGGCGATCAACTGCACCGCCTGGGCCAGGTTGAGTGAGCCGTAATCGGGATGGGTAGGGATGCTCAGGCAGACATGGCAGCGCCAGACGTCCTCGTTGAGCATGCCGTAGCGCTCACTGCCAAAAACGAAAGCGACCCGCTGCACCCCACCAAGGACCTGGGCTGCCAAGGCTGGCAGGTGATCGCGCGGCGCCGCAGTCGGCGGGCCGAAGTCGCGAGGTGTCATCGCGGTGGCGCAAGCGTGGCTGACACCATCCAATGCCTCGACCAGGCTGTCGACGATGCGCGCGCGCACGAGGATGTCAGCGGCACCGCTGGCCATCGCCACCGTGTCCTCCTGGCTCAACACGTCGGCAAAGCGCGGACGCACCAGCACCAGCTCGGAAAAACCCATCACCTTCATCGCCCGCGCAGTGGCGCCCACATTGCCGGGGTGGCTGGGGTTGAGCAGCACAAAGCGGGTGCGGTCCTTGTCAGACAGTGGGGTGTTGGCGGTCACAAGGGTAAACTCTCGGTTTTGGTTCTGCTAATTGTCCTCGCAGCGGTCCTCGCAGTGGTCCTCGCAGCGGTCCTCGCAGCATCGGGGCCGGCAGCACCCGCGCTCTTTCTCCTCGCCAGCCCCTGATCTGTGCCCTGCGCTCCGGCGTCAGCACGATCCACCCAGGACGATCCATGTCGCAATCGCTACACCCCATGCTCAACACCGCCATCAAGGCAGCGCGCGCTGCCGGGGCGATCATCAACCGGGGCTCGCAGGACCTGGACCTGCTCAAGGTCACCAGCAAGGGGCCGAACGATTTCGTCACCGAAGTCGACCAGGCGGCGGAGGCCGTGATCATTGAGACCCTGCTCACAGCCTACCCGGGCCACGGCATCCTGGCCGAAGAATCAGGCCGCGAGCATGGCTCCAAAGACAGCGAGTTCACCTGGATCATCGACCCTCTGGACGGCACCACCAATTTCCTGCACGGCTTGCCGGTCTACGCCGTGTCGATCGCGCTGGCCTTCCGCGGTGTGGTGCAACAGGCGGTGGTCTACGACCCGAGCCGCAACGACTTGTTCTACGCCTCACGCGGGCGCGGCGCTTTTCTCAACGACAAGCGGCTGCGGGTATCGAAGCGAACCCGGCTCGCCGACTCGCTGATCGGCACCGGCTTCCCGTTCCGTCGCGGCGACAACCTGCAGCGCTACATGAAGATGTTCGAAGCCGTGACGCTGGCCTGTGCTGGCCTGCGCAGGCCGGGCGCTGCCGCGCTAGACCTGTGTTATGTCGCTGCGGGCTGGTATGACGGCTTCTTCGAGACCGGCCTGCAGCCCTGGGACATGGCCGCTGGCACGCTGATGATCACCGAAGCCGGCGGCCTGGTGGGCAACTTCACCGGCGAGTCCGATTTCCTGTACCAACGCGAACTGGTGGCCGGCAACCCCAAGGTCTATGGCCAGTTGGTGACGCTGCTCGCGCCGTTTACCCGGGTGATCAAAGGCGATGAGGCGGGCGACAACCTCGCCGCGACGGTGGCCGAAGATGGCACGGCCTCAGACAGCGTGATCGCGACGCTTGCGGCCGGCATCACCGAGCCCGCGCAGACCCCAGCGGTCGACGAGTCGGCACCGGTGGTCGAACGCGAACGCAAGCCTGTACGTATCCGCAAAATCGAGGGCAGCCCGCCAGCTGCTGGCGCCGGATTCGACGACCGCAGGCCGCCACGCGGTGGCCCTAGACCCGAAGGCCGAGGTGATTTCCGTGGCGGCGGTGGGTCAGGACCGGGCGAGCGCCGAGGGCCTGCACCAGGTCAATTCAAACCTCGCCGCAAACCCGGTGATGCACCGTTCTGAGACTGGCTCTAGAAATCCAGAATGGCCGTCGGTGCCAGGCCATTGAGCCAGAACTGCTCGATGCCAGGCCGAATCACCAGCACCGGCTGCAAGCTAGCGGGCAAGCTCAGCTGAACACGGCCGATCGTTCGCTTGCTGATGGCTTGCGTGCGCAGTTCCAGCGCCGGGTCATGCTCGCGCGTTGAGGCTGGCGTCAGCATGCGCAAGATCTGCTCGCGCAAGCGTTCCTGCCATTGCGCCGCGCTGGGCCAATTCCAGCCGCTGAAGGTCAGGTCGACGCCCTCGGGGCCGCTCAACCGAATACCAACCTCCACCGAAGCCAAGGCTTGCCGCAACTCGGCCTGAAATTCAGGCAGCGGCTTGTCGCAGTAGACCGTCAGGAAAGCCTGCCGGCTGAGTTGCGGCGCCAGCCACTGGTGCAGGCTTTGGATCGGGTCGAGCACCAGTACAAGACCCAAGCGTCGAGACTCCAGCCGCTCCAATGTTAAATTAGCATCGTGCGCCGACGCAACCAGGGTCAGCAGCGCGCAGGCAAGACCGGTAGCCCAGGTCTTCGCCCGGTTGAAAAATCCAAACACCAAACCGGGGAAGAGACGCGCCATCAACCAGCGCAAGGCTTGGTGCCGATGGGCTCAAAACTGATCGAGCCTTCGTGCCTCACGGTGGGACCGTCCCGCCCATGTATTTGTTGTTGTTGAAGCCTGTTCGTTCATTGAAATAAGGGACGCTGCCGGTCTTGCCGATGTAGGCGCCCTTCATCAGCACATGCAGCGTGTAGCCTGTCGCCGATCCGGCGAGCGGGTAATTGGGCACCAGGTGCGCGTGGTAGTGGTATCCGATGCCGTCATGGGCGTGCCCGCCAAAACCATCGAGCGCCGTCCCAGAACCCAACATCGCGGTGTCGGTGGCGGCGCGATAGACCCCGAACAGCGCGACCCCGTCGTAGCCGAAACCGATCAAGGGCGGGTGGCTCTTGCCGACATAGTCGCTGTCGTTGTAGAGCCTGACACCGTTGCCGCTCTGTGAACCGTCGGCATGGCAATGCGGGCCGCCGCCACCTTGGCCGACATGGCAGCCGCTGGCGGTCAGTTCGCCGACCGCTTGCGAAGGGATCAAGGTGTTGTTGAAGACCGGGAACATCACCGAGCCGTCGATCAGCAAACCGTTGTCGGCGACGCTCGCATAGCTGTAGACGTTGGCCGATGAGATATTCCCGCCAACATCGCTCAACAAGGTCGGCGTCAAGCTGTTTTCGGTCACCGAGGTCACCACACCGTAATCCTTCATCGGAATTCTGGTGATGTAGTTTTCCAGGTTCGAGTAGCGCGTGACCTTCTGCACTTGGTAACCCGCACCCAGACCATCCCCAGGTGGCCTGGGGATGTCCAGCAAGCCGTGCGGCGATGCCGCATTGCCGTAATTCACGACGATCATGAAGGGGTGGTAATTGCCGCTCACGTCTTGCTCATTCGTGAAGTAGACATAAGGCACCAGATTTTGCCCCGGCGCACCGTCAGAAATTGCATCGCTGACCAAGGCGGTCGCCAGCGCGGCGTCTCTGAACACTGTGTAGACAGCAGTGTCGTAGCGAAGCTTCTCGCCTTTGGATTCGACTGCCGTCTTGATCTTTGCCAGCATCGCATCGGCATTGACCTTGGTCGTCGCATCGCTGCCCGCAGTCAATACCTGGCTGCGGTAGGTCGAATTGACGTTCCGATAGATAGAGCCGTTGGCACCCTCGGTGGCAGCGGTCGTGGTCTTGCTTTTGAAAGCCGCCGCAGCGTTGCTGACGGGAGCTGTCGACAGTGGATTCATGTCGACCGGCACGCTGAAATCAATCGGTGAGTTGTAGAGATAGAACTTGCTGGCCGAAGCAGCGCCTGCGACCAGGCTGTAAAACCCAGAACCAGCATTGACGTAGTAGTTTGCGGCGGCGAATGAGCTGTCTTCGGTGTAGCTTGCCGCAAAGCTCACTGCATCGTAGCTGTATTTGTATCGCTTGCGCGCCTGCAGCAACTTGGTGGCGCCGTCGTAAGAGAACACAAGGTAACCGTAGGTCTGCGCCGCTTTGCCGAAGTTGTTGCGGAACTTCAATCGGTTGCCATCCGTCGCATCGGCATCGATCGAGTTGTTCGGATGCAGATGCGAGTCAAGCCTGAAATAGCCGGAAGTATCCGCCACCACCTGCACCAGTTTGGACAGATAGGTGTTGTAGGTCGAACCCGCAGTGATCGTTCCTGACTCCAACGCAAAACCAGTGGAAGCGCTGTAGGACGCACCGATCGCGAGATAGTTCGCGCTGGCGGTCGCGCTAGCCGAATCGGAGATCAGGTACCGGCCTCGGTGCAACATCGCGTTGACCGACACCAGGCTGGCGGCTTGATAGCTTGACTTCAAGACCGCGGCAAACGGTGCCGGCGCGTAATAGACGGTTTGAGCCACCCCGGCGGTCGGCGTAGTGCTCGCCGATGCGGCAGAGGCTTCGCCCGATCCGGCGCTGTTGGCTGCGGTCACCGTGCAGCTGTAGCTGCTGCCATTGCTCAGGCCGGTGACGATGATCGGGCTGCTGCTGCCGCTGGCACTCAGCGAGCCGTTGCAGATCACCGTGTAGCTGCTGATGCCCGCGCCGCCGGTCGACGGTGGCGTGAACGCCACGCTGACCTGCGCGTTGCCAGCCGCCACCGAGCTGACCGTGGGTTTGCCAGGGACAGCAAGCTTGGCAACCGGCATCACAGAAACAGCCGCAGAAAGCGCGCTGGTACCGGCGCTGTTCGCGGCGGTGACCGTGCAGGCGTAAGCCGTGCCATTGCTCAAGCCTGTCACGACGATCGGGCTGGCAGCACCGGAGCCGGTCTTCGTGACCCCGGCGGCGGTACAACTCGCGGTGTAGCTGGGGCTGGCGCTGCCTGCGGCACCCGGGGCGAAAGCGATGCTGACCGACGCATCGCCGGCGGTGGCGACGAGCGCTGTCGGCGCGGCGGGCGCCACGGCCTTGACGGCGGCCGTCAGCATGACCGTCGCAATGGCGGTGTTCGCGCTGCCATCGGTGGCCGTCAAGGTCACCCGATAGTCGCCGACCAGATCGGCCATGAAGACCGGCGCCGCGTCAGTCAAAACCGCTTTGCTGCCCACAGGCTTGGCACCCAACGCCCAGGCATAACTCAGCGCGTCGCCGACCACATCGCCTCGCAGCGCCGCTACCAGGCTGACGTTGACGGCGGAAGACACGCCAATGTCTGCGCCCAGTTCGGGCGGTTGGGCGGGATTGAGCTTGTCGCTGACGGCCGGCGCACCGCCAGACTGGTTGAAAAATACCCACTTTGGGCTCAGCGAATCCAGGCCGACCACGTGCTTGAGCACGCCGATCGCGTCGGTCAACTCGACCTTGCCGTTGCCGTCGAAATCGGCCGAGTACAACTGGTAAGGCGTGACGGCCTGGCCTGTGCTGTTGACATCGAGGCCGACGATCAACTTGAGGATCGCAATCGCATCCTGCAGGTTCACCGCTTGATCGACCAAGGCTGACGAGGGCACTTCAACCACGCTGGCACCTAGCGCTCTGGCCATCGCAGGGCTGGCAGCCTGCATGTTTGACCCGGTTGCCAACTTGTCATCAGCACCGCCGCCGCAGCCGACCAGGGTTGCCGCGCAGACCAGCAGGCCCATCAGCGTTGCGCTATTCATCGTTCATTCCTAGACTCAGCCACAAGAAAACCCGAAATGACCATAGCACGGACACCTCTGAACGCCGCAGCCACCAGGGCGAGAGCTCAAGACTTTGAACGGCGCAGCATCAACGCCGTGAACGCAACCATCACCACCGCCAGCGCAAGGACAAGCGCCAGCTGTGGGGCGCCTCGGCGCAGATGAACAGCGGGGACTTCGCGCACAGGCGCACATCGCTGAGGTTGTCGACCCCAGCGCCAAGTTCGAAGCGCGGGCCAAGTTGCCAGCAGGCATGGGCGCCCACCAGGGTCACGGCCGGCACAAGCTGCAGCGCTTGGCCGGCCACCAGCGAGGCCAAGCGCTGATCATGCGTGTGGTCGACACGACGACAAGACCCTCAAGCTCAAGGCCGTGATCAAGGATCCGCGTCTGATCACGCCAGCCTGGCATTGCTCAGGCATAAAAAAACATGAGCTTTGATCTGAAAACCGCGCTGGCCAGCTTTGCGCCCATGCCGGGCTGGCCGCCGACCGCAGCAGCGCGCGCCGGCGCGAGGTCGACGCGCGGGACTCACTCACCCCGCGCTGGCTGGCTGCGGCCATCACGCTGGGGTTTTTTTGCGTGCTGGGCTACATGCTGGTGGCGGGCAAGCCCCCCCATCGGTGGCGACTCAAATTCGTCGGCGGTTCGACTGGAGTACCAGCCCAGTTGACAATCCGACGGCCTAAGCACACCGGGCAGGGTCTCCACACTTTGCCTGCGCCATTACATTGCGCGCACTGCGTGACCATCTTCCTTCTGGCAGATGTAAATACCCCCATCCCGCCACAAAATCGGCAAGCAGCCCGAAGGTCTGAGCAAATGGCGGTTGCCGATTCGTCAATCATTCTGGGTTTGCCGTAACCTACGCCACAGCAATCCGGACATTCTATTTCCGCTTATCCTAGCTTGCACCGACTACACAAAGCAAGTTTCTTATTGGTTATCATTCGCTCAGCTTCGTAAACTCGTTTCTGTTGAGTTTGAGCAGCGGCCTCAGCTTCCTGTAATTGGTCTTGGAGTTTTCGTGCCTCGGTGTCGGCCTGCTCCTGCGCGAGCTTTGCCGCTCTGGCTCGGGCGCCGCCGTATTTCTCAAGTTTCGAGATCTCACTCCTGGCGATCCATATGGCCGCAAAGTCCTGCTGGTCCCCCCTTGCAGCTAGAAGCGTCGCAAGTTTTTCGCGTAGCTCGTCTAACGCGACATCAACGCCCAGGCTTGGCCGGTCTGGTGGCATGCCGTTGGTGCTCATTTTGAGGAGTGCTTAGGCTTCACTCGTAGCACGCGGCAGAGGCGTCTTTTCCAGGCGTTTTGCCATTCGCGTTTGCCAGCCCGGGCCTGTGGCCTTCCATCGAGCGACAACTTCCGGCGGCAAGCGCAGGCTGATCATCTGCTTGGGGTTGGCCGACCTTGGCCTTCCCGCCTTCTTAAAGACGACGCGAGAGAACATCTCATCCGTCATCTCCGGCAATTCTTCGTACTCTTCAGGCTTGACGACATGCGCATCGACGCGCTTGAGATCAGAGCCCAAAGTACGGGGCGAAGCGGGCTTGCTCACGATCGTTGGCCTTTCTCATGCTGAAGACATGACGCCCCGCGCCGCGCGGGGTGTACCCAATGACCACCAAGCGGCTGTGAAGCACCCCGAAGCAAACGATTCGGGTCTCGCCG
>RGQD01000179.1 GCA_010030205.1 Betaproteobacteria bacterium
CAGCGTCAGCCACCTCGCGCGCGGCCTCCAGCACTGCGGCGTTGTAGGCCGCCACGGCCGCGTCGGCTTCGGCCGCACGGCCCAGCAGGTTGGCACGCAACCTGCCGCCGTCGAACAGCGGCAAGCGCAGTGCCGGTCCGACGCCCAGGCTGCGGCTGCCCAGCGTCAGCAGGTGGTCCAGCCCCAGCGTGTTCAGGCCCGCAAAACCCATCAGGTTGATGTCGGGATAGAACTGACCGCGGGCAACTTCGACATCTTGCAGCGCTGCCTCGACCCGCCAGCGCGCGGCCACCACGTCGGCACGACGGCCCAGCAAGTCAGCACCCAGGTGATCGGGCAGCGCCAGTCCAGGCATCGTCAGCAGCGCCGGCACCAGGCCGTCTAGCGATCGCGGCGCCTGGCCGCTGAGCAGCGCCAGCTGGTGCCGGACCAGCATCATCTGGCCGGTCAGCGACTCGATCTGACCGCGCACCTCGGGCAGACCGCTCTCGGCCAAGCGCAGCTCGACCGCACTGTCGAGCCCGGCTCGGACCCGGGACTGCGTCAGCTCGAGCATGGTTTGGCGCTGTTCCAGGCTGCGCTGAGCCAAGGCTTGCAGGCTGGCCAGGCGGGCCAGGCTGACATAGGCGCGCGCCACGTTGGCCGCCAGCAGCACACGAGCGGCTTGCAATTCAACCCTCGCGGCCTGCTGCTGGCCAACGGCGGCCTGCAGCGCGGCTTGGTGTCGACCAAAGAAATCGAGCTCGAAGCTCGCGCTCGCCTGCAGGTTGCCGACGTTGATGATCTTCCCGGCCAGCGCCGGCGGCACTAGGCCGTGCTGAGAAAAGCGCTGACGCGTCAGGTCCAGGCCGAGACCCGCCTGAAGTCCCTGCGATGCCAAGGTGGCGTCAACCACCGCTGCGGCGCGGGTCAGCCTGGCTGCGGCGGTGTCAAGGCTGGGCTGGCCGGCCAGCGCCTGCTCGACCAAGGCATCGAGCGCCGGTGCGCCCAGCGCGCGCCACCACTGCGCATCAGGAAACGGCGTGGCCGCATCGTCCCGCAACCCAACACCCGCAGCGCCCAACAGCCCCAGCGGCTTGGGTAGCAGCCCAGGTTCGGCACAGCCGCCGAGTTGCAGCGCCATCAGCATGGCCGCGGCAGCGCACCATCCTGTTGGAATTCGTCCAAGAGTACTCACTCACTGTCCTTCGCAAGGTCTTTGCCGCAATCACGCAGGGCTTCGCCGTTGGCGAGCATGCGCTGCAGCAGATCGTTCAACATCAGCCATTCGCTCTCTGCAAAACCCGCCAGGTGGGCATTGAGCACCTCGGCCAACACCGCAGGCACATGTTGAGAGACGGCTCGGCCCGAGTCGGTGAGTTCGAGCTTGATCACCCGCCGATCCTGTTGCGAGCGCTCGCGCCGCACCAAGCCCTTGGCTTCGAGCCGGTCAAGCGCCCGCGTCATCGCGCCAGGGTCTAGCGACTGGTCGCGCGCCAGCGCAGCCATCGTGTCGCAGCCGCCGCGGGCGATGCGGTAGAGCGGCAGCCACTGAGCATGGGTCAGGTCGTGGGCTGCCAGGCGGCGGTCGATCTGCAACATCACCGATTGCATCACCCGTTTCATCAGCAGACCAATCGTGCCTTCCGGGCGCAGCGATTGGGCGCTGTAAAAGCTGGCAGGTGGGGTCTTGACGGGCATCCCTTGAATATACTTGCCTATGCAATCATTGTGCAGACATTGATTGCGTAAACCAACAAAATCAGCGTCGAAGCAACAGCCAGGCCGCCGAGACATCGGGCTCTACACTGCCGCCATGTCCAAGCCCACCGATCGTCCTGCCGCCACCACACCCCGTTCTTTGTCGGGCCTGGGGCCGTTCCTGCGGCCTTACCGCGTCGGCATTGCACTGGCCTTGATGTTTCTGGTGATGGCGGCGGTCAGCACACTGGCGTTCCCGATCGCGCTGAAATCGCTGATAGACCAAGGTATCGTCGCGGCCGACCCTGACCAGCGCTTGATGGCGCTGCGCGGGCACTTCTTGGCGCTGTTTGCGGTAGGCGCTGCGCTGGGGCTGTTCTCCGCGCTGCGGTTCTACATTGTCAGTTGGCTCGGCGAGCGCGTCACCGCAGACCTGCGCAACGCGGTCTATGCCCATGTCGTGCGGCAAAGCCCGGAGTTCTTCGAGACCACCGCCTCGGGCGAGGTGCTCAGCCGCTTGACCACCGACACCACGCTGGTCCAGACCGTTGTCGGCTCGAGCCTGAGCATGGGTTTGCGCAACGCGGTGATGGGCGTCGGGGCGATGGCGATGCTGATCATCACCAACCCCTGGGTGATGATGCAGGTGCTGGGCATCCTGGTGCTGGTGGTGCTGCCCAGCCTGTACTTCGGCCGCCGGGTGCGCAAGCTCAGCCGCGCCAGCCAGGACCGGGTGGCCGATTCCAGCGCGATCGCAGCCGAGGTGCTCAACGCGATCCCGGTGGTGCAGAGTTACGGCCAGGAGCTTCGCGAGGCCAGGCGCTTCGACGCCGCCACTGAGAGCGCTTTCGACACCGCGATCAAGCGCACCCGCGTGCGGGCCGTGTTGGTGGGCTTCATCATCACCGCCACCTTCGGCGCGCTGCTGTGGGGCCTGTACCAGGGCACGCAGGCAGTAGCGGCCGGACGCATCAGCGCAGGCCACCTGGGCCAGACCGTGGTGTTCGTGATCATCCTGGTCAGCAGCGTCGCGGTGCTCTCTGAGGTCTACGGCGACCTGCTGCGCGCAGCCGGCGCGACCGAGCGGCTGATGGAGTTGCTCTCGGCGCGATCGCCTGTGGCCGACCCGGCTGCGCCGCGAGTCCTGCCGGCCAGCGCTGCAGGCTCATCACTGCGCCTGTCCCGGGTGAGCTTCCACTACCCTTCGCGCCCCACCCTGCCCTCGCTGTGCGACTTCGACCTGGCGGTGGCGCCAGGCGAGACCGTGGCGATCGTCGGCCCGAGTGGCGCAGGCAAGAGCACGGTGTTCCAGTTGCTGCTGCGCTTCTACGACGCCAGTGCCGGCACGATTTCGGTCGACGGCGTGCCGGTACAACAAACCTCGCTGGCCGCGCTGCGTCAGCGCGTGGGCATCGTGCCGCAGGACAGCACGATCTTCTCGACCTCGGCGTTGGAGAACATCCGCTACGGCCGGCCCGATGCGCCCGACGCCGAGGTGATCGCCGCGGCCAAGGCAGCGTTCGCGCACGACTTCATCACCGCGCTGCCCGAGGGCTACCACACCTTCCTGGGCGAGCGCGGCGTTCGCCTGTCGGGCGGCCAGCGCCAGCGCATCAGCATCGCGCGGGCAATGCTCAAGAACCCGCCGCTGTTGCTGCTCGACGAAGCCACCAGCGCGTTGGACGCCGAGAGCGAGCGCATGGTGCAGATGGCGCTGGAGTCCGCGATGAGCGGGCGCACCACGCTGGTCATTGCGCACCGTCTGGCCACCGTCCAGCGTGCCGACCGCATCGTGGTGATGGACGCTGGCCGGATCGTCGACATCGGCAGCCACGACGAACTGGTGGCGCGGGGCGGGCTTTATGCCCGGCTGGCGGCGATGCAGTTTGGACTGGCAGCGAGCGATCAGGCGCCAATCCAGACCTGAGGCCAGGCATGGCTTCAGCGCATAATCGATGCGCATGACGCAGGAGATTGCGATGCTGCACTTCAACGATTCACCCAAGCGTGCGACCAACCTCAGCCTCAACGCCAAGGTTTTGGATGCTGCCCGCGACCTGGGCATGAACCTGTCAGCCACCGTCGACGCCTTGCTGGCCGAAGAGGTGCGCAAGCGCTATTGGGCGCGATGGAACGAAGACAACAAGGAAGCCGTCGCGCACTACAACGCCAGGATCGCGCGTGAAGGCCTGCCGCTGGCGCGTTACCGAACCTTCCTGAAAGAGCCGTGATGGCCCGCTTCGATGTGTTCGCCAACCCCGAGGCCTCAGAGCGGGCGCACACGCCGTACTTTCTCGATGTCCAGAACGACTACATCGACGGCTTGGAGACGCGCGTGGTGATCCCGCTTCGCACCGAGGCCGCCTTTGGCCCGCAGGCCCGCCACCTGAACCCGGTGCTGGCCGTGGCCAACGAGCGATTGGTGCTCGACACCGCCACGCTAGGCGCGGTACCGCTGGCCGAATTGCGCCAGCCCTGCACGCGCCTGGTCGATGGCCGAGAGGCGGTTCAGCAAGCCCTAGACACACTTTTCGGAGCCTACTGAATTGACCCGCCCGATCCGCTCGCAATACGAAGACCTGATGCGCCATGTCGCCGAGCACGGCGTGGCCAAAGGCGACCGCACCGGCACGGGCACGCGCAGCGTGTTCGGCCATCAGATGCGTTTCGACCTCAACGAAGGCTTTCCGCTCGTCACGACCAAGAAGGTATTTGTCAAAGCCATCATCGTCGAGTTGCTGTGGTTCCTGCGCGGCGAGCGCAACGTCCAGTGGCTGCAAGACAACGGCTGCACGATCTGGGACGAATGGGCGCGCCCGGACGGCGATCTGGGGCCGGTCTACGGCGTGCAGTGGCGCAGTTGGCCCACGCCGGGCGGCGGCCACATCGACCAGATCGCCCAGGTGGTGCAGCAACTCAAGACCAACCCTGACTCGCGCCGCATTCTCGTCAGCGCCTGGAACGTTGCCGAGCTTGACCAAATGGCGCTGATGCCCTGCCACGCAATGTTCCAGTTCTACGTGGCACCCGCGACATCGCCCGGCGGGCGCGGCAAGCTCAGCTGCCAGCTCTACCAGCGCAGCGCCGACATCTTCCTCGGGGTGCCCTTCAACATCGCCAGCTACGCACTGCTCACGCACATGCTGGCACAGCAGTGTGAGCTGGAGCTCGGTGACTTCATCTGGACCGGCGGCGACTGCCACCTCTACGACAACCATAGAGACCAGGTGCAGACCCAACTGGCGCGCTCGCCGCACCCCTACCCGCTGCTGCAGATCAAGCGCCGGCCTGACACCATCTTCGACTACGCCTACGAGGATTTCGAGTTGACCCAATACCTGCACCACCCGCCGATCAAGGCGCCGGTGGCGGTATGAGCGCATGAGCAAGGCGCCGTTGGCGTTGATCGCTTCGGTGGCGCGCAACCGAAGCATAGGAATGGGCAGCGAGTTGGTCTGGCGCGAGCCCGAGGACATGCGCTGGTTCAAACGCCAGACCCTGGGTTGCCCGGTGATCATGGGCCGCAAGACCTGGGATTCGCTGCCCGAGCGCTTTCGACCACTGCCAGGCCGCAGCAACATCGTCGTCACGCGCCAAACAGGTTGGCGAGCCAGCGGCGCGCAGGTTGCCGGCTCGTTTGAGCGCGCCGTCGCGATGGCTCAAGCTTCGATCGACCAGCAGCCGGCATCGCGCATCTTCGTGATCGGTGGCGGCCAACTCTACGCGGCCGCCCTGCCCCTGGCCGACGAATTGCTGTTGACCGAGATTGACGCTGATCTGCCAGGCGACACGGTCTTTCCGGCCTGGAACCGACAGGACTTTGTTGAACAGCAGCGCGAGACCCATCACAGCGCGGGCCCGCCGGCCTGCGACTACGCTTTCGTCACCTACCAGCGCAAACGCTGATATCCCAGAAGGAAATCCACAACATGTCAGATCACGGCTTCCACGTTCACGGTCCGCACGACCATGAACTCGAGCACGCCGCCCAACACGGCGCCAAAGACAGCTTTGCCGGCAGGACTGCGGTGATCACCGCGGTGCTGGCCACCGTCGGCGCGCTGTTCTCCTATATGGGTGGTGCGACCCAAGCCAACGCGGGCTTGTTCAAGAACAACGCCGCGATCAAGAAGACCGAGGCCAGCAACCAGTGGAATTACTACCAGGCCAAGAGCAGCAAGCAAAACATGGCTGAATTGGCGCTTGCGCTGGTGGCCGAGGACAAGAAGCCTCAATACCAGCAAGAAGTCGACCGCTACAAGTCGGAAAAAGCCGAGATCAAGCTCGGCGCCGAGAAGTTGGAGGCTGAATCGACTGCCTGGGATCGACAATCCGACGCCCAAATGCACCAGCACCACCGCTGGGCCCAGGCCACGACCGCGCTGCAGATCTCGATTGCGCTGGCGGCCATCGCGCTGCTGACACGCCGCAAGTGGTTGGGGTACGGCATGCTGGTGGTGGCCAGCCTGGGGATCGTGCTGGGCGGTTTGGCAGCGGTGCACATCTGACCGAAGCTACAAAATTCACAACAGCCCCTCACTTGAAAGGTATCGACCATGGCCACTTTCGTCATCGCACATGGGGCTTGGTCTGCAGGCTGGTTCTGGAAAAAGATGCATCCGTTGCTGACACAGCGCGGCCACCGGCTGTTCACGCCGACCTATACCGGGATCGGTGAACGGTCTCATTTGGCGCACCGAGGCATCAACCTCGAATCGCACATCGAAGACCTGTTGAAAGTCCTCGAGTACGAAGACCTCAGCGACATCGTGCTGGTTGGTCACAGCTATGGCGGCATGGTCGCCACCGGCGTCGGCGACCGGGCCTCGGAGCGGATTGCGCAAGTCATCTACCTCGACGCGTTTGTTCCCCGCGACGGTGAGTCTGTCTTCTCATTGATGGCCGAGAGCACCCGACAGAACTTTGCAGTCGCAGCCGATCGCGACGGCGACGGCTGGCGCCTGCCTGCCAACCCGATGCCGGCCGACGTCAGCCCCGAAGACGTTGCCTGGGCGATGCCGCGCCGCGTGACCCAGCCGATCGAGACCTTCAGGCAGCCGATCAGCTTGGGCGGCAAGATCGACAAGTTGCCGCGAAGCTATATCTACTGCACGAAATCCGGCCCAGGTGATGTGTTCAGGCAGTTCGCCGACCGGGCACGAACCGAACCGGGCTGGCGCTACTTCGAGATGCCAGCCAGCCACAACCCGCAGGTGACGATGCCCGAGACATTGGCCGATCTGTTGTGCTCCATCGCGCTCGCTCACGCTGCACCGGCATCACCCTGAGCGCCGTCCCGCGGCCCAATACCGCGGTGACCCGTGAGCCTGGCAGCAGCATCGGTGACAGGGCTTGCCAACCCAGGCCGGTAGACTGACCCTTTTGGCTCAATCAAAGTCTCGATGAAGATCTTTCACGGCTGGAAAATGGTTGGCGCCGCAGCCGGCATCCAGATGCTGCATGCCGCCCTGCTACACCAGGCTTTCGGCGCTTATTTCGCCGTGCTGATCGAAGAAAAGGGCTGGAGCAAGACCTCGCTGTCGGCCGCTTCTGCGATGCAGTCGATGGAGTCCGCGATCATCGGCCCGCTGCTGGGCTGGGCGATCGACCGCTTCGGCCCTCAAACGATGATCCGGGTCGGCATCCTGACCTTCGGCCTCGGGCTGATGCTGTTCAGCCAGATCGACACCCTGGCCGGCTTGTACGGTGCGGTGCTGGTCATCGCATTGGGTGCGAGCCTGTCGGGTTATTTCCCGCTCAATATCGCGATCATCCACTGGTTCGAGCGCAAGCGCGCCAGGGCGCTGTCGATGTCCGGGCTGGGCTTGGCACTGGGCGGCATCTTGGTGCCGGCGGTGGCCTGGTCTATCCATCACATAGGCTGGCGGCCCACCGTCTTCTGCTCCGGCTTGCTGATGATCGCGATCGGTTGGCCGCTTGCCACGACCTTCAAGCGCCGTCCGCAAGACATCGGGGAGACGGTCGATGGGCTGCCGCCGGCGCAGCCCGGTGTAGCGCTTCAAGCGGGCGACGACAGTTCGTCGCAGCGTGAATTCACCGCCCGCGAGGCACTGCGCACCAGCGCCTTCTGGCTGTTGGCGCTGGGCCATGGCTTTGCGCTGCTGGTGGTCACCGCAGTCAATGTGCATGCCATCACCCACATGCGCGAGTCGCTCGGCTACTCGGTGGCGCAAGCCTCGTTGTACATCATGATGATGACCTTCTCGCAACTGGCCGGCGTGCTGATCGGCGGCGTCTTGGGCGACCGCTACAGCAAGCGCTGGATCTGCGCTGCCTGCATGTTGATGCACGCCAGTGGGTTGCTGATGCTGACCTACGCCACCGGTGCACTGATGTTGACGGCTTTCGCTTTGCTGCACGGCCTGGCCTGGGGCCTGCGCGGGCCTTTCATGCAGGCGATCCGGGCCGACTACTTCGGACGCCGGTCGATCGGCATCATCCTGGGCCTGTCGTCGCTGATCATCTCGATCGGCCAGATCGGCGGGCCCTTGGTGGCCGGGATGTTTGCCGACGCCACCGGCAACTACCGCACCGGCTTCACGGTGTTGGCGGTGATTGCGGGCTTGGGCTCGATGCTGTTCATCTTCGCACGCAAGCCCGCGTGAACGCGGGGCGTTCGCTGGTGAATCAACCCGCCGTCTGCCCGTACACAGGCTTGCGCTTTTCCAAGAAGGCGTGGATGCCTTCCTGAAAGTCGCCGCCTCGGGTGCACAGCACCTGGTTGCGGTCTTCCATCGCGATCGCCGCGCGCAGGCCGGGGGCGTCGATGTTGTGGTTCAGGCAGTCCTTGGTCAGGCGCAGTGCCAGCGGCGTGGCGTGCAGCATGTCGTCGGCCATCGCCTGGGCCTCGACCTGCAGCGCTGGCATCGCATCGACCCGGCTGACCAAGCCCAGTTGGTAGGCGCGCTGCGCGTCCATGAAGCGGCCGGTCAGCAAGTACTCGGCAGCCACCGACGCGCCCACCATGCGCGGCAGGAAGTAGCTCGACCCCATGTCGCAGCCCGACACGCCGATCCTGATGAACGCGGCGTTGAAGCGCGCGTCGGGCGTCGCGAGCCGGATGTCGCTGGCCAGCGCAAGCCCGAAGCCGCCGCCGCTGGCCGAACCCTGGACGATGCTGATCACCGGTTGCGGGCATTCGCGCATCGCGATCATGATGTCGCGGATGCTGTGTTGGCCGTCGAAGCTGGCCTGCACATCGCGTGGCGCAGCGCCGACACGGTCCTTCAGGTCCAGGCCAGCGCAATAGGCGCGGCCGGCGCCTTGCAGCACCACCACCCGGATCTCATGGCGCTTGTGCAGGCCTTGAAAATAGTTTCGCAGCGCGTCGACCAAGCCGGTGTTCATCGCGTTCAGGCGTGCGGGCCGGTTCATCGTCAGCCAGGCCACGCCGCCTCGCTCGTCGATCAGCAGGTCTTGGTTGGTGGCGTCGGTCATGGGGCTCTCCAAAAGTGGGTGGGGTCGTTCACAGTGCGCGCGAAATCACTTCTTTCATGATCTCGCTGGTGCCGCCGTAGATGCGTTGCACCCGCGCGTCGGCATACATCCTGGCGATCATGTATTCGTTCATGAAGCCGTAACCGCCAAACAGCTGCAGACATTCGTCGAGCACCCGGCCCTGTGCTTCGCTGCTCCAGAGCTTGGCCATCGATGCGGTCGCGGTGTCGAGCTTGCCGGCGAGCAGCGACTCGACGCAGCGGTCGATGAATGCGCGGCCGACCTGAATCTGCGTGGCCACC
>RGQD01000180.1 GCA_010030205.1 Betaproteobacteria bacterium
GTCAACAATCTTCTTCACATCAGCCGGCATCGCGTCGTATTTGGCCTGGTTCATCATGAACACAAAGCTGGTGTTGTACAGGCCGCCCGGGAAGGTGGTGGCGTACTTGATCACCTTGTCGATCTTGAAACCTTCGACCGATTCGGCCGGGAACAGCGTGCCGTCCATCACGCCGGTCGACAGCAACTCGTAGCTCTCAGTCGAAGGTTTGAGGGTGGCGTTCATGCCCAAGGCCTTGGTGATGTCATTGACCATGCCACCACCGACTCGCCACTTCATGCCGGTCAGGTCCTCGACCTTGGCCACCGGCTTCTTGGTGTTGAAAACAATGCCTGGACCGTGGGTGAACACTGCGAGCACCTTGACGCCCTTGTGCTCGTCGGCAAACGCCGGGTGGCGTGCGTAGACACGCTGGAAAGCGACCGAGGTCACCTCGGCCGAATTGCCCATGAACGGAAACTCGACCATCTGCGGGCTGACGAATCGCCCCGGGGTGTAGCCGTGGACCGTGAATGACAGGTCGGCCAGACCGTTGCGCACCGCGTCGAAGGTGCCGGGCGGTGCCGACACCGCGCGCGGCAGCACGTTGCACTTGATCTTGCCAGCAGCTCTTTGCTCGAGCATGCCGCACCACTCGATCTGCGACAAGGTCAGGGTGTGCGAAGGCGGCACCCAGGAAGACAGCGTCAGCACGGTTTGTGCCATGGCCGGTGCGGCCAAGCCCACCGAGGCTGCCGTCGTGATCAGGGCGTGGCGAACCAGGTTCGACAGCAGGGACATGGTTGAATCTCCTCAAGAAGGAATAGCAAGCTGCGAGCCTGCAGCAACTGCAGATGCTGCCTCAATCTGCAGCCGCGCGACATTGCAGAAAACCAGGGGCCAAGGCCGGGAGGTGTCGGTGTAGCGCAACGCTAAAAACGGGTCGGCGTGGCGCCTGTCACGGCAGTCCGCGCGCGCTTACGGAACTGCCCTGGTGCCGCCGCTAGCATCGACCAGCATACCCCGCCAGCCCAACCCGGTTGAAAAATGCCAGATCATGCCAGCCAGCCTACCAATCACCGCGCCATTGTCGAGTCAGCTGCCGACGGCCAGGCGCTGGGCACCGGCCCGGCACGCGAGTCACTCTGGCGATCGTTGCAAGCGCTGAGCCAGGCCGAACTCGAAACCGGTCCGGGTCGACCCGCTGCGCTGTGCCAAGCCTTGACAGAGACAGCCAGCGCACTGGCCGGGCTGCAGGCCTACAGCACGGCTGAGAGCCACCTGGCCCAGGCCTTGCGCTGGGCGATGGTGATGGGCGCAGTCGACACCCGAGCCGACTTGTGCTGCAAGCTGGCCGAACTGGCGAGCCAGGTCGCCGATCTGGCCGAGTCGAATGGCGAACAACCCAACACCGTTCGCCGGGCCCGTGACCGTGCGCGTGACCAGGCCTTCGAGGCGGTGAGGCTGGCCGATCGGCGCGCCGACCCTCATTGGGAAATCAGTTTGCTGCTGCGCGCCGGCGATGTGCTGCTGCGTTGCGGCGACCACGACGACGCGGCGCAGCTCAAACTGCGCGCCGACAAGCTGATGAACAGCTCGGTACCCCAGCACAGCGCAAGGCCCAGGACCTCCCGGGACAGCCTGCGGATCGCCGGCCCCGCCACGCTGATGTAGTTCGGGCAAGTACCGCCAGCGGGCCGTTTGCCGCGCCGCCGCACAATGCGGGTCCAGCCCTTGCTGCGCCCAGGCGCGCCGTCCGTCCCATGCACCGCACGATCTTCACCACGCCGGGCGTCAACACCTTATTGCGCGCCTTGTCGCTAGTTTTTTTGCGCGCCACCGGCTGGAAGCTGGACGGCCAACTGCCCGCCGATCAACCCAAATGTGTGCTGATCGCTGCGCCGCACACCAGCAATTGGGATCTGCCTTACACGATGATGGTGGCGTTTGCGCTGCGGCTCAACATTTACTGGATGGGCAAGCAGCAGCTCTTCCGCGGGCCATGGGGCCCAGTGATGCGCTGGCTGGGTGGCATCGCGGTCGACCGCTCGCAGTCGACCAACCTGGTGTCAGCCTCGGCAAGCGCAATCCGCGCGGCCGACGGCGCGATGTGCCTGGTGGTGCCGCCCGAAGGCACGCGCAGCAAGACGCGCCAGTGGAAAACCGGCTTCTACTGGATCGCCCACGAGGCCGGCGTGCCGATCGTGATGGCGTACATGGACTACCCGCGCAAGCTCAGCGGCCTGGGCCCGGTTTTCCAACCCACCGGGAATGTCGACGCTGACATGGCAGCGATCAAGGCCTGGTACGCACCGTTCAAGGGCAAGAACTGGCGGCAGTTCGACAACGGCTGAGCAGCGGTTTGCTGCCAGCGGTCGTCACCGCTTCTCATCACGCGCCAACACTGGCGCCAGCGCCACGCCGGTGTGTGTGCCGCGCGCGACCAGCAACTCGGGCGGCCCGGCTGCCACCACCTGGCCACCGGCGTCGCCGCCTTCCGGGCCGAGATCGATCACCCAGTCGGCCTCGGCGATCAGGTCGAGGTCGTGCTCGATCACGACCACGCTGTGGCCGCCGGTCACCAACCGGTGCAGAACGCGGATCAGCCGCTCGACATCGGCCATGTGCAGGCCGACCGTCGGTTCGTCGAGCACATACAGCGTGTGCGGGGCTTTGAGCCCGCGCCGTGTGACGTCGTCGCGCACCTTGCTGAGCTCGGTGACGAGCTTGATGCGCTGGGCCTCGCCGCCGCTGAGCGTCGGGCTGGGTTGGCCCAGCGTCAGGTAGCCCAGCCCGACATCCTTGAGAAGCTGTAGCGGGTGGGCGATGGACGGCATGCTGGCAAAGAACTCCACCGCCTCGTCGACCTCCATGCGCAGCACGTCGCCGATGCTTTTTCCCCGCCAGCTCACCGCCAGGGTCTCGGGACTGAAGCGCTGGCCGTGGCAGGCGTCGCAGGCCACCTTCACATCGGGCAGGAAGCTCATCGCAATTGTGCGCAAGCCCTGGCCTTCGCAAGCTGGGCAGCGGCCGTCGCCAGTGTTGAACGAGAAGCGGGACGCCGCGTAGCCTCGCGCCTTGGCCTCCAGCGTCTCGGTGAACAGCTTGCGGATGGTGTCCCAGAAGCCGATGTAGGTCGCCGGGCAGCTGCGTGGGGTCTTGCCAATCGGCGTCTGGTCGACTTCCAGCACCCGGTCAATCGGACCGAAACCGGTCAAGCCTGTGCAGCCGACCAGCGCCGGCAACACGCCTGCGGCCAAGGCGTCGCGGCCTGCCTTGCTGACCTTGGTCGCGACGATGGCCTGCACGTTGGCCAGCAGCACATCGCGAGCCAGCGTGCTCTTGCCCGATCCTGACACCCCCGTCACCGCCACCAGCCGCTGCAGCGGCAGCTCGATGTCGATCCCACGCAGGTTGTGCAGGCTCGCACCCTGCAAGCCGAGCTGCAGCGTGGCACGGTTGACCACCCGGCGCGGCAGCAGCGGGTGCTTGAGCGGATTCGCCAAGAAGCGGCCAGTGATCGAATCAGGGTTGGCCGACAGATCGGCCGCCTGTCCCTGGGCGACGACATGGCCGCCGCGCTTGCCGGCACCGGGGCCGATGTCGATCAAGTGGTCGGCGCGGCGTATCGTGTCCTCGTCATGCTCGACCACCACCAAGGTGTTGCCCTGGCTCGACAGCCGAGCCAAGGCCTTGAGCAGCACCGCGTTGTCGCGCGGGTGCAGGCCTATCGTCGGTTCGTCGAGCACATAGCACACGCCTTGCAGGTTGCTGCCGAGCTGCGCGGCGAGCCGGATGCGCTGGGCCTCGCCGCCCGACAGCGTGGGCGCGGCGCGGTCCAGCGTCAGGTAACCCAGACCGACTTCCTCCAGGAATTCGAGCCGGCTGCGGATCTCGCTGACCACGTCGCGGGCGATCGCCGCGTCGCGGCCTTGCAGCGCCAGCCCGCCGGCCCAGGCCCTTGCCTGACCCACCGCCCACTGCGCCACCGCAGTGATCGTGTGCTCGTCAAAGCGGATGTTGCGGGCGATCGGGTTGAGCCGGCTGCCCTGGCAATCGGGGCAAGGTTCGCCGCTGATACCCTCGACATCGGCCTCCTCGGATGGGAAGCTCTGCTCGCGGCCTTTCTGGTCATCGTCGCGCACGCTGTCGTCATAGGCTTTGCGCTGCTCGCGCGTCAGCGTCAGACCGGTGCCCACGCAGCTGGTGCACCAGCCGTGCTTGCTGTTGTAGCTGAACATGCGCGGGTCGAGCTCGGGGTAGCTGGTGCCGCACTGCGGGCAGGCGCGCTTGGTCGAAAACACCTTGAGCATGCCAATGCCGGCGGTGGAGTCCGCGGCGGCCATCGCCTCGGCCAGGCCGTCGAGCGGCGTCAGCAGATGCAGCACGCCCTTGCCCAGGTCGAGTGCCTTGGCCAGCAACTCGCGCAACTCGGCTTCCTTGGCCGGGCTGATCACCAGGTCGCCGACCGGCAGCTCTAGCGTGTGCTCCTTGAAGCGGTCCAGCCGCGGCCAGGGGTCGACCTTGACGAATTCGCCGTCCACCCGCAGGTGGGTGTGGCCGCGCGCCTTGGCCCATTTCGCCAGGTCGGTGTACAGACCCTTGCGGTTGACCACCAGCGGCGCAAGCAGGCCGACATGCTGGCCTCGGTGGTCGCGCAGCAGTTGTGCGGCAATGCTCTCGACGCTCTGCGGTTTGACCTCGGCGCCGTCTTTCGTGCAGCGCTGGGTGCCGAGCTTGACCCACAACAGGCGCAGAAAATGCCAGACCTCGGTGGTCGTGGCGACCGTGCTCTTGCGTCCGCCGCGGCTCAGCCGCTGCTCGATCGCCACTGTCGGCGGGATGCCGTAGACCGCATCGACCTCGGGCCGGCCTGCGGGCTGGACGATGCTGCGGGCGTAGGCGTTGAGCGATTCGAGGTAGCGGCGCTGGTGGCGAGGAGTTGCAGTGGCCTGCCCTCTTCGGCCGATAGACCTATCCCCAAGGACTGCTCGTAATCGCGCAAAGCCTTGCCGGTGTGCGAGCTGGGATGGGCCTTGACGTCCTCGGGCGTGCCGCAGCACACCAGTTCGCCGCCGGCATCACCGCCTTCGGGGCCGAGATCGATGATCCAATCGGCGCTGCGGATCACGTCGAGGTTGTGCTCGATCACGATCAGCGAATGCCCGGCCTCGAGCAGCTTGCGCAAGCTGCGCATCAGCTTGGCGATGTCGTCAAAGTGCAGGCCGGTGGTCGGCTCGTCGAACAGGAACAGCGTGCCGCGCTTGGCCGCGGGTTGCCTGGGTCCTTGCGCGGCGTCGGCCAGAAAGCCTGCCAACTTCAGCCGTTGTGCTTCGCCGCCTGACAGCGTGGGTACCGGCTGGCCGAGCCGCACATAGTCCAGCCCGACATCGACGATGGGCTGCAGCCTGGCGGTGACGGCGGTATCGCCAGAAAACACGGTCATCGCCTCGGCGACGGTGAGCTCGAGCACCTCGGCCACCGACAGCTGCCGGGGGCCACGGGTCAGCTTGACTTCCAGCAGTTCGGCACGGAAGCGCTTGCCATCGCAATCGGGGCAGCGCAGGTAGACGTCGGACAGGAACTGCATCTCTACATGCTCGAAGCCCGAGCCACCGCAGGTCGGGCAGCGCCCATTGCCGGCGTTGAAGCTGAACATGCCGGCGCTGTAGCTGCGCTCGACCGCGAGCGGCGCGAAAGCGAACAGCTTGCGGATCTCGTCGAAGGCGCCGACATAGCTGGCCGGGTTGCTGCGCGCGGTCTTGCCGATCGGACTTTGGTCAACGAACACTGCCTCGCTCAGCCAGTCCATGCCCAGCAACGCGTCGTGCTGTCCCGCGCCCTCGGTCGGCTTGCCGAAGTGGCGCAGCAGCGCGGGCACCAGCACGTCCTGGATCAGCGTGCTCTTGCCCGAACCGCTGACGCCCGTCACCAAAGTCAAGCGCTGCAGCGGGAAGACGATCTCCAGATCCTTGAGGTTGTGCTCGCGCGCGCCCTGCAGGATCAGCTTGGGCGTGGACTCCACGACCAGGCGTCGCAGGCCGATGCCCACATGCTTGCGGGCGCCCAGGTAGGCACCGGTCAGCGTGTCGGCATGGCGCGCCGCGTCGGGCGTGCCGTCGAAGACGATCTGACCGCCGCGCTCACCCGGCCCTGGCCCCATGTCGATCAGCCGGTCGGCCGCCAGCATCACCGCCGGGTCGTGCTCGACCACCACCAGCGTGTTGCCGGCATCGCGCAGCCTGTGCATCGCCTCGACGATGCGGCCCATGTCGCGCGGGTGCAAGCCGATGCTGGGCTCGTCGAGCACGAACAGCGTGTTGACCAGCGAGGTGCCAAGCGCGGTGGTCAGGTTGATGCGCTGTACCTCACCGCCCGACAAGGTGCGGCTCTGGCGGTCCAGCGTCAAATAGCCCAGGCCGACATCGCAGAGGTAGCGCAGCCGGGTTCGCATCTCGTCGAGCAGCAGTTTCAACGCCTCGTCGAGCATGGTGCTGGGCAGGTCCAGGCCGCGCCGGGCCGCCCCAAGCGGCCTGCTCGCTCTCGGGGGGGCGACGCCGAAGGCGTCTTGGGGCTCAGCTTCGCCGTCGAAGAAGCTGCGCAGGCGCTGGATCGGCAGCATCATCAGGTCGTGCAGGCTCAAACCCGGCAAGGCCTCAAGTTGCTCGCGCGACCAAGCTGCGCCGGTCGGCATAAAACGCTTCTCGGGCTTCTGCACCCCGTCCGCATCGGCTTTCGAGCCTAGACGCCACAGCAGCGCCTCGAGCTTGAGCCTGGCGCCGCCGCAAACCCCGCAAGGCGTGTAGCTGCGGTACTTGGACAAGAGCACGCGGATGTGCATCTTGTAGGCCTTGCTCTCGAGGTAGCCGAAGAAGCGGCGCACGCCGTACCACTGCTTGTTCCAGTTGCCGGCCCAGTTCGGGTTGCCGTCGATCACCCAGTCGCGCTGGGCTTGGCTGAGCTGGTGCCAGGAGGTGTCGCGCGGGATGCCTGCCTCGCCGGCGTATTTCAGCAAGTCGCTCTGGCAATCGGCCCAGGCGGGCGTTTGCAACGGCTTGATCGCGCCATTGCGCAGCGTCTTGCGGGTGTCGGGGATCACCAGCCCCATGTCAACGCCGATCACCCGGCCGAAGCCGCGGCAGGTCTCGCAGGCGCCGAAAGCCGAGTTGAACGAGAACAGCGCGGGCTGCGGATCGGCGTAACGAAGGTCGCTGTCGGGGCAGTGCAGGCCGGTGGAGTAGCGCCAAAGATCGGGCTCGGCGCCTTCATTCATGCAGTAGACATTGACCCGGCCGCTGCCACGCTTGAGCGACAGCTCGATCGCCTCGACCACCCTGATCTTGTCGGCGCCGGCCAGCCGCAGCCGGTCGGCCACCACGTCGAGCACCTTCCGGTGATCGACCACGCGCTCGGCCTGCACCCGGGTGAAACCGCTGGCCGACAACCACTGCTCGACCTCGGCCGCGGTCACGGTCTCGGGCAACTCGACCGGGAAGGTGATCACCAAACGCGGGTCGCCCGCCGCCGCGGCGCGCGCCATCAGGCTGGCGTAGATCGTCTCGGGCGTGTCGTGCCGCACCGCTTGCGCAGTCTGCCGATCAAACAATTGCGCCGCGCGGGCGAACAGCAGTTTGAGATGGTCGTTCAACTCGGTCATCGTGCCGACCGTCGAGCGCGAGGTGCGCACCGGGTTGGTCTGGTCGATCGCGATCGCTGGCGGCACGCCATCGACCCGGTCGACCGCCGGCCGGTCCATGCGGTCGAGAAACTGCCTCGCGTAGGCCGAGAAGGTCTCGACATAGCGCCGCTGGCCCTCGGCGTAAAGCGTGTCGAACACCAGGCTGGACTTGCCCGAGCCACTAGGGCCTGTGACCACCGTCATCTCGCCGGTGCGGATGTCGAGGTCGAGGTTCTTCAGGTTGTGCTGGCGCGCACCGCGGATGCGGATCAGCCCGGTCGCGTCGCCAGGTTGATCCGGCGGGGTGGGCTGACGCTCGGTGGCTGGGGACAACTTGGTTCGGCCAGACATCGGGCGCACTCCTGGGGACAAGGCCCAACATTCTAGGGAGGGTCTTGCCGCCAACAGGACTGCGGGGCGATCGGTCGACCGACCGAGCCCGTGATGCGAGACAGGTTCGCTTCGGTCTCGGCGAGCTCGACTACACCAGCCCGGCGATCATCGGCGCCGACGGGCAGCGCTGATCGAACGCAGTCGGCCCACCACGCCGGTGGGAAAGTGGTAGACCGACAGCACGAACAGCAAGCCTAGCCAGAGCAGCCAGCGGTCGGGCGAGACCAGTTGACCCAGCAGCGGCACGCCGTCGAAGGCTTGGGCACCCAACTTGAGCAGGTCCTGCAGGTAGTTCTGCGCCAGCACGAACAGCACCGCGCCGACCACCGCGCCGTACATCGTGCCCATGCCGCCGATCACCACCGCCAGCAGGATGTCGAGCATGACCTCGAAGCTCAGCGTGGTGTCAGGCCCGGTGTAGCGCAGCCACAGCGCCAGCAGAGCGCCAGCGACGCAGGCGAACAAGGCCGCCATCACGTTGCTCAAGGTGCGGAACACGACCGTGCGATAGCCGATCGCCTCGGCCCGGAAGTCGTTCTCGCGGATCGCTTGCAGCACCCGGCCGAAGGGCGAGTTGACGATGCGCAGCAAGGCCAGGAACGACAGCGTGACGACGGCGAACAACAGGTAGTAGCTGATGATCCGACCATCTATCGTCAGACCCATCCAGGGCGCGTCCAACAACTCGAAGGCCGGGCTCAGCCAGGCCGGACTCTTGAAGCTCAGGCCGTCTTCGCCGCCGCTGAAGTCGCTGAGCTGCGAGGCGAGGGTCTGGAAAGCTGAGGCCACGGCCAGCGTGATCATCGCGTAGAAAATCGCCTTGACGCGCAGCGAGAACAAGCCAATCAGCAAGGACAGGCCCAGCGACAGCGCCAGCGCGACCGTCACGCCCAGCGCCAGCGCGCCCCAGCCAGCACCGAGCCGGTGGCTCGCGATCGCGACACCGTAAGCGCCGATGCCGAAGAACATCGTGTGGGCGAAGCTGACGATGCCGGTGTAGCCCAGCAGCAGGTCGTAGCTGGCCACCAGCAGGATGAACACCAGCATCTTGGCCGCCACGCCCAGCGCCTTGCTACCGGGGAAAGCAAACGGCGCAATGGCCAGGCCGATGACGATCAGCACCAGCATCAGCGCGAGCCAGCGGCTGCGCGGCAGGTCGTGGGAGAGCAGTCTGTTGATCATCTCGGCACTCAGCGATTGGTCACCGGGTAAAGGCCTTGCGGGCGCCACAAAAGGATCGCCACCATCAGCCCGATGTTGGAGAACAGCGCCACCTTGGGCGCCAG
>RGQD01000019.1 GCA_010030205.1 Betaproteobacteria bacterium
TGCCATTCCTGCCGGGACATGTCACCGGCGGCGTGGCGGGCGGGGTCGGTGCGGTTTCGGCAGCGCCGTTGGGCAACGCCGCCGTGTTGCCGATCAGCTGGATGTACATGCGCATGATGGGCGCAGACGGCCTGACCGCCGCCACCGAGGGCGCGATCCTGTCCGCCAACTATGTCGCTGCCAGGCTGGCCGGGCATTACAGCATCCACTTCTCGGGCGGGCATGCCGGCATCCGCGGCGGCGGCGTGGCGCACGAGTGCATCCTCGACCTGCGCCCGCTCAAGGACAGCTCGGGCGTCAGCGCCGAGGACGTCGCCAAGCGCTTGATCGACTACGGCTTCCATGCCCCGACGCTGAGCTTTCCAGTGGCCGGCACGCTGATGGTCGAGCCGACCGAGAGCGAGCCCCTGCTCGAGCTAGACCGCTTCTGCGACGCGATGATCTCGATCCGCGGCGAGATTCGCAAAGTCGAGGCAGGTGACTGGCCGCGCGACGACCACCCCCTCATGCACGCGCCGCACACCGCGCAAGCCGTCTGCGCCGACCACTGGGCGCATGCCTACCGCCGAGAAGACGCGGCCTGGCCGGTGGCCGCATTGCGGCGCGGCAAGTACTGGGCGCCGGTGGGCCGGGTCGACAACGTCTGGGGCGACCGCAACCTGTTTTGTAGCTGTCCGCCGATGGCCGACTTCGCCGAAGCCTGAGCGCGCCATCGGGGTCCGCGGCCTCGTGTCGCGGTCAGTCGCGATCGGCAACCGCCAGCGGCGTCGAGGTGGACCCCACTCGGCGCTTCGTCATGGCGCAGCATCTGCTCGCTTGAGAAGGCTCAGCTTGAGCCAATGCTCAGCGAGAGACTTCGCTGCGCGTGGCAACCCGTATGGCTGGCTTGCGTGCCGCTTTGCCGAGAGCACCCTCTGCCCATTTGTTCAGGCTGGTGCCGCTCCTAGCCGCCGCCTTGAGTGCAGCGGCATGTACTTCAGGCGCAATGCGCAGCATGACCTTGCCGCTTGCGGGCCTCTCCGGCGCCGAGCCGAGTTCCTTGGATGCGGCCAGATAGTCCTCGATGGCGACATGAAAGTTCGCCTCGAACTCGACTACCGACTCTCCATGGAAGGCAATGATGTCGTCAACGTCCTGGACGCGCCCAACGATGATCTTGTCCTCTGTATCGAAAACCATGCTTGCCGTATAGCCCTTGTAGGACATGGAATTGATCATGATTTGATTCCCATTCTTGCGAGGAACTCGCGAACCACCAAGACTCGATAGCGCAGAGCTTCTTTGCCAGGGTGAGGCCGATGAAGCGTCATCTTTCGACCGTTGAACTCGAAAGTGACGGATGAACCAGCTCCCTCAACAACTCTGCACCCCGTCGCCTTCAACAGCGACTCAATGCGGACCCATTCGATGTTCCCATTGAGTGGATCCGCGAGTACCTTCTCAAGCGTCTTGCGGTGCGTTCCGTTCACGCTTTAAATGATAGCATTATTTATAAAGCAGCAATCACTTTCATCGAACAGAGAGACCGGTGATGGGCTGGTTTAGAAGCCCAACGGTCGAGCGGCGAGGGTCATCCCCGGGCGTTCTCTTCTGAGATCCGAAATTGGCGCTGTGCTCGCGCCAGAGCTTGGTCGCAATGCCTGCGAAGCGCGGCGTCAGTTCTCGCAGCGAAGCATCCTCGCGAGGCTGTAGAGATCTCCGAGGACCCAGCGGTCCCGAATCTTTGGGCCTTCGAATGTGAATATGGGCATGCCGCCCGACGTGCCGGCCAGTGGGCTCTCAAGCAAATGTGGCTTTGCCACTTTACTTGATCCCCACGGGGGCGGCCGGCTTCGGCCGGCCTTGGGGCGCTCAGCGCGCTCAGTCCCGATCGGCCGCCAGCGGCCGCCGGTCGCGCACCAGGTAGCTGTAGATCACCGGCACCACCACCAACGTGAGCAAGGTGCTGGTGATCACGCCGCCGATGATGGCGCGCCCCATCGGCGCCTGCATCTCGCCGCCCTCGTCCAGCGCGAGCGCCAGCGGCAACATGCCGAAGACCATCGCGGCGGTCGTCATCATGATCGGCCGCATCCGCGTCAGGCCAGCCTCCAGCAAGGCTTCGGCCACCGTCGCGCCGGCTTTGCGGGCCTGGTTGGCAAAGTCCACCAGCAGGATCGCGTTCTTGGTCACCAGCCCCATCAGCATCACCAGCCCGATCATCGAGAACACGTTGAGCGTGCTGCGCGAGACCAGCAGCGCGATCATCACGCCGATCAGCGCCAAAGGCAGGCTGGCCATGATCGCGATCGGTTGCAAGAAGCTGCCGAACTGGCTGGCCAGCACGATGTAGATGAAAATCACCGCCAGCCCCATCGCACCGATCATCGCCTCGAACGCCTCCCGCTGGTCCTTGGTCTGGCCGCCGATGTCGAAGCTGTAGCCCGGCGGCAGCACCGTGGCCTTGACCAACTTTTGCACGTCGTCGCCCACCTCACCGGCCGAGCGGCCGCTGACGCCAGCGAATACCGCTTCACGGCGCTGCAGGTTTTGGCGTCTGAGGATCTCGGGGTTGTACACCGGCGTGATCGTGGCCACGCTGTCGAGCGTGATCGGTATGCCGTCCTTGGAGAACGCCACCGGCAGCTTGCGCATCTGATCGATGCGCTCGCGCTGGGCCTGGTTCAGACGCAGCACGACTTCGACCTGGTCGCCGTCAGGCGTGGTCCAGTAGGTCGCGATCTCGCCGTTGACATAAGCGCGCAGGCTGGCGGCGAGCGCAGGTGCGGTCAGGCCGAGTTCGCGCACCGCAGCAGGCTTCAGGCGCACTGCGTAAGCCGGCAGTCCAGGCCGCACCGACAGCTCGACGTCGACCGTGCCGGGGATCTTCCTGACCTTGTCGGCGAACTCGGTCGCCACACGCGCCAGACCCTCGGCCTCTGGCCCCAGGATCGCGACATAGATCGGCCGGTTGAAGCCCAGCGCCGCATCGGTGCCGGGGATGGTGGCGACCTGGCTGCGGATGGCGGCTTCGACCTGCTTCTGGCTGCGGCTGCGGTCCTTGCGGTCTTTGAGCGAGATGTTGAGCCAGGCCTGGTTGCGCTGGCCCGCGCCGCCCACAAAGGTCGACACCGAGGCGACCTCGGGCAGCGCCAGCACGATGGCCTCGACCTGCGCCACCTTGGCGTCGCTGCGCTCCAGGCTGCTGCCCTCGGGAAGGCGCAGCGCGAGCTGGGTGAAGCCCTGGTCGACCTCGGGGATGAACTCGGTGCCCACCAGCGGCGCGAGCGCGATCGCCCCAGCAAAGCTTGCCAGACCCACGCACAGCACCACGCCGCGCGGCGTGAGCGTGGCGCGACGCCATTGGCGCCGGCTGGACTTGTCGCGCTTGGCATCGGGTCCAAAACCGTGGCCCCAGGCCGGCAGTGGCAATCGCCAACGACGCGCCGAGAAGGCCCAGCGAATCAAGCTCTCGTACACCTGGTGCAGCAGGTCCAGGCCGCGGTCGGTGGCGCGGATCATCGCGCCGATCACGGGCAGGTGTTTCATGCGCAGCGCTGGCGGGTCATGCCAGACCGACGACAGCATCGGGTCGAGCGTGAAACTGACAAACAGGCTGACCAGCACCGCCACCGCCACCGTGACACCGAATGGGTAGAAAAACTTACCGATGATCCCGCCCATGAAAGCCACCGGCACGAACACCGCACACAGCGCAAAAGTGGTCGCCATCACCGCCAAGCCGATCTCCTGCGTGCCCTCTAATGCAGCCTGGTGGTGATTTTTGCCCATGCCGACATGGCGCACGATGTTCTCGCGCACCACGATCGCGTCGTCAATCAGCAAACCTATGCACAGCGAGAGCGCCATCATCGTCATGAAGTTCAGCGTGAAGCCGAAGGCGTAGACGGCGATGAAACTCGAGATCACCGCAATCGGCAGCGTCAGGCCAGTGATGATGGTCGAGCGCCAGGAATGCAGGAACAAGAAAACGATCAAGACGGTCAGCAGCGCGCCTTCGACCAGCGTTCGCTTCAGGCCCGTCAGCGACTGCTTGACCCAGTCGCTGTTGGCATAGATCAGGCGCAACTCCATGTCCGGCGGCAGCGATTTGCGCAACTCGGCCATCGCGTCCTTGACCGCATCGCCGGTGGCCACGATGTTGGCGTCCTGCTGCTTGAAGACGTTGAAGCTGACAGCTCGCTGGCCGTTGATGCGAGCGACGGAGTCGAGTTCTTTCTCGCGCTCGACCAGCGAACCCAGGTCGCCGAGCGTGAGCGCGAGGCCGCCGCGGCGTGCCACGACGATGCCAGCGAAGTCGCGCGGATCGCGCACCCGGCCTTCGACACGCAGGATCGCATCCTGGCTGCGATCGGACAACAGCCCGACGGGTTGGTCGGCATTGGCCTCGCGCAGCGCGGTGGCCACCTCGGCCGGCGTGACGCCATAGCTGCGCAAGCGCGCCGGGTCGAGGTCGATCCGAACCTCGCGCGTGGCCAGGCCAGAGATATCGATGCGCGCCACGCCTTCGACACGCTGCAAGCGTTTGTCGATCTGCTGGTCGGCCACCAGCGAGAGTTCGCGCGCGCTGCGGGTCGGACTGAGCAAGGCCAGCACGACGATGGGCTGGCTGTTGTCGTTGTTGAAACGCGCCACCGTCGGCGCCTTGGCGTCGCGCGGCAGGCTGGACTGGACGGACGACAGCCGGTCGCGCACCTCCTGCATCGCCCGGCTCATGTCGGCGTTGAGCGAGAACTCGACATTGGTCTGGCTCTTGCCCTCCAGGCTGCGCGAGCTGATGCGGCGAACGCCGGCAATGCTGTTGATGGCCGACTCGACCAGCTTGGTGATCTCGCGCTCCACCGCTTCGGGTGAGGCCCCGGGGTAGGCGACCTCGATGTAGGCACCTGGCGGCGACACATCGGGCATCTGCTCGACGCCCAAGCGCGCGTAGGCGAAAAGCCCCAGCACGCACAGCGCCACCATCACCATCACAGCGAACACCGGGTTGGCGATGGATACACGGGTGATCCACATCGGAGACCTTTGTCAGAGCTGGTGAGAGACGGCCAAGATCAGCGCAGCGCTGCAGCGGAGGCCACCGCCGGCGCCACCAACACCAGCACCCGCGCAGCTGCGCCCTCGCGAAGGTTGTCGAAACGCAGGGCCAGCAACTGGTCATCGTCGCTCAGGCCCGACAGCACCTCAACTTGGCCACCGGCCTCGTCGCGCCGGCCCAATGTGACGGCGCGGCGCAGCAGCAAGCCTTTGTCAATCAGCCAGACATGCGATTGACCGCCGGTCGAGCCCAGCGCCGTCAGCGGCACGACCAGTCGCTGCTGCAAATCAGGCAAGACCACACGGGCCACCGCATACTGGCCGGCACGCAAGCGTTCGCCAACATTGGTCACCACCACGGTGACGCCGATCGACCTGGTGCCGGGCTCGACAGCCGGCGCGATGCGCGCAACCCGGCCGGGCAGCGCTGCGTCCAATCCCTCGACCTGAACCTGCACCGCCATGCCAGGCGCCAAACGGGCCACCTCGTGGGTGCCGACATTGCCGGCCAGTTCCAGCGTACTGATGTCAACCAAGGTCAGCACTTGCTGTTCGACCGCGACCTTCTCGCCGGGCAACACGTGGCGCTTGGCGACGATGCCAGCGATCGGCGCGATCAGGCTGGCATCACGCTGCGCGACCTCGGTGGTGGCCAGCGCAGCTTGGGCCGCAGCCAGTGCTGCGCGAGCGGTGTCGAGGGTGGCGCGCGAGCTGTCCAGCGCAGTGCGCGAGATGAAATTCTGCAGCGCCAAGCGCTCGTTGCTGGCATGGCTGCGTTCGGCTTGCAGCAAAGTGGCACGCGCCGATTCGAGGTTGGCTCCGCGTTCGGCGATTCGACTGCCCAGGTCGGCCATGTCGATGCGGCCCAGCAACTGGCCGGCACGCACTCTTGCGCCTTCGACCACGTCCAGGCTGAGCAAGGTGCCCGAGGCCTTGGAACGCAGCACGGCAGTGTTGGGCGCGACCAGCGGGCCCGAGAACTCGATGAGCTGCGGCAGATTGACCCGCTTGGGCCGCAGCACCTCGTTGGCGCGGAAGTCCAGCGGTGCCGACGCCGCGGCGTCAGGCGGTTTGGCGGCCTGCGCCGAACCCGCAGACCCACGCTGCTTCATCCAGACCGCCCCACCAGCCAACGCTGCCAGCAACGCCAAGCTTGCCGCGATCAGCCAGCTCTTGCGCATCGATGCTTCCTTCATGGTTCTGCCCGCCACCGGCGAGCGAGCCGCAGTGTAGGGTGGCGATCAACTACGCCCCATCCCCCATGCGATCAAGTGCCGAGTCTGCCGGCAAAGTGCAGGCAGCGGCGACGGACTGCGCAGCGGCGCCACAGGCTGCGCCCTGGCCCCGATCGGGTTCGCTGAGCGCCGCTGAGCGCCAATCAGGCCGCTGAACCCGCGATCGCCGCCTGCGACAGCTGCACATCGCCGCACTGGGCGCGGTGCCGCAGCGCATGGTCCATCAGCACCAGCGCCAGCATGGCCTCAGCGATCGGCGTCGCACGGATGCCCACGCAGGGATCGTGGCGGCCGAAGGTCTCGACCAGCGTGGGCTCGCCGGCCCGGTTGATCGACGCCTTCGGGCTGCGGATCGAACTGGTGGGCTTGATCGCGATCGACACCACCAAGTCCTGACCTGTGCTGATGCCACCCAGCACGCCGCCAGCATGGTTGCTGGCAAAACCGGCCGGTGTCAAGGCGTCACCATGCCAGCTGCCGCGCTGCGGCACGACGCCGAAACCGTCGCCGATCTCGACGCCCTTGACGGCGTTGATGCCCATCATCGCCCAGGCAATGTCGGCGTCGAGCTTGTCGAACAGCGGCTCACCCAGGCCGACGGGCACGCCGGTGGCGCGCAACTCGATGCGCGCGCCGCAGGAGTCACCGGCGCGGCGCAACTCGTCCATATAGGCCTCGAGCTGCGGCACGACGCCAGCATTGGGCGAATAAAACGGGTTGAGCGGGATCTGCGACGCATCCTCGAAAGGGATCGCGATCTCGCCCAACTGGCTCATCCAGCCGGTGAATGCCGTGCCGTGCTGAAGCCTCAACCATTTCTTGGCGACCGCGCCCGCGGCGACCATCGGCGCGGTCAGTCGCGCCGACGAGCGTCCGCCGCCGCGAGGATCGCGCAAACCATATTTTCGCCAGTAGCTGTAGTCGGCATGGCCTGGGCGAAAAGTGTCGAGGATATTGCCGTAGTCCTTGCTGCGCTGGTCGGTGTTGCGGATCAGCAGGCAGATCGGCGTGCCGGTGCTCAGGCCTTCGTAGACCCCGGACAGGATCTCCACCGCATCGGGCTCGTTGCGCTGGGTGACATGGCGGCTGGTGCCGGGGCGGCGGCGGTCGAGCTCAGGCTGGATGTCCTCGACGCCCAGCGCCAGACCGGGCGGGCAACCGTCGATCACGCAGCCGATCGCCGGCCCATGGCTTTCGCCGAAGTTGGTGACACGAAACAGGTCGCCGAAGGTGCTGCCGGACATGGTGGGCTCGATGCAAATTGACGATGCAAATTGAAAAAGCCCGGCGCCATCAGAGCACCGGGCCCGCAGGATTGTCGCAGCCGCCGCTTCTAGGCCTTGGGCGCTTCGGCGCCTTCTTCGTCGACCGGCCAGTCGCGGATATAAGCCTTGAGCATGCGGTTCTCGAAGTCCTGGCCCTCGACCACCGCCTTCGCCACGTCGTAGAACGAGACCACACCCATCAGCGTCCTGCCGTCCTGGACCGGCATATAGCGGGCGTGGCGGCCCAGCATCATGCGGCGCACCTCGTCGATCTCGGTCTCTGGCGTGCAGGTCAGCGGCGCGTCGTCCATCACGGTGCGAACCGTCAGCGTGCCGAGTTGGCCGTTGTTCTTGACCACCGCGGCGATCACCTCTCGGAAGGTGAGCATGCCCACCAGATCACCGTATTCCATCACCACCAATGAGCCTATGTCGTTACCCGCCATGGTCTCTACAGCGTGCTGCAAGGACTGCGCGGGGGACACGGTGAACAAGGTGCTGCCCTTGACGCGGAGGATGTCGCTGACTTTCATAGAGGTTCTCCTGGGTGATACGGCTTGGGTCGCTCGCGAGCTTGTCGCGCAAGCGCCTGCCGGGTGGAAAAACATAGCACACAATTGAACGCTGCAACAGCTAAGTTTGAACCCTGACCATGCCTGGATACAGCGACCCCGGATTTGACACGCTGGCGCTTCACGCTGGTGCAGTGCCCGACCCTGCCACCGGTGCAAGAGCCGTGCCGATCCACCTCAGCACCTCGTTCGTGTTCCAGAGCAGCGAGCACGCCGCCTCGCTGTTCAACATGGAGCGATCCGGCCATGTCTACAGCCGCATCAGCAACCCGACCAACGCGGTGTTGGAAGAACGGATTGCCGCGCTGGAGGGCGGCGCCGGCGCGATCGCCACGGCCAGCGGCCAGGCGGCGCTGCACCTGGCCATCGCGACAATTGCCGGTGCCGGCCACCACATCGTGGCCAGCAGCGCGCTCTATGGTGGATCGCACAACCTGCTGCACTACACACTGCGTCGATTCGGCATCGAAACCACCTTCGTCCAGCCCGGTGACATCGACGCCTGGCGCGCTGCGATCCGGCCCGAGACCCGGTTGCTGTTCGGCGAAACCCTGGGCAACCCGGGGCTGGAGGTGCTCGACATCCCGACCGTGTCAGCGGTCGCCCACGACGCCGGCCTGCCGCTGCTGGTGGACTCGACCTTCACACCGCCTTGGCTGCTCAAACCGCTGGACCACGGCGCGGACCTGGTCATGCACTCAGCCACCAAGTTCTTGTCAGGCCACGGCACGGTGGTCGGCGGCCTGCTGGTCGACGGCGGTGTCTTCGACTGGGACGCGGCACACCAGCGCTCGGGCCGTTTTGCCGAACTGGCCGAGCCCTATGAGGGCTTTCACGGCATGGTGTTCACCGAGGAGAGCACGGTCGGTGCGTTCTTGCTGCGAGCGCGCCGCGAAGGACTGCGTGACTTCGGCGCCTGTATGAGCCCGCACAGCGCCTGGCTGATCCTGCAAGGCATCGAAACCTTGCCGCTGCGCATGGCGCGCCATATCGAGAACTCGCGCAAGGTCGTGGGTTTCCTGGCTGCGCACCCGATGGTTGCGCGGGTCGGCTACCCCGAGCTCGAATCCCACCCCAGCCATGCGCTGGCCAAGGTGCTGCTGCCGCGCGGCGCAGGCGCGGTGTTCAGCTTCGACCTGAAAGGCTCCAGAGCCCAGGGCGTGGCCTTCATCGATGCATTGAAGATCTTCTCGCACCTGGCCAATGTCGGCGATTGCCGCTCGCTGGTGATCCACCCGGCATCGACCACGCATTTCCGGATGGACGATGCCGCGCTGGCGCGTGCCGGCATCAGCGCCGGCACGATTCGGCTGTCGATTGGACTGGAGGACGCCGACGATTTGATCGACGACCTCAAGCGCGCGCTGAAGGCAGCGGAGAAATCGGCATGAATCTGATCGTCAACGCAGCGAGCGGCCCAGTGCCGGCTTACGCCTACACAGGGGGCAAACCCTTAGATCCGACGCTGCCCTGCGTCGTGTTCTGCCACGGCGCACTGCACGACCATAGCGTCTGGACATTGCTGGCTCGCTGGTGCGCCCACCACGGCCACGGCGTGCTGGCGATCGATCTGCCAGGCCACGGCCGCAGCCCTGGACCGATGCCTGATTCGGTGGAAGCGTCGGCTGACTGGCTGCTGGCCCTGTTGGCGGCCGCCGGCGTTCGCAGCCAGGCCACGCTGGTGGGTCACAGCATGGGCTCGCTGATTGCGCTAGAGGCCGCTGCACGGGCTCCCGACCTGGTGCAGCGCTTGGTGATGGTGGGCACGGCCTACCCCATGAAGGTTTCGCAAGCCTTGCTCGACACCGCGCGCGATGCGCCGCTCAAGGCCATCGACATGGTCAACGCGTTCTCGATCAGCACCCTCGCCGCCAAGCCCTCGTTCCCAGGCCCGGGCATGTGGTTGCACGGCAGCAACCGGGCGCTGATGCGCCGCGTGCTGGCGGGACCGAATGCCAAGGGCTGCGCGATCAACTTGTTCCACCATGACTTCAGCGTCTGCGACCGCTACGCCAACGCATTCGCGGCAGCGGCCCAGGTTCGGTGTCCGGTGACGATGGTGCTGGGCGCGCAGGACCAGATGACACCGCCGCGCAGTACGCGCGAAATCGCCGCCGCGCTCAAAGCCAGCATCGTGACGCTGAATTCGGGCCATTCACTGCCTGCAGAAGACCCTGAAGGCCTGCTGCAGGCATTGGCCCAAGCCCTGGGTTGACGCCCGGCTGGGTTGATCGACCCTGGGCCATCAACTCGGCACCTGACCCACGACAGGCATTGAATCAAACGCGTTGCCGCAGCATGGCTAGCCTTGAACGCGCTGCGGCACAATACCTGACACTATGAGCCTGGTCTTTCCACACACTTTCATTCCCTGGTTTAGAGCCGTCGCGCCCTATATCCACGCCTACCGCGGCAAAACATTCGTCGTCGGCATGGCCGGCGAGTTGATTGCCGCCGGCAAGCTCAATGCCTTTGTCCAGGACCTGGCAATCCTGCACGCGATGGGTATCAAACTGGTGTTGGTACATGGATTTCGACCGCAAGTCGACGAACAACTCGCGGCCAAAGGTCACAGCTCGCGCTACAGCCACGGTATCCGGATCACCGATGCGATCACACTCGACTGCGCAGAAGAGGCCGCCGGCCAATTGCGCTTCGAGATCGAGGCGGCGTTTTCGCAGGGTTTGCCCAACACGCCGATGGCCAATGCCACGGTGCGGGTGGTATCGGGCAATTTCCTCACGGCCCGGCCCGTGGGTATCGTCGATGGTGTCGACTTCATTCATTCGGGGCTGGTACGGCGGGTTGATTCGGCAACGATTCGACGCGCGATCGATATCGGAGCACTGGTCTTGTTGAGCCCGTTCGGTTTTTCGCCAACCGGCGAGGCCTTCAATCTGCGGATGGAGGAAGTCGCCACCGCCACAGCGATCGCGTTGCACGCCGACAAACTGCTGTTCATGACCGAGATTGCCGGCATCCGTGAAGACCCCGACAACCTCGAGAGCGCGATCGACACCGAACTCGCGCTGGCCGATGCGCGCCGCCTGCTCAGCACCTGCCCCCCCCCGGTCGCACCGACCGATCTGGGCTTTTACCTGCAGCACTGCGTCAAAGCCTGCGAAGGCGGCGTCGAGCGATCCCACATCCTGCCGTTTGCGGTCGACGGCGCGATATTGCAAGAGATTTTCACCCACGACGGCATTGGCACCATGGTCGTCGATGAAAAACTCGAGAGCCTGCACGAAGCCACGGCCGACGACGTCGGCGGCATCCTGCAACTGATCGAGCCCTTTGAGCGGGACGGCACGCTGGTGCGGCGTGAACGCAATGAAATCGAGCGCGACATCGCCAATTACACCGTGATCTCCCACGACGGCGTGATCTTCGGTTGCGCTGCGCTGCACGCCTACCCTGAATCCCGCACTGGCGAAATGGCGGCGCTGACGGTCTCGCCTGCGGTCCAGGGCGAGGGTGACGGTGAACGCATCCTCAAACGGGTCGAGCAGCGCGCCAAGGCGCAAGGGCTGGACAGTATCTTCGTGCTCACCACCCGCACCATGCACTGGTTCATCAAACGCGGCTTTGCGCCCGTCGACCCCGATTGGCTGCCCGAAGCTCGCAAACGCAAGTACAACTGGGACCGGCGCTCGCAGGTTCTGGTCAAGAAATTGGGCTGAAGCCCCAACGCTAGAAGTCCAACCCGCCAAGGAGAATCAACATGGCCCGCACCGTGCAATGCGTCTATCTGAAGAAAGAGGCCGATGGTCTCGATTTCGTCCCCTACCCAGGCGAGTTGGGCAAGCGACTCTATGCTAACGTCAGCAAAGAAGCCTGGGCGCTCTGGCTCAAGCACCAAACCATGCTCGTCAACGAAAACCGCCTCAACCTCGCCGACCAGCGCGCGCGCCAGTATCTGGCAAGGCAAATGGAACGCTACTTCTTTGGTGAAGGCGTGGATCAACCAGCCGGTTACGTGCCACCTGCGGCCTGAACCGCAAAGCGTTCGGCTGTGATATCAGGATTATCCGGAAAAATTCCTGTGGAAGTGTTTCAGAAAACTGCAGTACACTAGCGCAGTCGTCAATTTCAACGGGGTACTAATATGTCCACACTGCAAGATCTGCTGTCACAACGCGCTGAAATCGAAAAACGCATCAGCGATGTTCAGCGTGAAGCGCGAGCCGAGGCCATCGGTCGGGTCAAGACCATGATGGCCGAGTTTGGCCTGAGCGCTGCCGATATCGCTGGCAAGTCCGTCAGCGGCCGCGCTGCAGGCGTGGTCAAACCCACCGGCAAGGTTGCTGCGAAATACCGCAATGCCGCCACTGGTGATACCTGGACCGGCCGCGGCCTGCAGCCCAAGTGGCTCAAGGCAGCATTGGCTGCGGGTGCAAAGATCTCTGATTTCACGATCTGATCTCGACCTGATTCGGCAGCATTGCTGAGTCCTGACGGCCCGGGTGATACCGGGCCGCTGTCATTTCAGGCGCCGGCATCTCGCGCTTGGATAGACTGCCGGGGTGCTCGCTCAAGGATTTGTCCAGGATCTGCTGTCCCGTGTCGACGTCGTCGAGGTCGTGGGGCGCCATGTCGAACTGAAAAAGGCCGGCATCAACCACAAGGGCCTGTGCCCGTTCCACGGCGAAAAATCGCCCAGCTTTATCGTCAGCCCTTCGCGCCAAACCTACCACTGCTTCGGCTGCGGGGTTCACGGCGATGCCATCCGATTCCTGACCGAACACCATGGCATGGGCTTCATGGACGCGGTGCGCGACCTGGCTCAGCAAGTCGGGCTGACGGTGCCCGAGCGCCAAGACAGCCCTGAAGACCGGGCTCGCGCCGACGCCGAAAAGTCCCAGCGCGCCACGCTCAGCGAAGTACTGGCCAAAGCCGGCGAACATTACCGCAGCGCACTCAAGGCCAGTCCCCGCGCGGTGGCTTATCTGAAAAAACGCGGCCTGACCGGCGCCGTCGCAGCCCGCTTCGGCATGGGCTACGCCCCCGAGGGCTGGCGCACGCTGGCGGGGGTGTTTCCGCGCTACGACGACCCGCTGCTCAGCGAATGCGGTTTGGTGATCGTCAGCGGCGACGAAGGTGAGGAGCAAAAACGCTACGACCGCTTTCGCGACCGGATCATGTTCCCGATCCGCTCGGTGCGCGGGGAGGTCATCGGCTTCGGCGGCCGGGTGCTCGATGTCGGCGAACCCAAGTACCTCAATTCGCCTGAAACGCCGGTCTTCCACAAAGGGCAAGAACTCTACGGCCTGTTCGAGGCTCGCCAGGGGCTGCGGGCCAAGGGCTACGCACTGGTCGTCGAAGGCTATATGGACGTGGTGGCGCTGGCCCAGTGGGGTTATCCCAACGCGGTGGCCACGCTGGGGACAGCCTGTACCGCAGAGCATATGGCCAAGCTGTTCCGCTTCACCGAGTCGGTGATCTTCAGCTTCGACGGCGACGCCGCCGGACGCCGCGCGGCTGGGCGCGCGCTCGAGGCGGCCCTGCCTCATGCCAGCGACCTGCGCAGCGTCCGCTTCCTGTTCCTGCCAGCCGAACACGACCCCGATTCCTTTATCCGCGAACAAGGCCCCGAGGCTTTCGAGCGCGAGGTGGCCCAGGCCGTGCCGCTGTCGGCCCAACTGATTGCGCAGGCCGGCGCCGACTGCGATCTGGCGACCCCGGAGGGTCGCTCGCGAATGCTGACGCAGGCCGGCCCCTTGGTCGAATTGCTGCCCGATGGACTGCTGCGCGAGCAACTGGTGCAAGCCTTGGCCAAGTTGGGCGGGATCGCGGTCGAAGTGCTCCAAGCCCATTGGGCTAAGCGAGGCAAGCCGCGCGCCGGACCCGATGCCGCAGGCTCGGCGCATGCGTCAGACCGAGGCGACCGCGCCGACGATGACGACCCAAGGGCTTACCAAGACCGGGACAGCAGCAGGTGGCGCAACAATCGCCAGGCCAATGGGCGGCTTCGCCTGCACCCCATGGAGGGCCGGCGCCTGCCGCCCCAGGCCGCCACTTTGCTTGACCGCACGGCTTGGCTGCTGGCTCGCCATGCCGCGGTGTGGCTTGACCTGCCTGGCGAGTCGCATGATTTTCTGATCGCCCAGCCTGCACCCTACAACCAGTTTTTTGCCGGATTGGAGCGCGTGCTGCATGAACACGGCGCCGTCACGATGGCTGCGCTGCTCGACGAGTTGCGCGGCGGTCAAACCGGGGCAGCCGAAGATCTGGAGCTCGACCAGTCCAAGCTGCGTGAACTGCTGGACCGGTTGGCTGGCTACCACGAGGTCGAAGACGAGGAGTCGCCCGCACTGCTGGTCGAGGCCGTGCTGCGCCGACTGCAGCAGCGAGCGGTGGCCGACGAACTGCAGTGGTTGATCGAATCTGGTGAACTGTCTGAAGCGGCCACAGAACGCCGAAACGCCTTGTTCGCACTGACGGCCGAGCTGAAGAAGAATTTGTCAGCGGCATCGACGCACGGGCGCTGATCGCTCGGGCCGGCGCGCCCGGGCCGCCGAGAGTGGGCCTCAGCGCAGGATTTCAGCCCTTTTTTGGACGCGTCGAATCAAGGTCAGCCGCGCTGCCCAAGCGTCACATTTTCACGATTAAACTGTCTTGCATGACGAGCATTGCTGAACGGACAGTTTTGTTCGCCGACCTGCGGGGCAGCACAGCGCTCTATGGCAGCCTGGGCAACGCTGAAGCCACATCGGTGGTGACGCACACTGTCAATGCACTGGCACGGGCGGTGCCGGCTTGCGGCGGCGAACTGGTCAAGACCCTGGGCGACGGCTTGATGGCGGTGTTCGACAGCTCGGCCGATGGCTTGCAGTCGGCACAGCAGATGCACGAAGAGCTCGACCGCTTGGTCAGCCGGGGTCGTGAGCATGGCGCCTCTGCCGGTCTGCGCAGCTTGCGCTTGCAAGTGGCGCTGGCGCGTGGCGAAGTGGTCGAGATGGCAGGAGATTGCTTCGGCGACGCTGTCAACGTCGCCGCACGCCTGATCGACCACGCGAGCGACAACGAAACACTGGTCACCGACGAAGTGCTGGCAGGCCTGTCGATGGTGCTCAGACCGCGCTTTCGCTCGCTCGACTGGATGCACTTGCGCGGCCGCGCTGCGCCGGTCCATGTACACGTGTTGGGTCGCCGCCGCGCGGTCGATGCGGTCGCCACCCAGTTCGGCGAGGTGGCCAGAACCATGGAGCCCGAATCGGTTCGACTGGTCTGGCTCGACAGCAAGGAGGTTTTTGACGGTGCCCACATGCCCGTCATGCTGGGCCGCAGCCGACAGGCCAATTTTCGAGTCGACGATGGCCGTGTTTCACGCTCGCACGCTAGGCTGGACTGGCAGGGCGGGGCTTTTCATCTCACCGATCTCAGCTACAACGGCACCTATGTGCGGTTCGGCAACGCCGTGGAAACCATCACGCTGCGACGCCGCCAATGCACGCTCCATGGCTCGGGTTGGATCGGCCTGGGCGGCTCGCCCAGCGATCCCACGGCGCCCAGTATTCGTTTCGAGCTCATGTCGTTCGGCGACACCCTGCCTCTGCGACCTTGACCAGTCCGCTCCCAGCACGACTGCGCCCGACGTGCATCCACACCCAGCGCGCATCGCCGACAATCGTCCCCGATGAGCTTCGCCCCCGAACCCCCTTACGCCCACGGCAATGCCGAACGCAGCGCCGTGCTGCTGGTCAACCTGGGCACACCCGAGGCGCCCACGGCTGCTGCGCTTCGGCGCTACCTCGGGCAATTCCTGTGGGACCGGCGCGTCGTGGAGATCCCCCGACCACTGTGGTGGCTGATCCTGCACGGCGTGATCCTGCGCCTGAGACCGGCCAAGTCAGCGGCCAAATACGCCTCGATCTGGACCGACGCCGGCTCGCCTTTGCTGACCTGGACCGCCGCGCAGGCCGCGCGCTTGCAAGACCTGCTGCAAGCACGCGGCCACCAACTCGTCGTTCGCCACGCGATGCGCTATGGCGAGCCAGCAGTCGACCGCACGCTGGACGAGCTCAAAGCCGCTGGCGTGACAAGACTGCTGGTGTTGCCGCTCTACCCGCAATTTGCCGCTGCCACCACGGCGAGCAGCATCGACGCAGTCGCTCAATGGGCGCTGCGTGTGCGTCGCGTGCCCGAACTGCGTTTCATCAACCACTACCACGACGATCCTGGCTACATCGCGGCACTGGCCCACAGCGTGCGAACCCATTGGGCCAAGCAAGGCCGCGGCCAGAAGCTGGTGATGAGCTTTCACGGCGTGCCGGCACGCAGCCTGGCGCTGGGTGACCCCTACCACTGCGAATGTCACAAGACCGCCAGGCTGCTGGCACAAGCGCTGGCGCTGGCGCCTGACGACTTCATCGTGACCTTCCAGAGCCGTCTGGGGCGGGCCAAGTGGCTAGAGCCCTACACCGAGCCCAGCGTCAAGCGACTGGCGGGCGAAGGCATCAAACACCTGGACGCGATCTGCCCGGGCTTCGCTGCGGACAACCTCGAGACACTCGAAGAGATCGCGATCGAGGCCAGGGACGCTTTCATCGCGGCCGGCGGCGAGAAGTTCAATTTCATCGCCTGCCTCAACGACTCACCAGACTGGATCGCGGCGCTCGGCGACTTGGCCGAACGCCACTTGCAAGGGTGGCCGACCCGCGTGGCGGCAGATCCTGAGGCCTTGGCTGCACAACGCCAACGCGCGCTGGCCATGGGTGCACAAGATTGAGCTTGCACCCGGGTTTGGACCACACCATCGGCTGACCTGATGACCAAGAGCGCAAAGAACTTGCCCGTGGCGGCAGCCGCAGCGATGAGGCTCGACAAATGGCTCTGGGCAGCCCGTTTCTACAAGACCCGTTCGCTGGCCACCGAAGAGATCGACAAAGGCCGCATCAACGTCAACGCCCAACAAGCCAAGCCCTCGCGCGATCTGAGGATTGGCGACACCGTGGTGATGCGCCAAGGGCCGGTGCAACGCACGATCGTGGTCATGGGCTTGAGCATGGTTCGAGGCCCGGCGCCACAGGCCCAGGCGCTGTACGAGGAAACCGCTGACAGCATTCAAGACCGGACCCGGGCTGCTGAAGCCCGCCGTCTGGCGGCGGAGCCGGCGCTGTCGATCGAGCAAGGTCGACCGACCAAACGCGATCGGCGTGACATTGAGCGCACCCAGCACGACTGGCAGCGCTGGAGCGCGTCGGTCGACGACAGTTGAAGCCGCGTCGTCGCTGCTGGCGTCGAGCACTGCGCCCGGGCCGGCGACCGATCTCGGCGTCAGACCCAACACCAGCGCCGAAATACCCCTCTTGAACCACGGGATTGGGCCCCCATATCGAGACTGACTGTGTTCAACCCCTTCAGAAAACCCCGAAAAGCCCCCGACATGACGACGCCGGAGAACCACACCACCGTGCCACATTCAGCCGATCAAACCGCCAACCCCTCAGAGCCAGGAATTGAAATTCCGACCCTCAGTGCCGAGCAAATCCTGACGCAACGATTGGCTGAGTTGGAGGCCAAGCACGCTGAGGTTTCTGATGCCTATCTGCGAGCCAAAGCCGAGGCCGAGAACACCCGGCGCCGCGCAGATGAAGACATCAGCAAGGCCCGCAAGTTCGCGATCGAATCCTTTGCCGAGAGCCTGCTACCGGTCAAGGACAGCCTGGAGGCCGCCATCGCGATGCCCGATGCCAAGGTCGAGCAAGTGCTTGAAGGCGTTCACGCCACCTTGCGCCAACTGGGCGCGGCGCTTGACCGCAACAAGGTGCTGCAGATCGCACCGCCTGCCGGCACCAAGTTCGATCCGCACCAACATCAGGCCATCAGCGTCGTGCCAGCCGATCAGGATGCCAATACCGTGGTGGCCGTGCTGCAAAAAGGCTACCTGATCGCTGACCGGGTGCTGCGGCCCGCGTTGGTCACGGTGGCCGCGCCCAAGTGATCTGAAGCAAACGCCGGTGCGCCGTGTGAACCGCGGCCTTGAAAGTCACTGGCCGGCCCGCATCTCAAACAACAGCAAACATCCTCTACTGGAGCATCACATGGGCAGAATCATCGGCATCGACCTGGGCACCACCAATTCTTGCGTGGCGATCATGGAAGGCAACACCACCAAGGTGATCGAAAACAGCGAGGGTGCCCGCACCACGCCATCGATCATCGCCTACCAGGAAGATGGTGAAGTGCTGGTCGGCGCGTCGGCCAAGCGTCAGGCCGTGACGAATCCGCGCAACACGCTGTACGCCGTCAAGCGCCTGATCGGTCGCAAATTCTCCGAAAAGGAAGTGCAGAAAGATATCAACCTGATGCCTTACACCATCGCCGCCGCCGACAACGGCGATGCCTGGGTGGAGGTTCGCGGCAAGAAGATCGCGCCGCCCCAGGTCAGCGCCGAAGTGCTGCGCAAGATGAAGAAAACCGCCGAGGATTACCTGGGCGAAGAAGTGACCGAAGCCGTGATCACGGTGCCGGCCTATTTCAACGACAGCCAGCGCCAAGCGACCAAGGACGCTGGCCGCATCGCTGGTCTGGATGTCAAGCGCATCATCAACGAGCCCACCGCTGCGGCGCTGGCCTTCGGTCTTGACAAGCACACCACCGGTGACCGCAAGATCGCGGTGTTCGACTTGGGTGGCGGCACCTTCGACATCTCGATCATCGAGATCGCCGATGTCGACGGTGAAAAGCAATTCGAGGTGCTGTCGACCAACGGCGACACCTTCCTGGGTGGCGAAGACTTCGACCAGCGCTTGATCGACTACATCGTCGCCGAGTTCAAGAAAGAACAAGGCGTCGACCTGACCAAGGACGTGCTGGCGCTGCAGCGCCTGAAAGAAGCGGCCGAAAAAGCCAAGATCGAGCTGTCGAGCAACACCCAGACCGATGTCAACCTGCCCTACATCACGGCCGACGCCAACGGCCCGCGCCACCTCAACATCAAGCTCACCCGTGCCAAGCTCGAGTCGCTGGTCGATGAGTTGATCGAGCGCACGATGGAGCCTTGCAGGGTCGCGATCAAGGACGCAGGCGTCAAGGTCAGCGAGATCGACGACGTGATCCTGGTCGGCGGCATGAGCCGCATGCCCAAGGTGCAGGAAAAGGTCAAGGAGTTCTTCGGCAAGGAACCGCGCAAGGACGTCAACCCTGACGAAGCGGTTGCGGTCGGTGCGGCGATCCAGGGCCAGGTGCTGGGCGGCGAGCGTAAAGACGTGCTGCTGCTTGACGTCACCCCGCTGAGCCTGGGCATCGAGACGCTGGGCGGCGTGATGACCAAGATGATCAAGAAGAACACGACGATCCCGACCAAATTCGCCCAAACCTTCTCGACCGCCGACGACAACCAGCCGGCGGTGACGATCAAGGTCTACCAGGGTGAGCGCGAGTTGGCCGTGGGCAACAAGAGCCTGGGCGAGTTCAACCTCGAAGGCATCCCGCCTTCGCCGCGCGGTTTGCCGCAGATCGAGGTCACTTTTGACATCGACGCCAACGGCATCCTGCACGTCGGCGCCAAGGACAAGGCCACTGGCAAGGAAAACAAGATCACCATCAAGGCGAACTCGGGTTTGACCGAAGACGAGATCCAGAAGATGGTCAAGGACGCCGAGCTCAACGCGGCCGAGGACGCCAAGAAGGTTGAACTGGTGCAAGCCCGCAACCAAGCCGACGGCATGATCCACTCGGTGCGCAAGAGCTTGGGCGAGTTCGGCGACAAGCTTGACGCAGGCGAGAAAGAAAAGATCGAAGAAGCGCTGAAAGAGACTGAAGAAGCACTCAAGAGTGATGACAAAGCCACGATCGACGCCAAGACCGAGGCCTTGATGACGGTGAGCCAGAAGCTGGGCGAGAAGATGTATGCCGAGCAAGCCGCTGCTGCGGCCGGGGCTGCGGGCGGCCCGGCAGGCGCTGAATCACCGGCAGGTGCAGCGCCGAAAGCTGCGGCCGACGACAATGTGGTTGACGCCGAATTCAAGGAAGTCAAGAAGTGATATGGGTCGCAGCCCTTGGGGCTGCGCCTACATTTCGCCGCGTTCGGGGTGACAGTCCATGGCCTGTCCCTCAACGCGGCGGTTTCGTTTTCCAAGTCTGAGATTGATCCATGGCCAAGCGCGATTTCTACGACATCCTCGGCGTACCCAAGAACGCCGCCGACGACGACATCAAAAAGGCCTACCGCAAGCTGGCCATGAAGCACCACCCTGACCGCAACCAGGGTGAAGGCGACGACACGAAGAAATCCGAAGAGAAGTTCAAGGAGGCCAAAGAGGCTTACGAGATGCTCTCGGACCCGAAGAAGCGCGCGGCCTACGACCAGCACGGCCACGCCGGCGTCGACCCGAACCGGGGCGGGCCGGGTGCCGAAGGCATGGGCGGTTTCGCGGAGGCCTTCGGCGACATCTTCGGCGACATCTTCAATGGCGGCGGCCGGCGTGGCGGTGGCGGTGGGCAGCAGGTGTTCCGCGGCGCCGACCTGAGCTACGCGATGGAGATCACCCTCGAGGAAGCCGCACGCGGCAAGGACGCGCAGATCCGGATCCCGAGCTGGGAGAGTTGCGATACTTGCCATGGCACAGGCGCCAAGCCCGGCACCAGCGCCAAAACCTGCACCACCTGCAACGGCGCTGGCACGGTACACATGCGCCAGGGTTTTTTCAGCATCCAACAGACCTGCCCGCACTGCCACGGCAGCGGCAAGATCATCCCCGAGCCCTGCACCAGCTGCAACGGCGCAGGCAAGATCAAACGCCAGAAGACGCTCGAGGTCAAGATTCCCGGCGGCGTCGGCGAAGGCATGCGGATCCGATCGGCCGGCAACGGTGAACCCGGCACCAACGGCGGCCCGGCGGGCGACCTCTACATCGAGATCCGCGTCAAAGACCACGACATCTTCGAACGCGACGGCGACGACCTGCACTGCACCGTGCCGGTGTCGTTCACGACCGTCGCGCTGGGCGGGTCGATCGAAGTACCCACGCTGGCCGGCAAAGCCGAGATCGAGCTGCCCGAAGGCACCCAGCACGGCAAGACCTTCAGACTGCGTGGCAAGGGCATCAAGGGCCTGCGCTCGAGTTATCCAGGCGACCTCTACGCCCATGTCTCGGTGGAAACGCCAGTCAAGCTCACCGAGCATCAACGCAAGCTGCTCAAGGAACTGGATGAGGCGCTGAAGAAAGGCGGCGAGAAGCACTCGCCCAATGCCAAGAGCTGGACCGACAGGGTCAAGGACTTGTTCAAATAGTCGCAAGGCCAGCCGCAACACCCAACGCAACCAGGACCTCAAATGACCCGACTTCCCTTGCTCAGCAACGAACAGGTCGGCTCGACCGATCTGGTGGCCTCGATCCGCAAGCGCCGCGGCGGCGAATTGACGGACCTCGACCGCTTGCTGCTGCACAGCCCGGCGTTTGCCACCGGTTGGGGCGAGTTGATGGGCCGGGTTCGTGGTGCGCTCGACCTGCCACCGCTGCTGCGCGAGTTGGCGATGTGCGGTGTCGCGGTGCTGACCGGCGCCGAGTTCGAGTTCTACCACCATGCCCCGATCTACCTGGAAGCCGGCGGCAGCCCGGAGCAGTTGGCCGCGCTGCGCCGCTTGGGCGACGACACCGCAGTGGCCGCCGATCCCTTGTTCGGCCCGGACCAGCAGGCCACGCTCGCGCTGGTGGTTGAAATGACGCGCCAAGTCAAGGTCAGCGACGCCACCTTCGCCCGTGCCCGCGCCGTGCTCGGCAGCGACCAGAAGATGTTCGAGCTGGTGGGCGTGATCGCGGCCTACAACATGGTCGCGCGCATCTTGGTGACGATGCAGCTCGAACCCTGACAGCACCGCCACAACGGCGAGTCACTGACAGCGTGGTCATGCGCCTTGGCTTCCAGCTCGGCACGCGTTGTCTGGGCCGGGTGGCCAGCGCCTGCGGCAAGCGCTGGTCCTTTGGTGTCGTGTTGCCCCTGGTGGTGCTGGGCTGAATCGCCGCTTTGGCGTTGACGCCAGCCGCCACCGCCAAGCCTGCAGCGCGCCGATCGGCCTGAGCGCACTGCACCTACACTGCGCGCAGCGCCGGCGACCGCCCGGCATTCATCCGTTCTACCGACCTGACCGGTGCCTCGCACCGCGACCCCATGCTGAGCTGGCTCTTCAAAAAACGCAGCGTCCCTGGCGCGCCGAAAGCGACTCCTGCTGCCGCGCAGGTCATCCACAAGCCTCAGCCCGCAGGGCCCTCCAAATCGGAGATCAAGGCCAAACAGATAGCAGACGACAAAGCCTTGTGGAGCCCCAGACTGGCCTTGGCGCAAGGCGACGATGCTGCGCTGCTGGCCGTGGCGGCCGGATCGCCCTTGCTAGACATCAAGCTCGCCGCGGTAGCACTGCTGGAAAGTGAAGACGCGCTACGCCGGGCCGAACGCGAATTCCGCAACCATGATCGACGGGTCCACAGCGAGGCCAAACGCCGGTTCGAAGCGGCGGTAGCGCAGCGCGAGTCGCGCACCAAAGCCGAAACACTGATCGAGGCGCTGGCGCGGTTGACCGACCCGCAGGCTGTGGCGCTCAACCACCTGGCCGCGATCGACCGCGACTGGCTGGCATTGGACGCCAGGCTGCTGCAACCCGATCAACAAAGCCGCTTCAACGAACTGCGCCAGCACCTGGACGACGCGATGCGCGCGAGCGCCGACCGGCAACAGCGCCTGCAGCGCTGGACTGCCGACGCCAACCGCGCGCTGACCGATTTGCATCAAGCCTGCACCCAAGCGGCCGGCACCGGCATGCCCGACGACACCCGCCAGGCCTGCCAGGCTGTCCAAGCGATGCGGGACCTGGCCCCCGAGTCACCCTCCGCCGCTTTGCTCGACCAGACCCTTGCAGCGGCATTGCACACCGCAGCGCTGCTGGCGGCCCGACTGGCATGGCTCGCCGAGCTTGACCAGCCCCCAAGCCCGGCGCAGGCTCAGTCACCGACCGATAGCTCGGCCTCGCTGAGCGAGACAGCAAACCCGACGCAGCTTGCCAACGCCAATGCCCAGACGCCGGCGCAGCAATGGCAGGCCATGCCGGCCCTGGCCGATGGCGATCTGGCCCGCGCGCTGAACCAGCGTTTCGAGGAGTGGTTGCTCGCGCAGCAACCCGAGCCGACTCGCGCTGCCAAGCCTGCCACCGTCAACAAGCCCGGGCCGATACATGACGACAGGCTGAAGGCATTGCAAGCCTTGCTGCTGCAGGCCGAGACCGCGCTGGCCGACGGTGAAACGGAGGCGATGCAACAAGCGCTGCAAGCCGCCGACGCGGCGTTGGCGGCGATGCCCGGCGTGCATCTGGGCGACGCACTGCGCGCGCGGCGCCAGGCCTTGCACGCCGAGCGTTCGCGGCTGATGGACTGGCAACGATGGGGTGGCGGGTTGGCCCGCGAGGGCCTGGTCGCTGAAGCCGAGAGCCTGGCCAGGCTGACGATGGCGGCCGCAGGCGATCGGACGATCGCCGCTGAAACCACCCCACCCTCTGATCCAGGCGGTCCGCCGTCGATCGCACCGACCGAAGCCCTCCCAGCGGCGACGGCCCCAGGCGAGGCGGCAGTGGCTGCACCCGATGCGCCCGATGTGCCCGATGTGCCAGTAGCAGCCTTGTCACCGCGGGTCGCCAGCGACACAGGCACCAGGCTGAACTTGAAAGCCCATGGTGATGCGATCCATGCCTTGCGCCTGCGCTGGAAAGAGCTTGACCGACTGGGCGCAGCCGCCCATCAGCCGCTGTGGCAGCGCTTCGACGCGGCGCTAGAGGCTGCATACCAGCCCGTGGCCATCCAGCGCGCCGCTTTGCAGGCTGCGCGCGAAGAAAATTTGTCGGCCCGCCAGGCTTTGCTGGCGACGCTGCAGGCACTGCCCGATGCGTCGGCCGATGGCGGTTTCGATTGGAAGGAGCCGTTGCGCGCACTGGACCGCTTCCACCAAGCCTGGCGCCAGCTCGGCCCGGTAGAACACACGGTGCCACCGGCTGCGCGGGCTGCGCTCTTGCAAGCCATGCGCGACAAGCTGGCACACATAGAACTGCCGCTGCAGCAAGCCCGTCAGGCCGCCGAGGCCGTGCGCGAAGACCTGATCGCCCGCGCTCAATCCTTGGCGCAGGAGCTTGTCGCCAACCCTGATGTGCGCGACGCCAGCCAACGCCTGCGCGAATTGCAGGCGCATTGGCAGCAGCATGCGCGCGCGCTGCCGCTGGCGCGCAATGTCGAAAACGCACTCTGGACCCGCTTCAAATCGGCCTGCGATGCGGTGTTCGCACAGCGCGAAGCAGCTTTCAACGCCCGCGATGCTGAGCTGGCCGCCCGGCTGGCGCAGCGCCAAGCGCTGCTGGACCGTCTGTCGGGCATCCATCACGAGACCGAAGCCGACGCCGGCCGCACCTTGGCCGAGGTCGACCGCGCTTGGCGCCAGGCTGCCGAATTGCCGCCCGCTTCGGCCCACGCGCTCGAAGCACGTTTTCGCGACGCACGTGCGCTGGCCATGCAGCGCCTGGTCGAGTTGGGCCGCGACCGCTGGCAAGCCGAATGCGACAGCCTGGCCGCAAAGATCGCGCTGTGCGAGCAGCGCGAGTCAGGCAACACCGACGACACAGCCCAACGCTGGGACGTCACCGGTGTCTTGCCAGCGGTCTGGGAGCAAGCGATGGCCCAGCGCTGGTCGAGCCCGCTGACAGGTGCGGGACCACTGGCTGTTTCAGCGTTCGACGACTTGCTGCTGCAACTGGAGACTGCGCTCGATCTGCCGACAACGCCCGAGCAGCAGGACGCCAGGCGTCAGCTCAAGCTGCGCACGCTCAAGGACACACTCGAAGGCCGCGCTGATGCCAGCCATGGACCCCGCAGCGATCTGCTGCTGACCGCGCTACGGCAGCGCGGCTTGACGCCGGCCCAGCGGCAGCGACTGCAGGCGCTGACCGCAGCTTTGCGTGGCGCCACGCCCGGATTTCTGCTACCTGACAACGCACGGCGAAGCTGAACTGCGCGAAGAATGACTTACACCACTTTTCGTAAAGAAGCCTCTGGTTACCGCTTTTGGCAAGATTTCGTCATTTCTACGTACTCAAATTCGCAGACACTAGACGCTGGGTGTGGTCCGTGGTTCAGCACGCCGGATCGATCGCACTGAGCGCATGTCCCGGGACGCTGCCCAGACCTGCGGACACCCGCATAGCCCGCCGTCAAGCCTCAGGAGTTCCCATGTTTGAAAAAGTCGTTCCCGTGAACCGCGACCGCCACGCCGGCAAGAAGATCCGCGAGATCACCAGCTTCGGTTTCGCCTCGAAGTTCCACATCGCCTACGTGACGATGCACGAGTTCGCCCGCGCCGCTGCGGTCTACCCGATCGTCTTTTTGGAAGACAAGGAAAAGGACGAGTTCCGCCCAGTTGCCCTGCTCGGCCTGGATGCCGGCGAGAACTTGTTTGTCGGAGAAGCTGGCAAGTGGGAGGCCTCTTATGTGCCCGCCATCATCCGACGCTACCCGTTCGCGCTGGCCAACACCGACAAGGAAGGCCAGTTCACGATCTGCATCGATGAAGGCAGCGAGTTGGTCAGCGACACCGAAGGTGCCGCAATGTTTGACGACAAAGGCGAGCCGACCCAGGTGATCGAAAACGTCAAGCGTTATCTTTCTGAGTTGCAGCAAATGGACGCGCTGACCCGCGAGTTCGCCAAGTTCTTGGCCGAGAACAACATGTTCACGCCGCTCAACATGCGGGTTCGCGATAACGGTGGCGTCAAGAACATCGCTGGCTGCTACGTCATCAACGAAGAGCGCCTGAACAATCTGTCCGACGACCGCTTCCTGGAAATGCGCAAGAAGCGCTATCTACCGGCGATCTACGCCCAGCTGATCTCGCTGGCCCAGATCGAACGCCTGATGACGCTCAAGGAAAAGAGCAATCTCGCGCTGGCCAACGCGACGCCAGTCTCCGGCTCGCACTGACCTCAGCAACGGCAGCCGGCCAACGCACTTTGTACGGGCCGGCATTTCATACAACAGCCCAGGCGGCAGCGCCGGCAACAGACAACTCCGCCTAGGGCCTGCAAAGCGTCAGGTTCGCGCGGCCAGTGAGACAAGCTCAGCTGGGCGCCCAAGCCTGGCGCGCAGCGCCTGATGTCGGAAGACCCAGCGCCGATCAGGCCTTGGGCAGCGTGACGCCGCGCTGACCCTGGTACTTGCCACCGCGGTCCTTGTAGCTGGTCTCGCAGACCTCGTCACTCTCGAAGAACAAGACCTGGGCGCAGCCTTCGCCAGCGTAGATCTTGGCCGGCAACGGCGTCGTGTTGCTGAACTCCAGCGTCACAAAGCCCTCCCATTCGGGCTCGAAAGGCGTGACGTTGACGATGATGCCGCAGCGCGCGTACGTGCTCTTGCCCAGGCAGATCGTCAGCACGTTGCGAGGAATGCGGAAATACTCCATCGTGCGCGCCAGCGCAAAACTGTTGGGCGGGATGATGCAGACATCGGCCTCGATGTCGACGAAGCTCTTCTCGTCGAAGTTCTTCGGATCGACCACGGTCGAGTAGACATTGGTGAAGACCTTGAACTCGCGCGCGCAGCGCACGTCGTAGCCGTAGCTCGAGGTGCCATAGCTGACGATCTTCTGGCCATCGGCAGAATGCCGAACCTGGCCAGGCTCGAAGGGCTCGATCATGCCGGTCTGATCGGCCATGCGGCGGATCCACTTGTCGCTCTTGATGCTCATCGCGCTGTCCTTGTAGGCTGCCCTTCATTTTAGGTGGCCAGTGATCACGCCGATCTGCGCCACGCGCACAGTCGTTGGGGCTACGCACTCAAAGCGCTGAGGCTCCAGACGATCGCCGCGAACTGGACGATGTTGATCAGGATCGCGGTGAGGTGAGTCTTGCGAAACCCTGGAATTGCATCCATGCCGTTTGACTGGATCTGGGCACCGAGCGAGTCCATCGTCGGGATCACCTTCTTGCGCAGGATGCCAGCCATCAATGCGAGCGCCGCAGCGCCGGCGGCGAGCGCTGGACGCCCAGCAAACGCATAGCTGATCGATGTGGCCGTCGCGGTGATGAGGGCAGCGACGTAGTAGATGTTGAAGAAGCCACGTACAAAGCCGGCGTCAAGCGGTGTGTCATGCCGAAGAACCAGCAGAGGTATGGAGCCCATGATGAAGTAGGCCGTCGTGACGAGCAGCGCCACCGTGAAGAACAAGGCGGCGATCATGGCAGCAGACATTGCGCTTTGGCTCCAGGCTATGGGGCTTCGGACCTCAAGCAAAGCTGGCTTTGCCACCTTGCTGGAACCCCATGAGGGAGGGCAGAGACATCATAGAGGACGGTGACAAGCAGGGCTGCGTTGGCAGGGAAGACAGCGTTGCCCTCACGATGGCCTCCTCATGGCAGCCTACACTGCCGCGCAACTCAACCACCTTCTTCGGGGAAAACTCATGAAAGCCGCAGTCGTCACGCCAACCGGTATGGAAATCCGTGAAGTTGCCACCCCTGTGCCGCAGCCAGACCAGGTCTTGATCTTGGTGCATGCCTGCGGCCTGAACCGCGCCGACCTCGCGGTCGCTGCCGGACACAGCCACGGCGCGATCGGCGGCGCGGGCACTGTCGTCGGGATGGAGTTCGCCGGCGAGGTCGCGGCAGTGGGGACAGGCGTGAGCCATGTCAAACCCGGCGACCGGGTGATGGCATCGGGCGCTGCAGGCTTCGCGCAATACGCGCTCGCCGATCGAGGGCGCGTGCACCTGCTGCCGTCCTCCGGCATGAGTTACGAAGAAGCCGCCACGCTGCCCGTGGCGCTGACGACCATGCACAACGCGTTGGTGACTGCCGGCGGCCTGGCCGAAGGAGAGACCGTGTTGATCCAGGGCGCAAGCTCGGGCGTCGGGTTGATGGGCATGCAGATCGCAAAGCTCATGGGCGCGAGCTTGGTGATCGGCTCCTCCACCAACCCAGGACGCCGCGCGAAACTCACCGACTGGGGCGCAGACATCTCGATCGATACCACCCATCCGGGTTGGGCCGACGAGGTCATTGCTGCCACGCAAGGCAAAGGCGTGCACCTGATCGTCGATCAGGTCTCGGCCAGCGTCGCCAATGCGAACCTGAAGGCCGCCCGCGTGCTCGGCCGCATCGTCAACGTCGGCAGGCTGGGCGGTGCGAAAGGCGAGTTCGATTTCGATCTGCACGCGGCCAAGCGAATCTCCTACATCGGTGTCACTTTTCGCACACGCTCGGTGGAGGAGATCCGCGAGATCAACCGCCTAGTGCGGCAAGACCTGTGGGCCTCGGTGAGCACCGGCAAGTTGGCGCTCCCGATAGACCGCTGTTTCTCGCTCGATGAAGCTGCAGCGGCGCTCGCCTACATGAAAGCCAACGCACATTTCGGCAAGGTGGTGCTGCAGGTTCGGTGAACCTAGCAACCCAGCGCGAAAATGAAAAAGCCCTAAGTGTTTGATTTACTTAGGGCTTTCTTGTCTTACGGCCCCTTGCGGAGCTTTGAATGGTGGAGCCGGGGGGAATCGAACCCCCGTCCGCAAGCCATCACCGGCCAGTTCTACATGCTTAGCTGTCTGATTTGAGTCTCATGTCCCAGGCCGCGCAGCAGCACGCTGCCTGGTCCACCAGTCACTTGGTTCTCGTCCCATGCTGAATGACGCAGCACAGCACCAGCCAATGTGTATGACTTCGCAGCCCTTGCCTTGCGGCTCAGGCCCGGCCCATCGGCCAACCGTTGCGAAGCTCACCGGTTTTTAAGCGGCGAGGGCGTACGAGGTATCGTTCGCAGTTACTTTGTTTCCAGTGGTTTTACGAGCGAACTGGTGCTCGGCATGCCCTGAACCGACTCCGCACCCACGTCGAAGCCAGGTCGGCCCCTGGTGTTTCTGATTTTAGGCCAGTTTCAGCCATTGCAAGAGCTGAACCGGCGAAGAAAGCACATGGTCGGCGCCCCAGTCTGCCACCGGCTCGTCCAGACCCAGGTAACCCCAGGACGCTGCGAGCGTGACCATGCCAGCAGCGCGACCGGCCAGCACATCACGCATGTCATCACCAACATAGGCGCAAGCGCTCGGCGCGATACCCAGGCGGCGCGCGGCCTCGAGCAAAGGCTCTGGATGCGGCTTGGCAAATGGCGTCGTGTCACCAGCGATCACCACCGCCGCACGCGACGCCAAGCCCAGGCCTGCGACGATGGGGGCCGTGAACCGCGTTGCCTTGTTGGTGACGATGCCCCAGCGCCGGCCAGCAGCATCGAGCCGATCGAGAACGGGTCGAATGGCTTCGAACAAGTCGGTGCTGCGAAGCAGCCGTTCCGCGTAGAGGTCGAGGAACGCATCGCGCAAGCCGGCAAAGCGCGCATCGGTAGGTTGCACGCCAAACGCCACGCCCACCATGCCACGGGCGCCGGAGCCCACCATCGGCCGCAGCGCCTCATAGGGCAGCGGCGCCATCCCGCGTTCGGCGCGCAAATCGTTGGCTGCACCCGCCAAATCCGGCGCGCTGTCGACCAGCGTACCGTCCAGGTCGAACAAGACCACGGTTTCAGCCCTCGTCATGGCTCGGCCCGGCAGGCCAGCAGATAGTTGACCGAGGTGTCGTCTGACAACCAGTAACGCCCGGTGACCGGGTTGTACTGCAGGCCCTTGAAGCCGCGGTTCGACAGCCCGGCACCGCGGCACCAGCGCGCCAACTCACTCGGGCGGATGAAGCGTGAGTACTCGTGCGTGCCCTTGGGCAACAGCTTGAGCAAGTGCTCGGCGCCGACGATGGCTTGGGCAAAGGCCATGGCGTTGCGGTTGAGGGTCGAGAAAAACACCCAGCCACCAGGCTTTACCAGATCAGCGCAGGCCTGCACCACAGACGCCGGGTCGGGCACATGCTCGAGCATCTCCATGCAGGTGACGACATCAAAGCTGGCCGGCACCTCGGCGGCCAGGGCCTCGACCGCCACTTCGCGATAGCGCAAGCGCTCCTGTCCAGCCTCCATCGCGTGCAACTGCGCCACCCTCAAGGGCTTGGTCGACAGGTCAATGCCCAGCACATCGGCGCCGCGCGCAGCCATCGACTCGCTCAAGATGCCGCCGCCGCATCCCACATCGAGAGCCGTCTTGCCAGCCAGTCGGGCTTGGGCATCGATCCAGTCCAGGCGCAGCGGGTTGATCCGGTGCAAGGGTTGGAATTCGCCGTCGGGGTCCCACCAGTTGTGGGCAAGCTCGCCAAACTTGGCCAGCTCCTGGGGGTCTGCGTTCAGGGTTGTCATGGTCGCATCGTAATGCCAGCATCGAGCGCCTGCGGCGCTTGCGATGGTTTCTGATGCGTCAAGTCTGCTTTGATGGCCACCCAGAAAC
>RGQD01000181.1 GCA_010030205.1 Betaproteobacteria bacterium
TTTGCCGGCTCGCCCGGCCTCACGCAGCTCCTGCCGCTGCGCCGCTTCCACAGCCTCGCCGCCGTCGCGGCGGGGCTGAACAGCATGACGCTCTGGGACTTTGCCGCGGACCGCGCCATCTCGCTGGACTTCCAGTCGGAGCTGCAGTCCATGTCGCGCTCCGCCACGCGCATCACCTGCGCGCGCTTTGACGACGCGCGCGGGCTCATCCTCGCGGGCACGGACGACGGCTCCGTCTTCGTGCGCGCCGTCTCGCGCATCGCCGAGACGAACGACCTCGCCATCACGCTCGCGAGGTTCTGCGCGCCCTCCGTGGAGGCGCTCGCGCCTTCGCGCATCACGACGCTCTGGTACGACACGCGCGCGGATGCGCTCTACCAGCGCGTTCGCACCCCAGGCTGAGCGCTTCAGCGCCCCGACCGCCCGCCTTTTCGTGTCAGGCGCAAGGCTTCGTCGGCCTGCGCCTGGGCCAGCGCCGCGGCCTGCCAACCCGCATGCTCGGCAGGCGTTTCGAGCGTGATCGCGCCCAGCGCGGCAGCGCGGAAATCGTTGAGCACGACCTCGGCGGCTTTCTGCAAGTTGATGCGCCCGCCGGTCTGCACCAGTCCGCGTTGGCGCGCGATGGCTTCGAGCAGCAGCTCGGACTTCATCACTGAGACCTCGCTGAGCCGGTAGCGCGACTCGATACTGGCCGCGTAACTTGCCTGCAACTGCTCCAGCAATTCGAGCGCCACTTCCTGCTCGTCATAGGCATTGCGACCAATCGCGCCGCAGGCCGCGAGCAGGTAGCCGCATTGCGGCACCTCGATCTTGGGCCAGAGCATGCCAGGCGTGTCGAAGAGCTTGAAATCGCTCGCCAGCATGATGCACTGCTCGATCTTGGTGATGCCCGCTTCGTCACCGGTCTTGGCCGACTTCTTGCCCACCAGCGTGTTGATCAGCGTCGACTTGCCGACGTTGGGGATACCGCAGATCAGCACCCGCAGCGGCTTGGCCATGCCCCCGCGCAAGGGTGCGAGCTCGCGGCAGGCCTTGACCAGGCGCTGCGCCGGTGCTCTTTCACTGGCATCTAGCGCGATCGCACGGGTCTCGGGCAGCTTGTTGTAATAGTCCAGCCATTGAACCGTGCGGCCGGGATCGGCCAGATCCTGCTTGTTCAGCAGCTTGAGCGCGGGTTTACCGGCAGTCAGGCTCGACAGCAAGGGGTTGGCGCTGGCGCCCGGCATCCGCGCGTCCAACAGTTCGATCACCACATCGATGCCGAGCTTGATGCGCTCGGCGATCGCCTTGCGGGTGACATGCATGTGGCCGGGAAACCATTGGATGGCCATTGATGACTTGTGCTTTGCGGCCTGTGTTGGGCCTCGATTGTCGGTGACACTTGAGAGCTTCACACAGCGGCATCAGCATGGAGTGTTACACCATCATGGTTCCGTTTTGATTTTACGGTCAAGCATTCTCCACGAACCGATCCCGGCGACCAACGATATCGCGGAGCTTTCGCCCGGAACCTCACCTGGCCTGATTGGATGGGTAGCAGTCGATGAACTCAATTCGACCGCTCCTGCACGTATGTCGCCGAGGGTTGAAGCGAACATTGCGCGCAAATGATCGTGGAACCGATGAAACTCGACACTGTGGACGCCCCTTGCCGCACCCCAATGCAACGATGCGTCGAGCAGGACGGCGGTCCCGTGTGCCTGCACCGTGACGGGTGTCCCGCGCGATGCTGCCAGCGCAGCAATCCGGCTTGCGCCGGTAAAGCCTCCGCAGAGCCCCAGATTGACCTGCAGGAGTGCCACGTGCGCGGCATCCAGTAACCCGAGAAACGCCTGCTCGGCATACGCCGCTTCTCCGGCGATGACGGGAATGCCGGCTCGACCGATGCGCGCCATTGCCGGGTGATCCTCGAATGCCACCGGCGCCTGGATCGCATCGGCTCCCGCCAGCCGCCAGGCTTGCGCGAACCCGATCGCATTGCCCACATGCAACTGGTTGACCGCATCGACCCAGAGCACGCCATCGCTTCCAGTCGCATCGCGCGCGGCGCTGATTCTCGCGACATCGTCCTCGAGCGACATTCCGCCGACCTTGATCTTGACGTTGCGAAACCCTTCGCCGCGGTAGCGCGCGACCTCGCTGATGTCGGCTGTTCCCGCCAGTGCCTGCCACAATGGCTGCTGTCGCGAGCGCGCCAGCAAGTCCCAGAGCGCCATGTCGATCGCGCTCAGGACAGCGGCGCCGACCCAGTCCTCATACGGCATGGTGTCGCGCAATGCCCCGATCGCCTCGCCGTCGGGGAACGATCTTCCCACCACACTCGTTCGCAACGATCTCGCGAGCGCCGCCAGCACAACGCCGATCTCGTCCTGCTTCGACCACGCCTCGCCGCAGCCGCGCACGCCCTCGTCGGTCTCGAGGATCAGCAGCGGCGCGCGGCGCTCGGTCCAGCGCGAGACCGGATTCCACGAGCGCCCATCGAGCTTGCGCACATATTCGAGCACCTCGGCGCGAACGATGCGCACGACCGAATCAGTGCGCCGAGCCAGGCGGCTCGTGCGGATCGGCGTCCCAGACCACCTTCGCCGCGGCAAGATCCTCGAGCGCGAAGCCGACCGACTTGAACACGGTGATCTGATCGGCGCGCATGCGACCTGCAATCTTTCCGGTCACCAGGTCACGCAGGTCCTCGGCGATCCGGTCGTTGCTGATCGCGCCGCTCTGCAAAGCCTGCACCACGTCGCCGCCCTCGGCCAGCGCCGCGGCGTGGTCGTCGACGATGCAATCGGCGCGGCGCATCGCTTCGTCGTCGGTCTCGCGCATGTCGGACTTGAACGCGCCGACGAGATCGAGATGAACGCCGATCTTGTCGCCGACCTGCCATGCAGCCATTAGCAACAGCGATGCCGACGGCATCAGCGGCACGTCGATCCGGTGATTGACGCGCACCGAAGCGTGGATGTCCGCCGGCAGCGCGCGCTCGAGCGCCGCGATCATCGTCGGCCAATCGAGGCGATTGCGGATGGTGTCGGCGTCGAGATATTGCACGCCGTCAGAATCCGAATTCGGTGAATCGCGCCAAGAAGTTGCGCGTGCGCTCTTCGCGCGGGTTTTTCAGCACTTCGTCCGGCGTCCCCGACTCGTGGATGCGACCGTCTGCCAGGAACAGGATCCGGTCGGCATAGTGGTACGCGAAGCCGACCTCGTGCGTGACCAGCAGCATGGTGCGCCCTTCTTCGGCGAGCGCACGGATCACGCGCAGCACTTCGCCGACAAGCTCGGGATCGAGCGAAGACGTGGGCTCGTCGAACAGCAGTACTTCGGGATCCATCGCCAGCGCGCGGGCGATCGCGACGCGCTGCTGCTGGCCGCCGGACAGCTTGCCGGGGTACACCTCGACCTTGTCCGAGAGCCCGACCTTTGCCAGTTCCGACAATGCACGATCGCGCGCCTCGTTCGCCGGCCGGCCTCGGACGGTGATCATCCCTTCCATGACATTCTGCAGCGCGGTCATGTGCGGAAACAGGTTGAACTGCTGGAAAACCATCCCGACGCGCTCGCGGACGCCGCACAGCTCGCGCTCGGAATAGACGCGCTCGGCTGATGCGACAGTGCCGCCACTGCCCTTGCGGGGGGTCCCGAGCGTGACGCCATCGAGCGCGATCGTTCCACTGGTAGGCATCTCCATGAAGTTGATGCAGCGAAGGAGCGTGCTCTTCCCCGATCCGCTAGAGCCAATGATTGCGATCCGCTCGCCGCGCCGGACGTCGATGTCGATGCCTTTCAGCACCTCCAGCGCGCCGAAGTACTTGTGCAGGTTGCGAATCTCGATCAGCGTGTCGGTCATGTCAGCTTTGCAAAGGCGCCGGTAGGAATGTCGACCATCAATCCCGCGCCGCGAGCCGCCGCTCCAGCCGCGACGACAGCCAGCTTCCGGGATAGATCAGCACGAAATACACCAGTGCGACGACGGTCAGAATCTCCAGCGGCCGATAGTACGTGGACGACAGCAATCGCCCCTGGTACATGATCTCGTGCACGGCCAGAACCGACGCGAGCGACGTGACTTTCGCCAACTCGATCGCCCGATTGGTGAATGCCGGCAACATCCGCTTGCCCACCTGCGGCAGGATGATCCGCAAGAGGCTGGTCCTCCATGTCATCCCCAGCGCTTTCGCCGCTTCCCATTGCCCGCGCGCGATCGACTCGATGCCGGCGCGGAAGATCTCGGCGCAGTACGCGGACGTGTTCAGCGTCAACGCCAGGATGGCGGCGGTGACCGGCGTGAGTTGGTGTCCCAGCACGATCGGGAACGCGTAGTAAAACCAGATGAGCTGGATCAGCACCGGCGTGTTGCGAAACACCTCGACGTAACCGATCGCCGGCCAGCGCAGCCAGCGCCGGCCCGACAGCAGTCCAAGGCTGATCGCCAGTCCAAGCACAAGTCCCAATGCGAAGGCGATTGCCCACAACTCGATCGTCAGCCCGACGCCGCGCAACAGGATGTGGAAGTTGTCGGTAACGACCTTGAAGTCCCACGTGTACTCCATGTCAGCCCGCCTGCGCCAGCCGGCGTTCGGCGACACGCGCGAGGCTGCTCGCGGTGAACAGCAGAATGAAATACATGACGGCGATCGTCGTGTACGTCTCCATCGGCCGAAACGTGATGCTGTTGACCTGCTGCGCCTGGTAGAGCAGTTCGGCATAAGCTAGCGACGAGGCGAGCGCGGTGGTCTTGGTCAGCTCGAACGAACGCTCGACGAACGGGGCGACCATCCGGCGCAGCGCCTGCGGGACGATGATCCTGCGCAATGCAGCCCGGCGCGTCATCCCGAGCGCGCTCGCCGCTTCCCACTGCCCGCGCTCGACCGAAACGATGCCGCCGCGGAACACTTCGGCATAGAACGCGCCGGATTGCGTCGACAGCGCGAGCACCGCGGCCGCATACGGATCGAGGTTGAGGCCGATCAGGATCGGCAGCGCATAAAAGAACCAGAAGAAGTGAACGATCGGCGGGGTATTCCGGTAGAACTCGACGAACACGGTCGCCGGCGCTCTCAGCCACTTGTGATGCGACAACCGCATCAGCGCGAGTGCCATCCCGACGATGACGCCGAGCACGATCGAGATCAGCGCGATCCGGACCGTGCCCACGAGGCCGAGCCGCCGCCCTGGGGCGACCTCCATATGCGGCAGTTGGCGCTGTACCTGACTTGGCGCGGCACAGGCCTGCCAATCGAGGTGCCGGCCGTCCGCAAATAGGCAGGAGCTGTCCGGTGGCTCAGGCGCCTGCCAGCACCGTGTGCACCGACTCGGCAATGATGTCCACCACACGTTTGATCATGGGCGGCTGCATCACCAGCGCCGGGTGGTAGAACGACGCCGCGTCGACACGGCCCGAATAGAAGGCAGCTATCGCTTCGTCCATGTTCTGGAAACGCTCGATCTTCGCCTTCGGCAAACGCTTGGTCAGCTCGCGGTCGGGCGCCGTGCCGAGCGTCACCGCAATCTTCACATCTTCGCGATCGAGTTCGGACCAGTTCTTGACGTTCATCCCGTCCTTGAGCAGCACGCCCTGCGCGTACCAGAAGAACGGCGAATCGGGAAAGTCGATCGCCTTCTTGCGCTCGTCGGTCGGGTCGAGGACGAACATCACGTCGATCTGGTTGGCCTGGATCGCCGCAATCGCGTTGCCCCAGGTCGTCTCGACCAGGACCGGTTTTACGCCAAGATCCTTCGCCACCTGCACGCCCATCCGGTAGCCGATGCCGCTCCAGTCGCCGGAGCCCGGGTCCTTGAAGAACCACGGCTCGCCCGGCGTGACGCCGATGCGGAGCTCGCCCTTTTGCTTGATCTGTTGCATCGTCGACTGGGCCTGGACACTGCCGGACGCGACGCCAAGCGCGGCGACGGCCGCCAGCGCGAACGAGATGACGATGTTACGTAGCTTCATGGGTTCTCCGTGTGTCGGGGCCGCTTCGAGTTGTCCCGAGTCGACCTCAGTTCGTTGCCGCGAGCAGCTCGGCATTTCCGCAGGATGCTGTCGTGTTGACTGTTACCAAGCTTTCGATCAGCAACCGCTCGCTAATGTAACGGCCTTCGCCTTATGACGCGCCGCGTCGCGCACGATCACCGGAACGATCGGACCGCCCTGCGCGGCGATGCGGCGGCGGCACTCGCCGACAAATGCTGTCGAGCCGGCGACGAGCATCGCATCGGTCCTTTCAGTCGAGGAAGCGGTGCAGCCGGTGCAGAGCCCGAGCGTTTCCGCAGCGCTTCGGTCGACCGTCGAATCCGGAGCGACGACGCTGTGGCCGGTGGCGAGGGCCGCGACGATCTGCGCCGGCAGCCGGTGTCGCCTTCAGCGACGCACTCGACCACGCTGCGCGGACGCAGGCTCCAGCGATTGGTTTCGCCGGTCGAACCCGGCAGCTTCAGGTCGGGGAATGCGCGGGCTTCTCAAGTTCCCGAAATTGCGGTCAAGTCATCACGGTAAACGCGCAACTCAAACCGCTGGCATGCGATTTAGAGCGGAGTCAAAGGCACTCGGCCAGTCGCCATCAACGACAATGACCCTACTCAGAGCCTCGACCTAAGGCCCTGGACACCGCCATCGCGGCCCCAACACCATAAAAAAACGCGTTTGAACGACTTATCACCGGCCATGGTGGGCGCGTGGAGAGCGTAAGACTTTCGATCGCGCTCGCTTGCCGAATGATCGCCGCAGCGACACCAGGGTCGCGCTGACCGAAACGCAGCAACGCTTCCGGCAGGCGCACGCGATAGCGAGCATTACCCCATCACAGCACTTCGATACCACTCAGCGATCCTGCCAGTCCATGCGCCGGGGTTCCCGTAAGCGATCGTGCGGCCGTCGATCTTCGTCACCGGTGTCACGCCACCCAGCGTGCCGGTGACAAACGCCTCATCGGCGCTCCAGGTTTCGGCGAGCGTGAAGTCCTTTTCGAACACCGGCATGCCTCGCTCGCGCGCGGCGGCAACGATCTTGCCACGCGTGATTCCCTTGAAGTTGAAGCGACCGGTCGAGGTCCACAACTCGCCCTTGCGGACGACGAAGAAATTGGTCGAATTGCAACTCGCGACGAAACCATGCGGATCGAGCATCAGCGCTTCGTCGGCGCCGGCGTCGATCGCCTGGATCAGCGCCTGGATCAGGTTGAGGCGGCTGTGCGAGTTGAGGCGAAGGTCGAACACGTCGGGACTGCTGCAGCGAAAGGTCGACGTGAAGAGCGACAACCCTCGCTCCTTCGCCGCCGGGTTGGGCTGCTTGTATTCGGCGACGATGACTATGGTCGCACCGCCCAGCGTGAAGCGCGGATCCTGGTTCACGGTCGACTTGGTCCCGCGCGTCACCATCAGCCGGATATGCGCGCCGTCCTTCATGGCGTTGCGCTCGAGAGCCTCGAACAGAAGCCGCTGCATGGCGTCGCGGGTGAGACCGATGTCGATCCGTATGGCGTTGGCGCCCTCGTACAGCCGATCGAGATGCTCGTCGAGGCAGATCAGCCTGCCGTTGACAAGCCGCAGGCCTTCCCATACGCCGTCGCCGAGCCCGAAGCCCGCGTCGAAGATCGACACCTTCGCTTCGCTGCGCGGAACGAATTCGCCGTTGACATAGACGTGGACCGACTCGTTGCGAGGATCCGTGACATAAGCCTGGGCGCTGGCCGAAGATGACATGTGAGGCGATCAGTCCGGGAGTGGCATTGCAATCCGTGGAGAGGCATCAAGAACTTTGCGTTCGGCAGTAACCAAGGGAAGCTCGAGATCCAGCGCAAGCGTCGATGATTGGCAATCATAAGCTGTGCAGCGACTGGCGCTGACCAACTCGAGAACCGTGTCGGAGTCCACGGCCACCGAATCCGCGACCACGGCTTCCGCTTGCCGCATCAGCTCGCACGCCTGAGACAAGCTTGTCGCGCGCCGACGAAGGTAACCGGTGAGCAGATTGCGGAATTCACTTCGCCAGAGCGCCGGCGCGCTGCGTTTCGGGTCGGCTCGGCTCGGCTCGGAACAATTCGCGCGCTGCATCGATGAAACAACCCGGTTCGCAGCGGTAGCAGATTTCAATGCCTCGTAAACGTCATCGAGAATATTCTTGAGGGTGAGGGTCGTTGGCATGAACACGAGCACTGCGGCGAACAGCAGGTTGCGCGCAAGCTATCGCCAGCGTCCACAATCACGTCCAGCGCCGCCGGCACCGTGCTGGCCAGGTCGCCATGCTCATCCCCCAATGTCCGCACACCAGGAATCCCCATGATCAGCCAAGCCGTCACCGCCTTCGGCGCGCCCTTGCAGCGCATCGAGACCGCCACCCCGCAACCGCAAGGCCAGGAGGTCTTGCTGCGAACCCTGGCTGCCGGAGTCTGCCACTCCGACGTCCACATCTGGCAAGGCGGTTACGACCTGGGCCACGGCAAGCGCCTGGAGATGGGACAGCGCGGCGTGTCGCTGCCGCTGACGCCAGGCCACGAGATCGTCGGCGAGGTGGTGGCGCTAGGCGCTGAAGCCCAAGGCCTGCGACTGGGCCAGAAGGTCCTGGTCTACCCCTGGATAGGCTGCGGCAGCTGCGGCGTCTGCCAACGCGGGCGTGAGAATCTTTGTCTGCAGCCCCGGTTCCTGGGTGTGTTTCGCCAGGGCGGCTACAGCAGCCATGTGATGGTGCCGCACGGCCGCTACCTGATCGACATCGGCGACATGGCACCGGCCCAGGCCGCCCCTTATGCCTGCTCAGGCCTGACCGCCTACAGCGCGATCGGCAAGATCGACGCCTCGGTGCTGGCCGACGAGCCGGTGGTGGTGATCGGCGCCGGCGGCGTCGGGCTGATGGCAGTGACGCTGCTGGGCCAGCTCGGAGGGCGCGCGCCGGTGGTGGTCGAGCCCGATGCCAGCCGCCGCGCGGCCGCAATCGAAGCCGGCGCGTCGGCCGCGATCGACCCCAACGCGCCCGACGCGCAAGACGCCGTGAAACAGGCTTGCGGCGGCGCGGTCTGGGCGGTGATCGACTGCGTGGGCGCAGGCAGCACGGTGCAGCTCGGGCTGGACTTGCTGACCAAGGGCGGCCAACTGGTGCAGGTTGGCCTGTTCGGCGGCGACGTGACGGTCTCAACCCCGCTGGTGCCTATGCGCGGGATCAGCTGGGTCGGCTCGTACATCGGCAACTTGGCCGAGCTGCAGGCGCTGTGGACGATGGTCGCGCAAAAGAGCTTCCGCCCGGTGCCGATCAGCTGCCGCTGCTTCGACGAAGCCGGTGATGCGCTCAACGACCTGGAGCACGGCAAGGTCGTCGG
>RGQD01000182.1 GCA_010030205.1 Betaproteobacteria bacterium
CTGTCGCCGCAAAGCCTGGGCTGGCTGCTGGGCGCGGTGGGCGTGATGATTTTCGCGCTGTCGATCCCGATGACCCGGCTGGCCTCGGGCAGCCTGGACGCGCCGCAGTTACCGGCGGTCTTCGTCGCGATCGGCCGCGCCGCGCTGGCAGGGCTGCTGGCGGCGGTCTGGCTGCTCGTCACGCGTGCGCCTCGCCCTCGGCCTGGGCAGTGGCGCGGCCTGCTGCTCAGCGCGCTGGGCGTGGTGTTCGGCTGGCCCTTGTTTCTGGGCTTCGCGGTGCAGCGCGTCGACGCCGCGCACGCAGCGGTGGTCTCGGGCCTGTTGCCGATCGCCACCGCGGTGATCGCCGCGCTGCTGCTGCGCCAGCGGCCGAGCCGGGGTTTCTGGGCCTGCGCGCTGCTGGGCACGGCGCTGGTGCTGGGGTTCGCGTTCTGGAAGGGTGGCGCTGCGCTGCAGGCGGCCGATGGCTTGCTGGTGATCGCGATCCTGTTCTCGTCCTTCGGCTATGTCCACGGCGCCGGCCTGTCCACACCGCAGCGCGATGGTTCGGCGCCGATGCCGGCCGAGCAGGTGATCAGCTGGCTGTTGGTCGCGAGCCTGCCGATCACGCTGCCGGTGGCGCTGGCCACCTGGCCTACCGGGCCGGTGCGGCTGCAAGCCTGGGGCGGTTTTGTCTATGTCTCGGTGTTTTCGATGTGGCTGGGCTTTTTCGCCTGGTACCGCGGTCTTGCGTTGGGCGGCATGATGCGCGTGAGCCAGGTGCAGCTGCTGCAGCCTTTTTTGTCGATGTGGCTGGCGGTGCCCTTGCTGGGCGAGTCTGTCGATGGCGCGACCTTGGGCTTCTCGCTCGCGGTGATGGCCACGGTGTTCTTGTCGCGACGCATGGCGGTGTCTGCGCCAGCGCTTGCCAAGGCCTGAGCCAGCGTCTAGGCCTAGCCTGTTCCTCTGACCCACCACCACGATGACTTACAGCCTCTCCACACTTGAAGCTGCCGCACGAACCGTCCACGCGCTGATGCCTGCGACGCCGCAATACCGCTGGCCGCTGCTCGAAGCGGCTTTCGCGGCCCGACCTGGCGACGGCACCGAGCTCTGGCTCAAGCACGAGAACCACACGCAGGTCGGTGCATTCAAGATCCGCGGCGGCTTGGTGTATTTCGACCGCTTGATGGCCGGCGGTGCCAAGCCGGCCGGCGTGGTCAGCGCCACCCGCGGCAACCACGGCCAGTCGGTCGCATTTGCGGCAGCGCGCCATGGCCTGCCGGCGCTGATCGTCGTGCCGCAAGGCAATAGCCGCGAGAAGAATTCAGCGATGCGTGCGCTCGGTGCCGAGCTGGTCGAGCATGGCGACGATTTCCAGGCCGCTCGCGAGCAGGCGCAGGCGCTGGCGGCTCAGCGCGGCTGGCTGATGGTGCCGTCGTTTCATCCGGACATGGTCGCTGGTGTCGCGAGTTATGCACTCGAGCTGTTTGCTGCTGCGCGGTCGCTGGCGGTGGTCTATGTGCCGATAGGCCTGGGCTCAGGCGCCTGCGGGCTGATCGCTGCGCGCGACGCGCTGGGCTTGGCGACCGAGATCGTCGGCGTGGTCTCGACCGGTGCGCCGGCTTATGCCTTGTCACTGGCGCGCGGCGAAGCGGTGTCGCATCCGGTGACCACCTTGCTGGCCGACGGCATGGCTTGCCGCACGCCAGAGACCGACGCGCTGGCGATGATGCAGCGCGGGCTGGCGCGGGTGGTCAGCGTCAGCGATGTCGAGGTCGCGGCGGCGATGTGCCGCTTGTTTGAAGCGACCCACCAGGTGGCCGAGGGTGCGGGTGCCGCCGCGCTGGCAGCAGCCTGGTCCGAGCGGGCCCAGCTCGCCGGCAGCCGCGCGGCGCTGGTGCTCAGCGGCGGCAATGTCGACCGCGAGGTGTTCGCCGGCGTGCTGGCAGGCACGGTTTTTCAGGCGTCCGCAGCATGATCGCCCGCCGCTTCTCGCAACTCGATGTCTTCACCGACCAGCCGCTGCGTGGCAACCCGCTGGCTGTTGTCCACGACGCGCAGGGACTGAGCGACGGCCAGATGGCCGACTTCGCGCGCTGGACGAATTTGTCGGAAACCACTTTCTTGCTGCCACCCGACGACGCGGCGGCCGACTACCGGGTGCGCATCTTCACCCCGGGCGGCGAGCTGCCTTTCGCGGGCCATCCGACGCTGGGCAGTTGCCATGCCTGGCTCAGTGCTGGCGGCATGCCGCGCGACGCCGATGTCGTGGTCCAGCAGTGCGGTGTCGGTCTGGTGCGGGTCAGGCGCGACCGGCATGGAAAAAGCGAACGCCTGGCATTCGCCGCGCCGGCGCTGCGCCGCGCCGGCCCGGTCGACGCTGGCCTGCGGGCCCAGGCGGTGGCCGCGCTGGGTCTGGACGACGCCGAGCTGCTGCAGCTGCAGTGGATAGACAACGGCCCGGGCTGGATGGCCGGGCTGCTCAAGGACGCTGCGGCAGTGCTGGCGCTGCGGCCTGACTTCGCTGCGATGCGGGGCCTGAACTTAGGCGTCGTCGGCGCCTATCCTGCGGGCAGCGAATGTCAGTTCGAGGTCCGCGCCTTTGTGCCAGACCTGGGCGTGCCGGAAGACCCGGTCACCGGCAGCCTGAACGCTGGCTTGGCGCAGTGGCTGATCGGCGCCGGTCTGGCGCCTGCGCGCTATGTCGCGGCCCAGGGCGCTGCGCTCGGCCGGTCCGGGCGGGTGTTTGTGGCGCAGCAGGGCGCTGACATCTGGATCGGCGGAGCCGTCTGCTCTGTGCTCACCGGCACCGTGACACTGTGATCAGCGCGCGATGAGCCTGAGACGGGCCGGCGCCGTCAGGGGTTGCGGAAGTGGTCGTGGCAGCTCTTGCACGCTGCCGCAGCGCTGCCGAAAGCGGTCTTGACCTGGTCCAGATTGCCGCCTTTGGCGACGACCGTGAGCTTGGCCACTTCGTCCTGCATCTTCTTGGCGTCCTCGTCGAACTTGGCGCGCTCGGTCCAGACGTTTGCCTTCGGCGTGCCTTTCTCGGTGCCGGACGTGCCTTCGACAAAACCGGCGTACGGCAGCTTGGACATTGCCGCAACGATCTCGGCGTTCGAGGCAGCAGCGGCTGCGTCGAAGGGCGCACGACCAGACGCCATCGCGCCTATGCGTCCGAAGTGCGCGGACATCACCGTGAACGCGGCTTTGCGGTATTTGACCGCGTCGGGCAGCCGCCGAAAGGCTGGTCAACGAAACAAGGGTGGCGATAGATGCCAGCAGCAAACGTTTCATGCAGGTCTCCAACAAGAAGGGGTTGAACCGAGGCCCGGCAAGGCCGTCGGGCGAACGCGAGTTTACGGGCTGCAAGCCAGGTCTCGGACGCTCGAACTGGGGCCTTGACCGCTGCCCGTGCATTGCGACCGATGGCCTGGCATGGACCCGGCAACTTGGGCTATCGTTGCTGGCATACCGACTTTGCTGCCCTGCTTACCGCGCACCATGAGCACCAGCACAACCAGCACCACCAGCACCATCAGCACCATGAGCACCAAGACGCCTGCCACCCCAGCCGAAACCAAGCTCGACACCCGCGCCGACACCCGCGTCGATACCCGCGCCGATACCCGCGCCGATACCCACCCGGTGCGGGTGTGGGATTTGCCAACCCGCGTTTTCCACTGGCTGCTCGCTTTGGCTGTCGTCGGTCTGGTGGTCACCGGTCATGTCGGCGGCAATGCGCTGGTCTGGCACATGAGGCTGGGGCTGTTGGTGTTGACCTTGCTGTCATTTCGGGTGCTGTGGGGGCTGGTGGGTGGGCGCTGGTCACGGTTCACCAGCTTTGTGAGATGGCCTGTCGCCTTGCTGCGCTACCTGCGAGGACAGGCCCGTGACAGCGACTTCTTCGAGGTCGGCCACAACCCGCTGGGTGGCCTGTCGGTGTTGGCGATGATCGGCTTGCTGGCATTGCAAGTGGCCACGGGCCTGGTGGCCGACGACGAGATCGCCACCACCGGTCCGCTCAACAAGTTCGTCTCCACCGCCACCGGGCTGGCCGCCACCTCCTGGCACAAGGATGTGGGCCAGTGGATTCTGGTCGCACTGGTGGGCCTGCATGTGGCTGCGATTGCCTTCTATCGCTGGCGCGGCACCGATCTGGTCCGGCCGATGCTCACGGGCGACAAGCACTTGCCGGCTGGCGTGCCGCCGTCCGCCGACAGTTGGCAGACCCGCTTGCTGGCCTTGCTGCTGCTGGCGTTTTGCGCCGCCGGCGCCTTGTGGATTGCATGGCTGGGCGCATGAACCGCAAGCCTTGCCTGCTAGACTGAGCGCAGACTGCCTCTGCCCTGATGCCGCCCCCTGCGATCCGCCTGCAAACGCCCGACACACCGGAACTGCTTGACGCTGCGCGCGGCCTGTTCCGCGAATACGCCCAGGACCTGGGCCTGGACCTGGGTTTCCAGAACTTCGACGGCGAGCTCACGTCTCTGCCTGGCGACTATGCCGAGCCGCAAGGCGCGCTGCTGCTGGCATTCGTCGATGGCGGGCTGGCGGGTTGCGGCGCCTTCCGCCCCCAGCACGACGTCGACTATGCCAATGCCTGCGAGATGAAGCGTCTCTACGTGAGGTCAGCGTTTCGCCGCTTCGGCCTGGGCCGCATGCTGGCCGAAGCCTTGATCGACCGCGCCGTCCAGGCCGGCTACTCGGCGATGTTGCTCGACACGCTCGATGAGATGGAGTCCGCGCGAGGGCTTTACGCGACGCTGGGCTTTGTCGAGGTTCCACCGTATTACTTCAATCCGATCGCTGGCGCGCATTACCTCAAAGTCGACCTGGGTTGAACCGCCAGCGCTGCCCCCACCTCAAGCCAGGTGACATGAAACGCCACGAATCAACTGACAAGCCTTGCACCGCAGTCGGCATGCGCGACCCTGGGGGCAGGCAGTGAGCCCGATCAGCGCCTTGCCATTGCCGCCCGCCCGGCTCGGTGAGTCGCCACTGTGGCATCCGGTCGAGCAAGTCCTGTACTGGTGCGACATCCCAGGCCACCAACTTCATCGCTACCGGCCTGAGACCGGCGAGCACAGGCAATGGGACTTCCCGTGCGAACCGAGCTGCTGTGTGCCGCTGGCGGGCGGTGGCTTGTTGTTGGCGATGCGCGACGGCGTCTGGCGCTTCGACGCCGATAGCGCAGAGCGCAGCCTGGTCGCCGCGCCGCCTTACGACCCCGCCAGCGAGCGCTTCAACGACGGCAAGGTCGATGCGCAAGGCCGCTTCTGGGTCGGCACGATCGACGACCAGCGCCAGCCCCGGGCTGCGCTTTACCGGCTGGCCAGCGGCAGCGTTCAGCGCATGGCCGACGGCATCACGGCCAGCAATGGCCTGGCTTTCAGCCCGGATGGCGCGACGATGTACTGGGCTGACACCAAGGCCCACGCTGTTTACGCGTTCGACCTCGACAGCCGCGAGGGCAGTTTGTCGCGACGCCGGATCTTCCAGCAGTTCGCGCCGCCCATCGCGGGCCAGACCTTGTCAGCCTACGGTGGACGACCCGATGGCGCGACAGTGGACGCTGAAGGTGCGTACTGGGTCGCAATGTTCGAAGGCCAACGTTTGCTGCGGTTTGCGCCTGATGGCAAGTTGTTGACCGAGCTGCCGCTGCCTGTGCGCTGCCCGACCATGCCCTGCTTTGGTGGGCCGGACCTGAAGACGCTCTACATCACCACGGCACGCGACAAACGCGCTGCCGAGGAACTGGCGGCGCAGCCTTTGGCGGGCTGCGTGCTGCAGCTGCGAGTCGACGTGCCCGGCTTGCCAGCGCATCTGGCCAGGATGTGATGCGACTTCGCCGCGCCGCTCAGGCGCAGCGGACCAAACCGCTGCGGTTCACCGCTTGGCTCCAACTTGGCGAGGCGCCACGCTCAGCCCCCCCCGGGATGCAGGTCATCAGTGCGCTGATGCACAGGCGCAACAAGTGCCGATGGTCTGAAGGCAGAAATAGGCGGGTTTTCACGTACACTCTCGCGGTTTGTTGCCACCTGATGAAGTTTCTTGATGACTGTGCGGCTTTCGACTTCGGGTTTGCGGTATGCGCCATGGGACGAGGACGCATCGCTCGAAGAAGACTTCAAGCGCTTCAGTCCAGAACAGGCTGCTGAGTTCAGGTCCAGGCATCCCGCTGTCTCGCCGTGGTGGGTGGTGCTGGTTCAGGCGGTCATCGCGGTCTTGCTGGCGCTGACGGTTTGGTTGGTCACAGGTGCGGCCGGTCTGTGTCTGTCGATGCTGTACGGCGCGGCAGTGGTGGTGGTGCCAGGGGCTTTGTTGGCGCGCGGCATCACCGGTCGTCCGGCGGGCATGTCAGCCGCTGGCCGGGTTGTCAGTTTCATGGTGTGGCAGTTGGTTAAAGTATCGTTGTCGGTTGTCATGTTGATGCTGGCGCCGAAGATCGTGCAGCCCTTGAGTTGGCCGGCATTGCTGGCGACGATGGCGGTGTGCCTACAGGTTTACTGGTTCGCGCTGTTGTGGCGCGGGCGCAGATTGAAAAACGGGATCATTTGAAATGGCAGCTGAAGGTCACGCGCCCACCGCTGGCGAGTACATCGTTCACCACCTGACACACCTGGGAACGGGCAAACCCAAGAGTCTGGTTGATTTCTCGGTCATCAACTTCGATTCGGTTTTCTTCACGACGCTGCTGGGCATCATCGCTTGCTTGCTGCTGTGGACTGCGGCGCGCAAGGCCACCTCTGGCGTGCCGGGGCGCTTTCAGGCGGCGGTGGAGATCCTGTTCGAAATGGTCGAGAGTCAGGCCAAGGGCATTGTTCACAACGCCAACAGTCGCAAGCTGGTCGCTCCTTTGGCGCTGACGGTGTTCGTCTGGATCTTCTTGCTCAATGCAATGGATTTGCTGCCGGTCGATCTGCTGCCGCTGATCTGGACTTGGATTTACGGCGCAGCAGGTCACGATCCGGCCCATGCTTACCTGCGTTCGGTGCCCACGGCGGATCTGTCAGTGACCATGGGCTTGTCGGTCGGCGTGTTGATCGTCTGCTTGGTCTACAACGTCAAGATCAAAGGCATTGGCGGTTGGGTGCACGAGTTGTTCGCGGCGCCGTTCGGTGACCACTGGGCGCTCTATCCTTTCAATTTCGCGATGCAGGTCGTCGAGTTCGTTGCCAAGACGGTTTCGCACGGCATGCGATTGTTCGGCAACATGTATGCCGGCGAGCTGATCTTCTTGCTGATTGCGCTGATGGGTGGCGCTTTCACTCTCTCCCTCACCGGTTTCGCTTTGGCTTTCGGCCATATCGTGGCCGGTACGGTGTGGGCCCTCTTCCACATCCTGATCATCACGCTTCAGGCGTTTGTGTTCATGATGTTGACGTTGGTCTATATCGGTCAGGCACACGATTCGCACTGACCTGCTCTTCGCTCTTCCCCTTTTTCTTTCAATCCTAAAACAGGAGTCATCATGGAACTCATCGGTCTCGTTGCAGTTGCGGCAGGCATCATCATTGGTCTGGGCGCGATGGGCGCTTGCATCGGCATCGGCGTCATGGGCAGCAAATTCCTCGAAGCGGCTGCACGCCAGCCCGAGTTGACGGGTGAATTGCAGACCAAGATGTTCTTGCTGGTGGGTCTGATCGACGCCTCCTTCATCATCGGCACCGGCATCGCGCTGTGGTTCACCACCGCGAACCCGTTCCTGGCGCAACTCGCCAGCCTGCCGAAGTAATTTTGCGGTTTCGCTGATTGCTGCCTGCCCGGCTCGCGCCGGGACGGGCGGTTCCTGCCACCACGACTTGAGGCAACGACGTGAGCATCACCAGCACCTTCATCATCCAGATGATCGTCTTCCTGATTCTGGTCTGGTTCACGATGAAATTCATCTGGCCGCCAATCACAGCCGCGCTCGACGAGCGCGCCAGGAAGATTGCCGCCGGCCTGTCGGCCGCCGACAAAGCCAAGGCCGATTTGGCCGTGGCCAACCAGCGTGTCGAACAGCAGCTTTCCGCTGCCAGGGTCGACGCGACCACCCGCTTGGCTGACGCCGACCGGTTGGGGCAGCAATTGATCGAAGAAGCGAAGTCCCGGGCGTCTGATGAGGGCGCCAAGATCGTCGCCGCAGCCCGCGCCGAGGCGGCTCAGGAGTCCTTGAAGGCTCGCGAAGCGCTGCGCGAGCAAGTGGCCGGGCTGGCTGTCAAGGGTGCTGAGGCGATCCTGCGCCGGGAAGTCGATGCCGGCGTTCACGCCGAGTTGTTGACCCGTCTGGCCGCCGAGCTGTAACCATGGCCGAACTCGCAACCATCGCACGCCCTTACGCCGAGGCCTTGTTCAAATCGGCTGCTGGCAGTGGCGCTGATCTGGTCGAACAGGTCAACCAGCTCGCTGCCGTCGCTGGCAATGAGCAGTTGCGCCAGTTTGCCGACAACCCTAAGGTCGGCGCGTCCCAGGTCTTCGATGTGGTCAGTGGCGCGGTGCAGTCCGGCTTGCACAACATGGTCAGCAACCTGCTGCACATGGTGATCGAAAACCGCCGTCTGGCAGCAATGCCCGAGATAGCGGCTCAATTCAAGGCCTTGGTCAATACCCAGTCGGGCCGGTCCGACGCGATCGTCTACAGCGCTTTCGCGATCGACGATGCCGCGTTGGCGCAGGTGCTGGTGGCGCTGGAAAAACGCTTTGGCCGCAAGCTCAATGCGCGGGTTGAAATCGATCATGAACTGATCGGTGGCGTCCGCGTGGTGGTCGGCGATGAGGTGCTCGACACTTCCGTCAAGGCCCGTCTCGAACAAATGAAGGCCGCCCTGACAGCTTGATGGTCCGGGCCTCCGGGCCCGCAAGCCGTCTGCTATCGCGCCGTCCAAAGGAGAAAGCAATGCAACTCAATCCCGCAGAGATTTCCGAACTGATCAAGAGCCGCATCGAGGGTCTTGGCGTTTCGGTCGATATCAAAAACCAGGGCACCGTGGTTTCCGTGACCGACGGCATCGTGCGTGTGCACGGCCTGTCTGACGTGATGGCCGGTGAGATGCTGGAGTTTCCAGCCACCGCCAGCGGTGCGGCCACCTACGGCTTGGCGCTGAACCTTGAGCGCGACTCGGTCGGCGCCGTGATCCTGGGTGAGTACGAGCACATCTCCGAAGGCGATGTGGTCAAGTGCACCGGTCGCATCCTGGAAGTGCCCGTCGGCCCCGAGTTGATCGGCCGCGTCGTCAACGCGCTGGGCGCGCCGATCGACGGCAAGGGCCCGATCAACGCCAAGATGACCG
>RGQD01000183.1 GCA_010030205.1 Betaproteobacteria bacterium
GGAGTTGATCATCTGGCAGCCGAGCCGGGTAGCTTCAACGATGCCGGGCTGCGTGGACTGTTGACAGGATTACACGCCGGGCGGCCTGCTGCGCAGGCTGTAGAGCCTGTGCCCGCGCCTGCGTGTTGTAACACCGCAACCCGCAAAGCCTGAGGAAAACCATACTTGTCCAAAAAGCTGGCGCCGTTAACGTCCAAGACAGCCAGCGCCCGGCTCCGGTTTGCAGCCAAGTCGCCCCAGCCGGGGTGGCAGGCATCGATGCGACACCCGTCGCCCCCAACAATGACACAGGACTCGCCATGACACCCGCCACGCCCCGACTCAAGCCCCTCCGGATGGCAGCCCTCGCTGCAGCAGCCGCACTGGCCTGCGCCGCCACGCAGGCCGCGCCGCTGAAGATCGCACTGGTCGAGACCCTGTCGGGCCCGGCCGCGCCCACCGGGCAGCTGTTCCGCATTTCGCTGCGCTATTCGCTGGACATCATCAACGCCAGCGGCGGCTGGAACGGTGAGCCGGTGCAGCTCATGGAGTACGACAACCAGGGTGGCCCGGCCGGTGCGGCCGACAAGGTGAAGGCCGCCATCGCCGATGGCGCCCACATGATCGTGCAAGGCGCCGCCTCGTCGGTCGCTGGCCAGATCACCGAAGACGTGCGCAAGCACAACCTGCGCAACCCGGGCAAGGAAGTCGTCTTTCTCAACGTGGGCGGCGAGGCCAATGAATTCGTCGGCGAGAAGTGCCACTACTTCCATGTCCGCTTCAGCCCCTACGCCACGCTGCGCATGAAGGCGCTGATGGGCGTGATGCGCGCCGAGAAGGTGATGGGCGACGAGGTGTTCGCGATGAACCAGAACTACTCCTGGGGCCAGGACATCGAGAAGGCCACCATCGAATACGGCCCCAGCATGGGCTACAAGGTGGTCGACAAGGTGTTGCACGACCTGAACAAAGTGCAGGACTTCTCGCCCTATGTGGCCAAGATCGCGGCCAGCAAGGCCGACACCGTGGTCACCGGCAACTGGGGCAACGACCTGCTGCTGCTGATGAAGGCGGCCAAGTCGGCCGGCCTGAAGGCGCGCTTTGCCACCACCTTCCTCGACCAGCCCGGCAACATCGGCAACGCCGGCGAGACCGCATTGGGCCACTACGTGGTGCACAGCTTCAACGCAGAGGCGGCAGGCGCTGCCGGAGAGAAGTACGTCAACGACATCAAGGCCAAGACCGGGCAGGCGCCCACCTTCGTGATGCCCCACACCATCAACGGCATGCGACTGGTGGGCGAGGCGCTCAAGGCCACCAAGGCCGAGGCCGGCAACTTCTCGGCCCGGGCCTTCATCCCGGCCTTGATGGCGGCCAAGGTGTCCACCCCGCTGGGCGACATCAGCATCCGCGCTGCCGACCACCAGGTGATCCTGCCGATGGTGGTGTCGGTGGTGTCCAAGGACGCCAAGTACAAGGTCGACGGCACCGACATGGGCTTCAAGCCGGTGAAGGTGATGAGCGGCCCGGAGGCCGCAGCGGCGGTGTTCGACAGCTGCAAGATGACCAAGCCCTCCTGAGCGGTCGCGCCAGCACCCGCTGCACGCCGCCAGCAACACGCTGTCAGAACTACGCTGTCAGAAGCCCGCCGTCACGCATCTATGGACCAGTTCGTCGTCTCGCTGCTCAATGGCTGCATCTACGGCCTGCTGCTGTTCATGGTGTCAGCCGGCCTCACCCTGATCTTCGGGATGATGGGCGTGCTGAACTTCGCCCATGCCAGCTTCTACATGCTGGGCGCGTATTTCGCCTTCACCCTGCAGCCCTACACCGGCTTCATGGGCGCGCTGTTGCTGGCGCCGGTGCTGGTGGGGGTGCTGGGCGTGGTGGTGGAGCGCTTCTTCCTGCGGCGGGTGCACCAGCACGGCCATGCGCATGAGCTGCTGCTCACCTTCGGCCTGAGCTTCATCATCGGCGAGCTGGTCAAGCTGTTCTACGGCAACTACCCGGTGGAGTACCGCGTCCCGGCGTCGCTGGATTTCGCGGCCTTCCGCATCGGGGAGCTGAACTACCCGTTCTACCGCATGCTGATGGGTGGCGTGGCGATCGCCATGTTCGTGATGATCTTCCTGCTGCTCACTCGCACGCGGGTGGGCATCGTGGTGCGCTCGGCCATCTACCGCCCGCGCATGGCCGAGGCGCTGGGCCACAACGTGCCGCTGGTGTTCATGGGCGTGTTTGGTGCCGGCGCGGCGCTGGCGGGCCTGGCCGGGGCGGTGGCCGGTGCGTTCTACACCACCAACCCCAACATGGCGCTGGAGCTGGGCGTGATGGTGTTCGTGGTGGTGGTGGTGGGTGGCCTGGGTTCGCTGGAAGGCGCCATGCTGTCGTCGCTGCTGATTGGCCTGGTCACCTCGTTCGCGGTCGGCATCGACCGCAGCCTGGTCGACCTGCTTGCGCTGGTAGGCCTGGGTGGCTGGGCGCAGGGGGTGGGCGGGCTGTTCACGCTCAAGTTGTCCAGCCTGGCGGCCACCCTGCCGTTTGCGCTGATGCTGCTGGTGCTGCTGCTGCGCCCGTCCGGCCTGATGGGCGACAAGACATGACGCGCGGACTGGGTGGCGCTGCGGCGCGTGGTATCGCGCTGCCGGGGTTGGTGGCGGCGCTGGCGGGCTTGGCGCTGTTGCTGGCGCTGCCGGCGCTGTTGTCGGCGTCGCTGTTGAACGCCGCCATTCAGATGTTGATCGCGGCCTTGTTCGCCTGCGCCTTCAACCTGCTGTGCGGCCAGGGCGGCATGCTGTCGTTCGGACATTCGGCTTATTTCGGCGTGGGTGTGTTCGCCACGGTGCATGCGATGAACGCGCTGGCGGGCCAGGGCCTGCTGCCCACACCGCTGCTGCCGGTGGTGGGGGCACTGGCCGGCATGGTGTTCGGGGCCATCGCGGGCTGGTTTGCCACCCAGCGCACCGGCACCTACTTCGCCATGATCACCCTCGCCCTGGCCGAGCTGGTGCATGCGCTGGCGCCGCACATCAAGGGCGTGTTCGGCGGTGAATCGGGGGTGTCCGCCATGCGCATGCCGGCCTGGGGCTTCAGCTTCGGTGAAGGCCGCCATCTCTACTACATGACCTTGTTCTGGGTGCTGCTGGCGCTGCTGCTGCTGTATGGCTACACCCGCACGCCGCTGGGCCGGCTGACCCTGGGCCTGCGCGAGAACAGCCACCGGCTGCGCTTTCTGGGCTACAACACCCACTTGCTGGCGGTGCTGGTGTTCACCGTCTCGTCGATGTTCTCCGGCCTGGCCGGTGGTCTGCAGGCGGTCAACAACGAGCTGGGCAACTATGTGGTGTTCGATGCCAACCTGTCGTCGTCGGTGGTGCTCAACAGCTACATCGGCGGTGTCAACATGTTCCTGGGGCCGGCCCTGGGCGCGGCGCTGATGACCTTCTTCGGCTTGGCGGTGTCAGACCTCACCCGCTCCTGGCTGCTCTACCAAGGCATCCTGTTCGTGGTGGTGATGCTGTTCATGCCCACCGGGCTGGCCGGGCTGGCGCAGACCTGGGCGCTGGCACGCCGGCGCTGCGGTGCGCAGCGCCTGCTGCCGCTGGTGGGCGCCTGGCTGGTGGCCCTGGCGCTGTTGAGCCTGGGCACGGTGTTTGCCATCGAGCTGCTGCAGCAGCTGTTTTCCACCGACTACCGCGCCGGTGTGCAGGCGGGCGCGCCGTGGCCGGCGGTCCGGCAATTCGGCCGGTCCTGGGCGCCTGGCGCAGTCACCACCTGGCTGGTGCCGCTGGTGTTGCTGGCCACCGGCACGCCGCTGGCCCGCTGGGCCGGGCAGCGCTGGGCGGCTGCGCTGGATGCAGACCAGGGCCAGGACGCGCCACGATGACCGGCCCCATTCTGCAGCTGCAAGGGCTGCGTAAATCCTTCGGTCCCACCGAGATCATCTGCGGCGTCGACCTCGACATCGTGCCCGGTGAGCGCCACGCGCTCATCGGCCCCAACGGCGCGGGCAAGTCCACCTTGTTCCACCTGATCTCGGGCAATCTGGCACCCACGGCCGGGCGCATCCTGTTCCAGGGCCAGCCCATCGGCGGCCTGTCGCCGGCGCTGATCAACCGGCGCGGGCTGGCGCGCTCGTTCCAGATCACCAACATCTTCCCCAAGCTCACGGTGTTCGAGAACCTGCGCCTGGCCGTAATGCAGCGCCATGGCGTGCAGGCCATGTTCTGGCGCCGGGTCGACCGCCTGCCCGGCGTGCGCGAGCAGACCGAGGCGCTGCTCGCGCAGGTGCGCCTGGCCGCCCGGCACGACGCGCTGGCCGGGGAGCTGTCTTACTCCGAGCAGCGGTCGCTGGAGATCGCGATGACCCTGGCCTGTGACCCGCAGCTCATCTTGCTGGACGAGCCGATGGCCGGCATGTCGCATGAAGAAATCGACCACACCGTGGCCCTGATCCGTGAGGTGACGCAGGGCCGCACGCTGGTGATCGTGGAGCACGACATGGCGGTGGTGTTCGCCCTGGCCGACCGCATCAGCGTGCTGGTGTATGGCCAGGTGATCGCCACCGGCACACCCGACGCCATCCGCAACCACGCCGGTGTGCGCGAGGCCTACTTGGGTGAAGAGGCGGGGTCATGACGGCAACAGCACTGCTGCAGGTGCAGGGGCTGCATGCGCACTACGGCAAGAGCCACATCCTGCACGGGGTGGATTTCCAGGTGCGCGCGGGCGAAGTGGTCAGCCTGCTGGGGCGCAACGGCTCGGGCCGGTCCACCACGCTCAAGGCCATCATGGGCCTGGTGCCACCCACCGGCGGCAGCATTGCGCTCAACGGGCGTGACCTGGCCGGTCAGCGGCCCTACACCGTGTGCCGCGCCGGCATTGCCTATGTGCCCGAAGAGCGCGAGGTGTTTGCCAACCTCACCGTCGACGAGAACCTGCGCATGGGCGAGCAGTCCGGCAGCGCAGGCGCGGCGCGCTGGACGGTGGCGCAGATGTTCGACTACTTCCCGCGCCTGAAGGAGCGGCGGCGCACCATGGCCGGCAGCCTGTCGGGCGGTGAGCAACAGATGCTGACCATCTGCCGGTCGCTGCTGGGCAACCCGCAGGTGATCCTGGTGGACGAGCCCACCGAGGGCCTGGCGCCCAAGATCGTGGCGGTGGTGGCCGACTGCATCCGCGACATCCACCGCCGGGGCGTGTCGGTGGTGCTGGTCGAACAGAAGCTGGCGATTGCGCTGAAGGTGTCGCAGCGGGTGGCCGTGATGGGCCATGGCCGCATCGTGTTCGAAGGCACGCCCGAGCAGCTGCGCGCCAACCCCGCGCTGCTCAAGGAGTGGCTGGCCGTTTGAAGGTAGCGTTAGGTGATCCGTTCGATTTGGATAGCCGCACCACAAGTTCGGGGCGTTTTCTGCCCCGGCGCCCAGGCCTCAGCCCGGGCTCAACATCTTCACCTTCACGGGCGGGCCGGCCCAGCCCCGGGTTCGCAAATGCGCTTCCAGTGCCGGCAGCATCTGGCGCAGTTTGGCTGACACCGCGCTGTTGGTGGCCAGCAAGGTCCAACCCACCTCGTCGATCGGCCCCGCTTTGACATGAGCGTGCATCGCCGGCGGCAGCAAGGGCAGCAAGGCTTCAAGCCTTGCTTGCGAAGCGCGCATGCGCTGGCCCAGCGCCACCAGCGGCTCGCTCTGGGCGATTGCCTGGCCTATGGCATGGGTGTCGCTGGGCAACAGCAGTCGAACTCGCGGGTCGGGCGGTGGCGGCATATAGGGCGCGTGCGTTGGGTTGCTGGACAGCCTTGAACGGCCCGGAATGGCGCACAAGCCCAATGATAGACTTGATGGCTTTGCGCGAGCGACCCGTTTTGACGGGGCGCTCGCCGGTGGCCTCCTTGCCTGTCGTTGCCGGCCCTGTCCACGACGGACTGCTTGCCACCGCGCTCAAGCTTACACAGGCGCTGGGACGGCTCGTCCAGAGCACCCTTTCGCCACCCGATTCCCCTGCCCCCTGACGCCGCATGTTGCCCAAGCTTCTTACCTCGATTTTTGGCAGCCGCAATGAGCGGCTGCTCAAGCAATACCGCCGCGTGGTTGAAAAAGTCAACACACTCGAGCCGCAGTTCGAGGCCCTAGACGACGACGCACTGCGGGCCAAGACCGAAGAATTCCGCCAGCGCATTGCGCAAGGTGCGACGCTGGACGAATTGCTGCCTGAGGCCTTTGCTGCGGTGCGCGAGGGCGGCAAGCGCAGCCTGAAGATGCGGCACTTCGACGTGCAGTACATCGGTGGCATGGCGCTGCACAACGGCAAGATTGCCGAGATGCGCACCGGCGAAGGCAAGACCTTGATGGCCACGCTGCCGGTCTACCTCAACGCGCTGTCGGGGCAGGGCGTTCATGTGGTCACGGTCAACGACTACCTGGCCCGGCGCGACGCCGAATGGATGGGCCGGCTCTACGGTTTCCTGGGTCTGACGGTCGGCGTCAACGTGCCTGGCTTGAGCCGCGAAGAAAAGCAGGCAGCCTATGGCTCTGATGTCACCTACGGCACCAACAACGAGTTCGGCTTCGATTACCTGCGCGACAACATGGTCTACGAGCTCGCCGACCGGGTGCAGCGTGGCCTGAACTTCGCGATCGTCGACGAGGTCGATTCGATCCTGATCGACGAGGCCCGCACGCCGCTGATCATCAGCGGCCAGGCCGAAGACCACACCGAGATGTATGTGCGCATCGACGCCGTCATCCCTGGCCTGAAAAAGCAGATCGGCGAGGCCGACCCGCGCACCGGTGAGGGCGTGATCGAGCCGGGTGATTTCACTGTCGACGAAAAAAGCCACCAAGTCTTCCTGACCGAAGACGGTCACGAGAACGCCGAGCGCCTGCTCGGCGAGGCCGGTCTGCTGGCCGAAGGCGCCAGCCTTTATGACGCGGCCAACATCTCGCTGATGCACCATGTCTATGCGGCGCTGCGGGCCAACCACCTCTACCACCGCGACCAGCATTACGTGGTGCAGCAAGGCGAGATCATCATCGTCGACGAGTTCACCGGCCGGCTGATGACGGGTCGGCGCTGGTCGGACGGCCTGCACCAGGCGGTCGAGGCCAAGGAAGGCGTGCAGATCCAGAGCGAGAACCAGACCCTGGCCTCGATCACCTTCCAGAACTACTTCCGGATGTACAACAAGCTCGGCGGCATGACGGGCACCGCCGACACCGAGGCCTACGAGTTCCAGGAGATCTACGGCCTTGAGACCGTGGTGATCCCGCCGAACCGGCCGACGATCCGCCAGGACGACCTCGACCTGATCTACAAGACCGCGCGCGAGAAATACAACGCAGTGCTCGAGGACATCCGAGCCTGCCATGAGCGCGGTCAACCCACGTTGGTGGGCACCACCTCGATCGAGAACTCCGAGCTGATCTCGGATCTGCTGACCAAAGCGGGTCTGCCGCACCAGGTGCTCAACGCCAAGCAGCATGCCCGCGAAGCCGAGATCGTGGCCCAGGCGGGCCGTCCCGGCGTGATCACCATCGCCACCAACATGGCCGGTCGCGGCACCGACATCGTGCTCGGCGGCAATGTCGAGAAACAGGTGCAGCTGCTCGAGGCCGACGAGGCGATCGCCGACGCCGACAAGGCCGGCCGCGTCCAGCAGCTCGAGGATGAATGGCAAGGCCTGCATGACGCTGTCAAGGCCGCTGGCGGCCTGCGCATCATCGCGACCGAGCGTCATGAGAGCCGCCGGATCGACAACCAACTGCGCGGCCGCTCGGGACGCCAGGGCGACCCGGGCCAGAGCCGCTTCTACCTGGCGTTGGAAGACCCGCTGATGCGCATCTTCGCCGGCGACCGGGTGCGCGCGATCATGGACAGGCTCAAGATGCCCGAGGGCGAGGCGATCGAGGCTGGCATCGTCAGCCGCAGCATCGCCGGTGCGCAGCGCAAGGTCGAAGCCCGCAACTTCGACATCCGCAAGCAGTTGCTCGAGTACGACGATGTGTCGAACGACCAGCGCAAGGTGATCTACCAGCAGCGCAACGAGATCCTGGAATCCGATTCGGTGCTAGCGCAAATCACCAACCTGCGCCGCAGTTCGATGGAAGGTGTGGTGCGCACCTGGGTGCCGGCCGAAAGCGTCGAAGAGCAATGGGACTTGCCGGCGCTCGAGCGCACGCTGGCCGAGGAGTGGCAGGTGCCGGTGGCGGTGACTGCGCTGGTCGAGCGCAGCGACACGATCACCGACGATGAGGTGCTGCAACACGTGGTCGCCGCCGCCGATACGGTGTTCGAGGCCAAGCTCGCGCAGGTCGGCCCTGAGCAGTTCAACCCCTTCATGCGCATGGTGCTGTTGCAGGCCATCGACAGCCATTGGCGTGAGCATCTGGCAGCGCTCGACTACCTGCGCCAGGGCATCCATTTGCGGGGTTATGCGCAAAAAAATCCCAAGCAAGAGTACAAGCGCGAGGCTTTTGAGCTGTTCAGCCAGTTGCTCGACGTGGTGAAGATGGAAGTCACCCGCTTGCTGTTGACGGTGCGCATCCAGAGCCAGGAGCAGGTGGCCGAAGCCGCCCAGGCGCTGGAGTTGCAGGCCTCACAGCTCAGCAACCTGACCTACACCCATCCCAATGAAGATGGCAGCGTCAGCCAGGAGACCGACCCGTCCACGCTGGTGGCCGAGGTGCCGCGCGTCGGCCGCAACGACCCCTGCCCCTGCGGCAGCGGCAAGAAGTACAAGGTTTGCCACGGCAAGCTGGCCTGACGCGTTCTGCTGAGACAGTCTGCTGACCGGTCAGTCGATCGGTCGCTGCGGCTGCGCGCCGGTTTCCCTCGCTTCACCCCCCGAACAAGTGATGTGTTCCCTTGGTCGTCGCATTAACCTTGCGACGTCGTTGGGTGGTTCACAACAATTTTCGGGGGTTTAACAAAGAAGGGTCTGTCGCTGCGGCGTCGATGGTGGCGCTGTCTGCTTTCAGCGCGCATGCGCTCACTTTCAATCTCGGTACGATCGGGCCCGCGCCCGGTGCGCCTTTGGGGCACTCGTTGATTTTCGGGCCTTTCACCGATACCTACACGTTCACCTTGGCGGCCCATTCTTTGGTTTCTGCCGATGCCACCAGCAACGCGACCCTGATCATCCCCAACATTTCTATCGGTGAGATTATTGGTTTCGGTGCTTGGATTGACGCAACACCTTTGTCG
>RGQD01000184.1 GCA_010030205.1 Betaproteobacteria bacterium
CCGGCCGGCAGGCTCGACATCGACTCCACCGGCTTGCTGGTGCTGACCCAGGACGGTCGCATCGCCAAGCAGTTGATCGGCGAGGACAGCAACGTCGAGAAGGAATACCTGGTGCGGGTGCAACCGCAGCGCGCCGACGAGCACGACCTGCCCTTCCCGGCCGAGAACATGCGTTTGCTGCAGAACGGGCTGGAACTCGACGGCCGCCGCCTGAAGCCGGCACGCGTCAGCTGGGCCAACGAAGACCAGTTGCGCTTCGTGCTGCGCGAGGGCCGCAAGCGCCAGATCCGGCGCATGTGTGAGCAGGTCGGGCTCGAGGTGCTGGGGCTGAAGCGGGTCCGCATCGGCAGTGTGGTGCTGGGCAAGCTGCCGGTGGGTCAGTGGCGCTACCTGCGTCCCGACGAGCGCTTTTGATGGGCGGCCTGCCCTTGGCGGCAGCCGGGCCGACGGTGGTCCCTGCGCCCGGTCTGTCGCACGCCTTTGCCGCGCTGGTGCTGACGCTGCTGATGGGGCTGCAGCCGCTGACCACCGACCTGATGCTGCCCGCGCTGCCGGCGCTGGCCGCCGACCTGCACGCGTCGATGGCGCCGGTGCAGCTGACGATGGCCGCGCTGATCCTGGGCTTTGGCCTGGCCCAGTTGGTCTGGGGTCCGGTGGCCGACCGGGTCGGTAGACGCCCGGTGTTGCTGCTGGGCCTGGCGCTGTACGCGCTGGCCAGTGTCGGCGCGGCACTGGCCGATCAGGTGATGGCAGTGGTGGCCTGGCGCGCCGTGCAGGGCGCAGCGATGTCGGCAGCGGTGGTCTGTGCCCGCGCGATGGTGCGCGACCTGTACGAGCCACGCGAGGGGGCGATGGTGATGGCGCGGGCGCTGACCGGCCTCGGGGTGGTCGCGATCATCAGCCCGGCGCTGGGCGGCTTGCTGGTGGCCGCCTGGGGCTGGCGCGCCGCGATCGTCGCGATGGGTCTGGCCGGCGCGGCGCTGACGGTCTTCATCGCCGTCGCGCTGCCCGAGACCGCCCAGCACCGTCGACCTGAGGCCACGCAGTTGCGGCCGCTGCTGCGCCAGATCGCGGCCACGCTAGGCCATCCCGGCTTCAGGGCCTGGACAGCGTTGGTGGCTTGCAGCTATGGCGGCCTGTTCATCTTTCTCGCCGGGTCGGGCTTTGTGCTGATCCAGGTGCTTGGCCTGACGCCAAGCTGGGCCGGCTTGGTGATGAGCAGTTGCTCGCTGTCCTACATGGTCGGCACGCTGCTGTGCCGGCGCTGGATTCCGCGATTCGGGCTGGTTGGCGCGGTGCGGCGCGGTGCCTGGTTCACGCTGGCCGCCTGCGCGGCATTGATCACGCTGGCGATCACCGACAGCCGGTCCTTGCTGGCGGTGATGGCACCGACCTGGTTCTATGCGCTGGGTCACGGCATCCACATGCCTTGCGGCCAGGTCGGCGCGGTCGGGCCGTTCCCGAAAGCGGCTGGGCTGGCATCGGCGCTGGTCGGTTTCGCCACCGCAGCGGGCGCTTTTGGCATCGGCCTGTGGCTGGGTCGGTCGCTGGACGGCACGGTGCGGCCGTTCGCGCTGGGCATGGCCTGCGCCGCGGCGATGACCGCGTTGGTGGCCTGGACCCTGGTGCGGCGCGACGGCGAGCGCCTGCACAACGCATGAAGCTGCTGGCGACGATGGGCCCGATGGGCCCGACAGCCGCCCGTTGGCGGGCCGTGGGCATCGCCGGGCCGACCGCCAGCGGCAAGTCCGCGTTGGCGCTCGCCGCTGCCCAACACTGGCCGGTCGAGCTGATCAGCGTCGATTCGGCCCAGGTCTTTCGCGGCCTGGACATCGGCACCGCCAAACCCAGCGCCGCCGAACGCGCCGCCGTGCCGCACCACCTGATCGACATCCTCGACCCGCTCGAGGCCTATTCGGCAGCGCGCTTCGTCGCCGACGCGACGCGCTTGATCGAGCAAATCAACGAACGTGGTCGCACCGCGCTGCTGGTCGGCGGCACGATGCTGTACTTCAAGGCTTTGATCGACGGGCTGGACGCGATGCCTGCGGCCGACGCCGAGGTCCGCGCCGCGCTGGACGCCCGGGCCGCAACCCAAGGCTGGCCGGCGCTGCACGCCGAACTGGCCAAGGTCGACCCGATCACTGCGGCCCGTCTGCCGCCGAGCGACGCCCAGCGCATCCAGCGCGCGCTCGAGGTCTGGCAACTCAGCGGCCGGCCTTTGAGCAGTTTTCACGGCCAGTCGCGCAGCGCCAGTCTGGCGCTGCCCTTGCTGGCACTGGAGCCGGTGTCACGGTCTTGGCTGCATGGCCGCATCGGCGAGCGTTTCGACGCGATGCTGGCCGCCGGTCTGGTCGACGAGGTGCGGGCCTTGCGCGCTCGTGGCGACCTGCATGCCGGGCTGCCGGCGATCCGCTGCGTGGGTTACCGCCAGACCTGGGACCTGCTGGCCGCTGGCGGCGACCTGTCGGCGCTGCGCGAGCTGGGGCTGGCAGCGACCCGGCAACTCGCCAAGCGCCAGCTGACCTGGCTGCGCAGCATGGACCGCCGCGTCGTGCCCTGTGACGTGCCCGATGCTGGCCCGCAGGGCTTGGCGGCGCTGGGCGCGATGATCGAAGCCCAGGCGTGACGAAGATGCAGCCGCTGCGATCGTTCGCGCCGACCGCCAGTGGCCCGGCATTGCAGGTCACCGATCTGGCCCGCTCCTACGACGCCGTCCCGGTGTTCAGTCAGGTCAATCTGTTGCTGGCGCGGGGCGAATTCGTCGCGCTGCTCGGCGAATCGGGCGTCGGCAAGTCGACGCTGCTGAACTGCATCGCCGGGCTAGACAGCCCTGACAGCGGACGAGTGCTGCTGGCCGGTGCCGACATGCTGTCAGCCAGCGAGCCCGACCGCGCCCGGGCGCGGCGCGAAAAGCTCGGTTTCGTGTTCCAGGCCTTCCACCTGCTGCCGCACCTGAGCGTGGCCGAGAACGTGGCCTTGCCGCTGCTGCTGCTCGGCCAGCCCGATGCGTCACGGGTCGAGACCCTGCTGGCCGAGGTCGGCCTGGCCGGGCTGGGGCAGCGCAGCCCGGCGCAGCTCTCGGGTGGTCAATTGCAGCGGGTCGCGCTGGCGCGTGCGCTGGTGCACAAGCCAGCGCTGATCCTGGCCGACGAGCCCACCGGCAACCTCGACCCGGCCACCGCCGAGCGCATGCTCGACCTGCTGGTCGCGCAAGTGCGCGCCGAAGGGGCGGCCTGCCTGCTGGTCACCCACTCGGTGACCGCGGCGGCGCGCGCCGACCGGGTGCTGCGGCTGACCGCGACCGGCATCGTGCCCGGTTGACAGGCGGGTATTTTTTAGCATCGGGGTCGCTTGCCGGTCACCCAAGCGCTTGACGCCGGCGCCGGTCATCCCCTCTACTGCCAGCTTTGCCCTTCTTCAGGAGACTCTCGCATGAGCAAGACGGTGACTTTTCAGCGCCCAGATGGGCAAAGCGTCCAAGGCTACCTGGCCGAACCGGCAAACGCCAAGGGCGGGCCTGCGGTGGTGGTGATCCAGGAATGGTGGGGTCTGAACGACCAGATCAGGGGTGTGGCCGACCGCTTCGCCCAGGCCGGCTACACCGCGCTGGTGCCTGACCTGTACCGCGGCAAGTCGACGCTAGAGGCCGAGGAAGCACACCACCTGATGACCGCGCTGGACTTCGGCGACGCGGCTTCGCAAGACATCCGCGGCGCGGCCCAGTTCCTCAAGCGCAGCGCCTCCAAGGTCGGCGTGACGGGTTTTTGCATGGGCGGCGCGTTGACGCTGCTCGCGCTGACCCAGTCTAGCGAGGTCGACGCCGGTGTGGTCTGGTATGGCTACCCGCCGCTGGACTTCATCGACGCCTCGCGCATCAAGGCGCCGCTGCTCGCGCACTGGGCAACCCAGGACGCAGCGTTTCCGATCGCCACCGTCGATGACCTGGAGAAAAAGCTCGCCGCAGCAAACGTCTCGTTCCAGTCCGAGCGCTACCTGGCTCAACACGGGTTTGCCAACGAGACAGCGGTCGGCCCGCGCCGCATCCCGATCACCCAGTACGACGCAGCCTGGTCGCAGATCGCCTGGGACCGCACCTTCAGCTTCTTCGGCCACCACCTGCGCTGAACGCGACCTGCCGACGATCTAGCCCGCCTCACCCCGGAAACGACACCAGGAAACGATCATGGACACCCAGACCCTGAACCCGCTGACCGAGTCGCAGATCATCGGCGCCGTTGACGCCCAGCGCGACGAAGCGATCGCGCTGCTGTGCGAACTGGTCGCCGAGCCCTCGCTGCTCGGCGCCGAGCAGTCGGCCCAGGCGCTGATGCGGCGCGAGTTCGAGCGCAACGGCTTGCGCGTGCACGAGTTCGCGATCGACGAGGACAAGATCCGCAGCCACCCCGGCTACTCGCCGTCGATCGTCTCGTACGAGGGCCGGCACAACGTGGTCGGCATCCACCAGCCGGTGGGTCCGGTGCGCGGCAAGTCGCTGATCCTCAACGGCCACATCGACGTGGTGCCGGTGGGCACCGAGCGGCAATGGAAGCGCCCGCCGTTCGAGCCCTGGATCGAAGGCGACCGGCTGCACGGGCGCGGGTCGGCCGACATGAAGGCCGGCATCGTCGCCTACACGCTGGCTTTCAGGGCCTTGCAGCGCCTGGGTTACGAGCCTGCCGCACCGGTCTACCTGCAGTCTGTCGTCGAGGAAGAGTGCACCGGCAACGGCGCGCTGGCCTGTCTGGTCGAGGGCTATACCGCCGACGCGGCGCTGATCCCCGAGCCGGGCGGCGACGTGATGACCGGCCAGATGGGCGTGATGTGGCTGACCATCGATGTTTACGGCTTGCCGGTGCATGCGGCCTATGCCCACACCGGCGTGGCGGCGATCGCCTTCGCCAACCACCTGGTCGACGATCTGCGCGAGCTCGAGCGGGCCTGGAACCAGCCGGCCGCGCGCCATCCGCTGTTCTGCAACCACGAGCACCCGATCAATTTCAACCTCGGTCGCATCTCGGGCGGCGAGTGGACCTCGTCGGTGCCCACACATTGCCGGGTCGACCTGCGGCTGGGTTTTTACCCCGGCATCAAACCGGCCCAGGTGCGCGAGCAGGTCGAGGCCCGTCTCAAAGCCGCCCACGCAGCCCACCCGAACCATGCCAGCGTCAGCTACGAGGTCAGTTACCACGGTTTCCAGGCCGAGGGCCTGGTGGTCGACATGGCGCAGCCAGTGATCGCCCAGCTGCTCCAGTGCCACCACGACATCAGCGGACAAGACGCGACGCAGCGCGCCTCCACCGCGACCAGCGACGTTCGCTTCTTCCACCTCTACGGCAACATCCCGTCGACTTGCTACGGGCCGCTGGGATCAGACATCCACGGCATCGACGAGTGGGTCTCGATCGCCAGCATGCAGCAAGTCACCGCGGTGCTGGCGCTGTTCATCGCGCGCTGGTGCGGCTTAAACCGGCGAGTGAGCTGAGCTCAGGTCGGCTGATCAAAGCGGTAGCCGACGCCGTAAACCGAGGCGATGCAGTCGGCGCCTGGGTCGACGGCCTGGACCTTGCGGCGCAGGTTCTTCACATGGGTGTCGATCGCACGGTCGCTGACATCCCGCATGTCGCCGTGCACGCTGTCTAGCAGTTGGGCGCGTGAGAACACGCGTCCCGGACGACTGAGCAGCAGGCGAAGCATGCGGAACTCCAGTGGCGTCAGCGGCAACCACCGATCTCGCCAGGCGATGCGCAGCCCCTGGTCGTCGACGGTCCAGGGTCGCTGCATAGGCGCGACCCTTCCCTCGGCACGGCGCAACAGCGCCTTCACCCTGGCCATCACCTCGCGCGGGCTGAAGGGCTTGCAGACATAGTCGTCAGCGCCGGTGTCGAGGCCGAGCAGGCGATCGACCTCGTCGACGCGAGCAGTGACCATCAGGATCGGCAAGTCGCTAAAGCACCGCACCGCCCGGCACAGGCTGACGCCGTCCAGCCCGGGCAGCATCAGGTCGAGGATCAACAGATCAGGCGGCGCCCGGCGGATCTCCGACAGTGCCTGTTGTCCATCGGCCAGCGCCTGCGCCTGGTGGCCGTCGTTGCGCAGGTAGTCGAGCAGCAACTGCGCGATGCGCGCGTCGTCTTCGACCACCAGAATGCGGCGGGCAAGCGTCATGGGTTGCCACCGCGCGCTGCTTGCGCTTGCTGCGGCAAGTCGAGGGTGATGCGAAGGCCACCGAGCGCTGAAGCTGTAGCCGCCAGCCGCCCGCCATGCGCGAGCGCGATGGCCTGGCAAATGGCCAGCCCCAATCCGCTGCCGCCCTGCTGGCGCGCACGCGCCGCATCGCTGCGGTAAAGCGGCTCGAACAAATGGCGCAACTGCGCATCGGGAACGCCAGGCGAGCTGTCTTCTACAACCACGATGACTCTGGCGTGCACGTGCTGCAGGCCGATCAGCACCTGGCCGGGCGCATCGGTGTAGCGCAGGCTGTTTTCCATCAGGTTGGCCAGCAGCTGCTCGATGCGGCTGGCGTCCCAGTGCACGGCCAGCGCCGCCAGCGAGTCTGGCAGTTGCAGGCCCAGCCTCAAACCCGCTGCGCTGGCACGGCCTTCGAAACGCTGCATCACCCTGCGGAGCAAGTCCGGCGCATCGGTCGTCTCAAAGTGGCAGGGCAGGACCTGCAAGTCGGAGGTCGCGAGCAGGTGCAGGTCATCGACCAGCTTGCCGATGCGCAGCACTTCCTCGTGCAGCACGCCGATGGCCTCGAGACTCAGCGGCCGAACGCCGTCTTGCAGCGCCTCGATGTCGCCGCGCAGCACGGTCAGCGGTGTGCGCAGCTCGTGCGAGATGTCGGCCAGCCAGCGCCTGCGTGCGCCTTCCAGTCGCTCCAGGCCTTCGGCCATGCGGTTGACGTTGCGCACCACGTCACCGATCTCATCGCCCCGACCCGCTAGATCAGGCCCGGCCGCCAGGCGCACCGTCAGTTCACCCTGGGCCAGGCGCTGGGTGGCATCTTGCACGGCCGCCAACGGACGGGTCCAGCGGCGCGCCAGCAGCGCGGCGGTGAGCAAGGACAGCGCGATCAGGCCCGCCGCACTGGCCGCGATGACGCGGTACTGGTCATGCAGAAAGCGCGCCTCGCCGCCTTCTGGCACCAGCGGCGCCGGACGCATGCGAGTCATCGCCACCACCTCGCCGTTCAGGCGCACCGGGCGTTCGATCAGCGAACCCGCACCGCCGTTGCCAGGCGGCAGCGACCGACCTGCCAGCACCCTGCCGTCCAGTCCCACAACCTGCACGCGATCCCCGAACGGGTCAGGCCCGTTCGGTGGCCGCCCTGCGGGAGGATGGGTCGGGCCAAGCAGGCCCGGTGGCTTCAGTTCGTCCAGCAATTCGCGCAGGTCTAGCCTGCCTTGCTGCAAGGCCTGCAAGCCGCCTTCGCGCGCGGCGGCAGCTTCGACGACGCCTGCGAACCGCCCAAGGTGCTGCACATCGCGGGCCGCCAGGTAGCTGCCGAAGCCATTGCGCAAGTTCCAGGCCGTCAGGCCGCCCAGCGCCAGCACGGCCAAGCCCGCGAAGGCCAGCAAGGTCAGGGACAGGGTGTGGACGAGGCGCAGCCGCATGGTGGAGCTGGGGTGACTGAAAGCGCAGTGTGATCGAGGACTGTGTGGCGATTGTGTGGGGCTGCACATCGTTGCCCCAATCGGCCTGGGCGAGCTGCGCGCATGGTTCAACTCAGTGGCTTCACCGCCCTGCCTGCCGCCCGTCGGCCCCAGCCTGGAGTTCCGAGCTTGCCAGCGCTGTCGCAGCAATTGTGTGCGCAAGGTGAGCAAGCCTTCATTCTTTGCCCGCATTGCCCGGGCACATTGGGTGCCAGTCACCGGCCTGCATCGGGCCGGTCTACCCCAGGAGAACCTGTTTGAACATGCGCAACCTTACCCGCTACGTTCCTCACCTGCTCGGCGCCTTGGCGCTGGCGGCCGGACTTGGATCCACGGCGCACGCTGCCGATGCCGCGCCCGCAGCCAACGATGTCACGGGGCCCTACGTGGGCATCGGTCTGGGCGCCAGCAAGCTGGGGCCCCGCAGCGAAGCCAACGACGGTTCTCACGGCGACCGGCCCGATGTCGCCAAGTTCTATGGAGGCTACCGGCTCACCGACACCTGGGGCGTGGAAGCCGGCTGGGTGCAATTGGGGCCCGTACACAAGGACACGACCGCCAACGACGGCTCCAAGGTGCAGCACAACGGCGACGCGCACAGCCTATACCTGGCCGGCACCGGTCGCGTGGCGCTGGGTGCTGGCTTCTCGCTCACTGGCAAGGCGGGTGTGTCCTTTGGCCGCGTCAGCGCCAAGGAGCCGGGTGACACCGACTTCACGCTGGGCGGTAGCAAGGCATCGCCCTTGCTGGGCATCGGAGCGGAGTACAAGGTCAACCGCAACATCGCGTTGACTTTCGACCTGGACGGCTACGGCAAGGTGTCCGACAAGGTCAAGGCCGGCACGGCCACCATTGGGGCGCGCTACAGCTTTTAGGCGCCAGACCTCAAGGTCTGGTGGCGCTCGTAGACCACCGCCATACCCATCCCGACTGGCGCGCCGAAGAGGGTGCTGGTCGCCCGCAACACCCCCATGCCGCGCCTGCCGGCGGTGGGCATCAGCCCGGCGTTCTGAGCCAGCCGCTCACCGCCGGCGCAAATGTGTGCACATCGTGGGGATGCGCCCATATTGCCCCCGCATTGACTGCGCACAGTGCAGCCTGCCTCGCGGCCAGACAAGACCATCGCAGCTGTTTCCTGACATCGCCCACACCGTAGACGAAAGAAAAAAGAATCATGATTTCACCGATCTCCAGCAGCAGAGTCTCGGCACCACCGCCGATGAGGCCTGAAGAAGCTTTCAAGAAAATCGATGTCGCCAGCAAGGGCTACATCGCCGAATCTGAATTGGCTTCCGCCATCGTCAAGATTTCGCCTCAAGGCGTCAGCCTTTCGCAGGCCGATTCGAAATCGGTTGCCAAAGAACTGTTCGCCAAGATGGATGCTGATGGGAATGACCAGGTCAGCCAAAGTGAATTCAAGGCCGCAGCACCTCAGAATTCACCCCATGGCGGCCCGCCGGAAGCGCCATCCGGCGGCGCACCCGCAAGCGGCCCGGGCGGGAGACCAGGCGGCCG
>RGQD01000185.1 GCA_010030205.1 Betaproteobacteria bacterium
CGGTTCGAGGATGTGGCGAGTGTGTCGCGCCGGACGTTGATGCGAGGCAACCTGTTCGACTGGTTCGTCGACAGCGCCCAACTGAGAGAGACGCTGGCGGCGGTGACGGGCAATGAAATTTCTACCGCACGCTTCGACGGCACGATCAAGCGTGCGCCGGTGGTCGCCGGCGACACGTTGCCAGTGCATGTGATCGTCACCCAGATCGAGCATCTAACTGACCGTGTGCTGGTAGAGATGCTCGAGATCGAACAACAGACGCGCCAAGACCGCGAAGAGCGCGCATTGGGCCATGTCCAGGCCAACAAGGAGTTGATCCGCAATCTGGCGCACGAAATCAAGAATCCGCTGGGGGGCATTCGCGGCGCAGCCCAGTTGCTGGAGCTGGAAATTGGCTATCCCCCGGGCCATCCTGAGGACGGCGCGCCGGTGCGGGGGCCAAGCGCCGAAGGCGAGATGGAGGCGGCACGTCGCCGCGAACTGACCGAATACACCCAGGTCATCATTCACGAAGCCGACCGGTTGCAAGCCTTGGTCGATCGTTTGCTTGCACCGCATCGCAAGCCGCATGTGGTCAGCGACGTCAACATCCACGAGGTCTGCGAGCGGGTGCGTTCGCTGATCATGGCTGAATTTCCGCGCGGCTTGGCGGTGCAGCGCGACTACGACACCTCGATTCCCGATTTTCGAGGCGACCGGGAGCAGTTGATCCAAGCCGTCCTCAACATTGCGCACAACGCTGCCCACGCGCTGGGTGAGCGCATCGCCGGAGGTGACGCACGCCTGGTGCTGCGCACCCGCGTTGCGCGCCAAGTCACGATTGGCAAGCAGCGATTTCGACTGGCATTGGAATTGCATATTGAAGACAACGGGCCCGGTGTGGCCGAGGACATCCGGGATCGCATCTTCTATCCGCTGGTATCGGGACGGGAGGGCGGTTCAGGACTCGGCTTGACTTTGGCGCAGACTTTCGTGCAGCAACACAGCGGCACGATCGAATGCGACAGCGTCTCCGGTCGAACCGTTTTTCGCATCGTGATTCCGCTGCCTTGATGTCGCAGCTAGCCGTTCTTGAAAGACAGGCCGCCGCCTTATGAAACCCATCTGGATCGTGGACGACGACCAATCGATCCGCTTCGTGCTCGAAAGGGCGCTGGCGCGAGAGCAATTCGCCACCCGCAGTTTTTCCAACCCGCGCGATGTGCTCGCTGCGCTCGACGACGATGAGCCGCAGGTGCTGGTCAGCGACATCCGCATGCCGGGAGGCTCGGGCATAGACCTGCTGGCCAAGGTCAAGGCGCGCTTGCCGGGACTGCCGGTGATCATCATGACGGCTTACTCCGACCTCGACAGCGCCGTATCGGCCTTCCAAGGCGGTGCTTTTGAGTACCTGCCCAAGCCCTTCGACCTGACGCGTGCGGTCGAGTTGATACGCCGGGCGATGGAAGAGAGCCTGCGCGAGGAGGTCAGCGACATCGGTGGCGCCGAGATGCCCGAGATGCTGGGCCAGGCGCCGGCGATGCAGGACGTTTTTCGCGCGATCGGCCGACTCAGCCAGAGCACTGTCACGGTGTTGATCACCGGCGAGTCGGGTTCGGGCAAGGAACTCGTCGCGCGCGCACTCCACAAGCACAGCCCGCGCGGCGACGCCGGCAGCAACGGTCCGTTCATCGCGATCAACACCGCGGCGATCCCCAAGGACCTGCTCGAGAGCGAACTGTTCGGCCATGAGCGTGGCGCGTTCACCGGCGCCCAGACCACCAGGCGTGGCCGGTTCGAGCAAGCCGATGGCGGCACGCTGTTTCTTGACGAGATCGGTGACATGCCTTTCGACTTGCAGACTCGCTTGCTGCGTGTGCTGTCGGACGGTCAGTTCTACCGCGTCGGCGGACACCAGCCGCTCAAATCAAACGTCAGGGTGATTGCTGCGACGCACCAGAACCTCGAGCAACGGGTGCGTGATGGCGCTTTTCGCGAGGACTTGTTCCACCGCCTCAACGTGATCCGACTGCGCCTGCCAGCGCTGCGCGAGCGGCGCGAGGACGTGGCCCAGCTCACAAGATTCTTCCTCGCCAAGAGCGCCAGGGAGTTGGGCGTGGAAGCCAAGCGAATCACCGAATCGGCGTTGGCGCGGCTGATGGACTTCGACTTTCCAGGCAACGTGCGGCAGTTGGAAAACATCTGCCACTGGCTGACGGTGATGGCGCCGGCCCAGGTGGTCGAGCCCAAGGACTTGCCGCCCGAGTTGATGGCCAGCGATGTGGCGCTCACGCCCGTGGTGGCCGCTGCCGATCACCCGACGCCTGCCGCGCCGACGCTGGCCAGCCCGATGCCGGTCGGCAGTGCGCTCAGTGGCTGGTTGCTGGACTTGCAGCGCGAGGCGCGTCGCTTGCTCGAGTCCGGTGACAGCGAGGTCTGGGACACGCTGACCCGACAGTTTGAAGGCCAGTTGATCCACACCGCGCTGGAGGTCACCCGCGGCCGCCGTATCGAGGCCGCGAACAAGCTCGGCATCGGCCGCAACACGATCACCCGAAAGATCCAGGAGCTCGGGTTGGAGTGATCGTTTCTTAACGACAGGCCTGCGGCTTCCAGCTTCAGCCAGTGAGTTCGGCCAGCACCGGCGCGTGGTCGCTGGGCCGTTCGTTCTTGCGCGTGAGCTTGTCCACCGTGCAACTGGCGACCTGGGCCTTCAGCGACTGGCTGACGAGGATGTGGTCGATGCGCAGGCCCTGGTTCTTGCGGAACGCCAGATTGCGGTAATCCCACCAGCTCCAGATGCGTGGTGGCTGATCGAACAGCCTGAACGCGTCGACCATGCCCAGATCGAGCAGCGCCCGAAAATGCATCCGCTCTACGTCGGTGCAGTGGATTTGCCCGGTCATCGCGACCGGATCAAAGACATCGCTGTCCTCCGGCGCGATGTTGTAGTCACCCATCAACACCAGGCGCGGATGCTGCGCCAGTTCTTTGCGCATCCATTCGCGCAACGCGTCGAGCCAGGCCATCTTGTAGCTGAACTTTTCACTGCCCGGCGCCTGGCCGTTGGGAAAGTACGCGCCCACCACCCGCAGATCGCCCACCGTCGCGGCGATCACCCGCGCTTGCGGGTCGTCGAAACCGGGGATGTTCCTGACCACATCACAGGGCTGATCGCGCGACAGCAAGGCCACACCGTTGTAGGTCTTCTGACCATGCCAGACGCTGCGCCAGCCAGCGGCAGCGATTTCGGCGTGCGGAAACTTGTCGTCGGTGAGCTTGGTTTCCTGCAACACCAGCACGTCGGGCTGATGCAGCGCCAGCCAGTCGAGCAGTTGCGGCAGTCGAACGCCCAGCGAGTTGACATTCCAGGTTGCGATTCGCATGGTGTTCAAAGTCCTCGGGGTTTGCCGCAGGCGGTGTATCTGAAGAGGCGGCGCTCAAGCACGAAGCAGGGCAGCCTCACTGCAACACGAATGACTTGAACAAGGCGCTCTCGACCGGCAGGTCGGCGGTGGTCAGCGGCCAGAACCGGCGTGCCGCTTCCTTCATCTCGGCGCTGCAGCATTTCGAGCCGTCGTCCAGTCGACGCGGGATCGCGCCGATGCGCACCAGCGAGGCAATGGTTTCATCCGAAGGGTTGCTCTGGAGGATGTAGATCAGCGTCAGCAGCGGATCGAGCGCCGCATTCGCCACCAGCGCGACATCGTTGGCAATGGCAAACTTGCCGGCGTTGGTGGAGGTCTCGGCAAGCGTCCGGCCCGACAACACGATGATGATCTTTGAGTTCAGCACCGGCCGCATGTCGACGATGTTCTTCTCGGACTGCGCGTCCAGGGTTCGGAGAACGATCTTGGTCTGAAAGTAGTGGCTTTCGCCTTTGTCTGCAAGATTGACAGTGAACTCCACCTTGATGTTGCCGTCGTCTGGCGGGACTTCCACAAAGCGCGGCGCCGGGTTCAGCTTTTTCGCAGCTTGCCTGGCCTGGTAGCGCTTTTCCACTTCAACCAAGGCTTCTTCACTGTACTTCTTCAGCATCTCCGCCATCTTGCGTTGTGAGTCACTGGGCGGATGGTTCGAGGCGTGGTCCGTCGCGGGGTCTGCGGCGTGATTTGCACTGTGATCCGCGCCCTGGTCTGCGGCTGCTGCGCCATGTGCTGGTGGTGTCGGGTGCGCCTTGCCCTGTGGGTCGTGCGATGCCGGTGCCTGGTGGGCGGCGGCAACGTCGCTCTCGTCAGGCGGGTGGCTGCTGTGGCGCATGAACCAATACCCTGCGGCACCGATCAATGCGAGCGCGATCACTGCGACAGCGACAGACCGTCCGGACTTGCTGGGCCTGTTGGGCAATTCCACGCTCCAGTCGAGCGCGGGCCGCGGCGGCTCCACGGCTGGCTCCGGCGTGACGGTTTCGGACAGGTCGGCGACCGAAGGGTCAGCAGCCAGCGCCGGCTCGATCGTGGGCTGCTGCGCGCCACAATCGCTGCAAAACCTTGCCTTGCCGGTCAGTTCAAGTCCACATTTGAAGCAGTTCATGACTTTTCGATCCAGACCAAGGTGTTGAAAGATTCGTCGGACTTGGCGCTTGCCTCAAGCCATGCGGGCGGCTGAGGTCTGAGCACCGATTGGCCGGCTCTTGCCGCTGGCGTTCGGTGCTGTTGGCATGCCTTGGCCAAGCCTGGGCCAGTGCATCCTTCCCGCAGGACTGTGCGCATTGTCTCGCGGCCAGCGACTGCGGCCTGCGCTTGGTGGCCGATCTGAGTGATCGGCCTTGTCCGACAATAGCGGCGAAGGCGCTTCGGCATGCCTGTTGGCGACCGCTCACCCGTTCATGACAGCCCACCACACGATGATGATCAGCACTGAAAACAACAGTCCACCAGCGCCAGCCGCCTGGGCAGCGCTTGAGCGGCTTGGGACAAGGCATGCGCTGCCTTGTCCGGACGGTGAAGTGGTCTGGCGCCGCTTTGGCGCTGGGCCGCCGCTGCTACTCTTGCACGGCGGACACGGCAGCTGGCTGCACTGGGTTCGCAACATCGAGGCCTTGTCGCAGCAGCGCACGCTGTGGCTGCCCGACATGCCGGGCTTCGGCGAATCGTCAAACCTGGCCGGTCCGCCGCACGGCCCTAACCGCCTGGAACGACTGGTCGATGCTTTGCTCGCCGGGCTCGACACGCTGATCGGGCCGGGTGCGACCATCGATCTGGCCGCATTTTCGTTTGGTGCGTTGGTGGGTGCGGAACTCGCGCAGCGCAAGGCGGTGCGAAGCATGGCGCTGCTCGGTGCGGCATCGCGCAGCGCGGCTTTGCGCCAGAACCTCGGCAGCTTCATGTTGCACGCGCCTGAAGCGGTCGATGCGATGGCGCTGGCGGTTTACCAGGCACAGTGCCAGGCGACGCGTTTTCGCAGCAAGTCGATCTCGATGACTGGTGGGCTGCAGTCGCGCTTGGCGCGCTACGACGGCCGTTTGCTGCTGCTCTGGGGCGAGCACGATGTCACTGCGGTACCGCAAGACTTGGCGCCTGCGATCGCCGCGATTCGCAGCGGCTGGGAATGGCGATTGCTGGCCGGCGGCGGACATTGGGTGCAGTACGAATGCCACGAGCCTGTCAACCAGCTCTTGGGGGACTGGTTCGGCGCTGAGGTTTGAGCTTGTTGGCCCTTGGCCAGGTGTCAACGGCACTGGTTAGCCGCGGGACTCTTCAAGGCTCTTTGACATGACCGACGGTCTGGGCCAACAGCAGCTGTTGGTCGGTCGTCAAGCCCATCGCTCGCGACAGCGCGCTGCGGTCGAACCAGGCCCGAACGACGGTGGCCAGACCGGCTGAGGCGCAGTACAGGTAGGCGTTCTGCGCCATCGCGCCGGCGGCGGCGTGGGCATAGGCCTCGCGCTGGGCAGTGGGCACCAGTTTGGTCCGTGAGTGGTCGGCGACGTAGATCAGGTCGAGCGGTGCGTTGTCGACAAAGTCTTGGTAACCGGTGACGCGGCGAACGTCGCTGGCTTGCACCAGCGCCAGCGAATGAGAGTTCGGTTGGTACAGGAACAAACCTTGCGCCATCGCGGCATAGAGCAACACTTCCTGCGAGTTCATCGCGCTTGGCGCGGTGCGGCCGCCCAGCGTGGGGCGGTTGATGCCGCCAGCGGCCCAAAGCAGGTCGGACAGTCGCTGCGCGTGCAGTGCATCGGGCGAGAAATCGCGCTTCGACTCACGGCGCATCAGCGATTCCATCAGCGGCATCCCGCCTTGCTGGTTCGGTGCCACCAAGGCCAAGCGGGTCGACGCGTCGCCGACCGGTGGCTGGGGTTTGAGTTGGCCCATCAGGCCGAGGGCGAGCTTGGTCAGGGTGTTCATCTCGAGGTCTTTTGCAAGCGTTGCCAAGCTGCTGGCGTGGTTGGGATGTCTTGCGGCCGGGCTTGCAGCGCACCGGGCCGCAGAGGGCCGGCACCGCTGACCTGCCGCCATTCGGCGAAAGAGACCTCGACAGCCTAGACCGGCCCAGCCCTCTGTCGATTGCGGGCTGTCAAACTGCTGGGTTGGTATGGCCCGAGGTGATCGGCGTGATGTCGGCGTGAGGCTGTCAGCCTGCGCGGCGCGGGCCTGCGCCCAGTTCGCTGCGCCGCCAGGGCCGCCAGCGCACCTGCATTGGCTCCGACTACACTCGGTCCAATGACCGGTCTGCACCGCCACCATCACCGATTTGCCCAATGGCTGACACTGCTGGCGATGGTGCTCGCCACGCTGGCGCCTGGGGTTGGGCGGGCCTTGGCGCAAGGCGATGCATCGCCCTGGGACATGGTGTGCTCGACCGGCGCCAAGGCCACGGTTGACGCCTCTGCGGGCGGTGCGTCGGCTGCGGAGGCGCAGGACAGTTGCTGCTTGTTGCGCTGTGATCTGCTGGCGCCGCCCTCATCAGTTGAGCTGGCGGTGCCCGGCTCGCTGTTTGGCACGAGCGTGCCGTTGCTGTTCCTGCACGCGCCCGGGCCCTTGTTTGCCTGGATCGCCGCGCAACCCAGGGGTCCGCCCAGGGTGGCCTGAAGCGTTCTGCTTTGGGGCCGGCTCACTGCCGGCTGAAGATCCCCGCCCTGGCCGCTTGTGCGCCCGCTGCGCGGTGCAGTGCTCAGGGCCAGCCTGGCCGCAAGCCTGGCTGCTGCCACAAGAAATTCATGACCCATCCAACTTTCGGGCGCTCCGCGCTGGCGCTGGCTTGCCTGTGGATAGGCGGCGCGGTCGCCGCCACCGGCGAAGATGCGCAATCCCCGTCCAATGTGGTGCTGGTCTCGGCGCACAAGGCCGTGCAGCCAGCGCGCCTGCCTGCGACGGTGGAGTCGGTCAGCGCGCAGCAGTTCGACGAGAGCATCAACGCGGTGACGAGCGCTGGCGTGCTGCAATACCTGCCCAGCGTCCATGTGCGCGAGCGCTACATCGGTGACCGCAACGCGGTGCTGGTGATGCGGGTCAACAGCTCGGTGGCCAGCGCCCAGACCACGGTCTATGGCGACGGGATGCTGTTGTCGAACTTTCTCAACAACAGCTACGCCACCGCGCCGCGCTGGGGCATGGTCTCGCCCGAGGAGATCGACCGTGTCGACGTGGTCTATGGCCCGTTCTCAGCACTCTACCCGGGCAACTCCGCTGGTGGTGTGGTGCGGCTCATCACGCGTGAGCCGACGCGTTTCGAGGCCCATGTCAAGCTCGATGCTTTCAGCCAGCGCTACCAGCAATACGGCACCCACGAGCGCTTCGGTGGCGGCCATGCCAGCGCGGCCATCGGAAACACCGCAGGCGACTGGACTTACTGGCTCGCGCTCGACCACCTGGACAACCGCAGCCAGCCACAGACCTTTGGCAACACCACTGCCAAGACCGGTGCCCCAGCGGCCGCCGGCAGCTTCACGGTTGTCAACAGTGCCGATGTCTACCGCGACATCGACACCGCGGGCAAGCCGCGCATCATCGTCAGCTCGACCGGTATCGACCACACGGTGCAGGACATGGGCAAGCTCAAGCTCGGCTACCGATTCTCGCCAGCGTTGCAGGCCAGTTACACGCTGGGCCTGTGGCGCAACGCGTCCGACGGTAGCGTCGACAGCTATCTGCGCGACGCGACGGGCGCCACCGTCTACAACGCCGGTTCGACGCTGGCCAACCCGTACAAATTTGTACGGATCGACGGCGCGGACTACACGGTGTCGGCCGCTGCGCCGAGCCGCGCCAGCAGCGAGCACTGGATGCATGGGATCACGATCAAGGCCAGCACCGGTGCTTTCGACTGGGAGGCGGTGGCGAGCGTCTACGACCAAAAGAAAGACCTCACGCGCACCGCCACGCCGAGCAAGGGCCTGGACTCGGGTCTGGGCAGCGTGCGCCCAGGCGGGCAGCTGAGCTTGGCCGACGGCACAGGCTGGACCAACCTCGACCTGCGCGGCCAGTGGCGTGCGAACCCGGGCGCGGCTCACACGCTGAGCTTTGGCCTGCACCACGACCGCTACCGGCTCGTCGCGGTGACTTACGGCACTGCGGCTGCGCCCATCGCCGACTGGCAGACCAGTGAGACTGGCGCGCCCAGCACCAACTCCTACGGCAAGACCCAGACCGATGCGGTCTACCTGCAAGACGAATGGAAGTTTGCGCCGGCTTGGACCTTGGTCGCCGGCGTCCGTCAGGAGGCTTGGAAGGCCTTCGGCGGCAGCAATTTCTTCGTGGCCACTACCGCGCCGAATCCGCAGAACCTGGTCTATGCCGACCGAAGTCAGTCGAACTTCTCGCCCAAGCTGCACCTGGCCTGGCAGGCCTCGCCGGCGCTGGCGCTGCGTGCATCGGTCGGCAAGGGCGTGCGTTACCCGACGGTTGCCGAGATGTTCCAGACCTTCAACGGCCCCAACAACATCAAGACCAATGACCCGAATTTGAAGCCCGAGCAAGTGCTCTCGTCAGAATGGGTGCTGCAGCAGCAGTTCGACAATGCGATGCTGCGCGGCTCTTTTTTCACCGAGAACAAGCGCGACGCGCTGATTTCGCAGACCGATGTCACTGTCGCGCCCAATCTGTCGAGCATCCAGAACGTCGACCAGGTTCGCACCCGTGGCATCGAGATCGCCGGGCAGGCCGCCCCTGTTGGCCTGCGTGGGTTGGAGCTCAATGGCAGCCTGACCTACACGCATTCGCTGATCACCCGC
>RGQD01000186.1 GCA_010030205.1 Betaproteobacteria bacterium
TGTCCATGGAGGGTGTGCTTTCGGTGACGGGTTGGAACAGGTCGGGGCAGGCGCGCTTGTCTATGTCAGGGTTCGAGCCCCGGCGCCTGCCGGGTGCCGCGGCCGGTCTGTCTTGCGGTCGCCCGGTCGCGCAGTCCCTGGCGCAGCAACAGCCTGGCGGCGCGTGCCAGCGCGCTGTCGATCGCGCTGCGCCAGTCGCGCGTCGTTGCGCTGATCACCAGCGTGCCGGCGCTGGCGGTGGCCAGTTCGATCTGGCAGCGCTTGTCCACGCCGCCGCGCGGACCATTGATGTCGGACAGCCGCAGCCTGGCCCGCGACACCAGCCCGCGCAGTCGCCGCAGCACGAACTGCAGCCGGCGCAGCGCCAGATCTCTCATCGAGGCAGCCTTTGGGTCTAGGGACTCGAACAGCATTTGCATGGCAGTACTCCAAGAGGTGAAAGGAGATCGCACGATAGAGTGCTCTAGTCTTCTTTGAAAGCAGACAATCAATGAACAAGGTTTCTGAAAAACACGATGAGTCAAGAATTTAACTACCGCCACCTTTACTACTTTTGGGTCGTGGCCAAGGAAGGCGGCATGGCGCGGGCTGCCGGCCGGCTCGGCATGGCGGTGCAGACCGTCAGCACGCAGGTGCGTGAACTGGAGCAGTCCTTAGGCCATGCGCTGCTCAAGCCGGCCGGACGCGGGCTGGTACTGACCGAGGCCGGGCTGGCGGCGATGCACCAGGCAGACCAGATCTTCGCGCTCGGTGAGCAGTTGCCCGGCGTGGTGCGCGACGCAGCGGTGGCGCCGGGCGTGCGGCTGGCGGTAGGCATCTCCGAAGGCTTGCCCAAGCTGGCGGTGCGGCGCTTGCTGCAACCGGTGATCGACACCCCACGCTTGCGGCTGCTGTGCCATGAGGACGAGTTCGACGACTTGCTGGGTGACTTGGCCTTGCACCGGCTGGACGTTGTGCTGGCCGACCGGGCCGCACCGCCCAACCGCAATCTGAGGCTCTACAGCCACCCGTTGGGCTCGTCATCGCTGGTCTGGTACGCACCGCTGAGCTTGCTGGCCGCCGCGCGCGAGGGTTTCCCGCAGTCGCTGGCCAAGCTGCCTGTGCTGTTGCCGACGGCGCATGCAGCGGTCCGAGGGCGCATTGACCAATGGTTCGAACGCCTGGGCATCGCCCCCAACATCGTCGGTGAGTTCGAGGACAGCGCCCTGTTGGCTACCTTCGGTGCTGCCGGCATGGGGGTGTTCCCGGCAGCTGAACTGATAGACGACAAGCTGACTGATGCGGGCAAGGCTCAGCGCGTGGCCGCCTGTGGCGGTGTCGAGGAACTCTTCTTTGCCATCGCCACCGAAAAGCGGGTGCTGCACCCGCTGGTGCAGCGCTTGCTACCGGCGCCGCGTTGAGCGCCTCAGTGCCTCAGCGCCCGCCGTCGCCCCAGGCCAGTCGCAGGCCGAGCAGCACGAACAGCCCGCCCACGCCGCGGTTCAGCCAATCGCCGGCCCGGCGCAGCGCCGGCCGGCCGTCCAGTCGCTGGCGCAGCGCCGACACAGCCCAGGCGATGCCCAGGTTGACCAGGGTCGCGTTGACGACGAACACCGTGCCCAGCGCAATGAAGGCCAGCGTGCGCTCGGGCGCGTCGGGCCGGATGAATTGCGGTACGAAGGCGAGGAAGAACAGCGCCACCTTGGGGTTGAGCGCGTTGGTCAAGAATCCTTGCGCGAACATGCGGCGCCAAGTGCTGCGGCTGGCTTCAGTGCCAGACAACGGCGAATCTTGTGGGATGGTTTGACGTTGACGCAGAAGACTCCAGCCCAGCCACAGCAGGTAGGCAGCACCGACCCAGCGCAGCAAGCCGAAAGCGATGGTCGATCCGGCCAGCAGCGCTGACAAGCCGAGCGCGGCGGCGGCAATGTGCACCCAGCAGCCGGCGCCCACCCCCAGCGCGGCGGCTGCACCGGCGTTGAAGCCCTGGCTGGCGGCGTTGCGGGTGACCAGCGCCATGTCGGCGCCAGGCGTCAGGTTGAGCAGCAAGCCGGCGCTGATGAACAGCGGCCAATGTTGGACAGCGTCGAGCATCGGCATTGCCGCGATCAGGTCAGCGCCAGCGCGCCTGCCACCGCGCCCGCGGCGATCAACCACATCGGGCTGAGCTTGCTGCGCACGGACAGCAGCACCGTTCCCGCCACCAAAGCCAGCGCTACCCCATGCTGGCGCACCGGCGCGGTGAGGATCCAGCCGGTCGACAGCAGCAAACCCAGCGTCAGCGGTGCCAAGCCGGCAGTGAAAGCCCGCAGCGCCAGCGAGTCGGCACGGCGTCTGCGGTAGCGCCCGACCAGCACCGCGACGATCGACGACGGGCCCAGGATGCCGACCATGGTGGCGATCAGACCGGCAGCGCCTGCCACCTGCCAGCCCATCACCGCGACGAAAAGGATATTGGGGCCGGGTGCGGCCTGGGCAATCGCCACACCGGCGGTGAATTGCGCGTCGGACATCCAGCCATGCTCGGCCACCAGGTAGCGCTGCATGTCGGGCGCGGTGGTGATCGCGCCGCCCACTGCCAGCATCGACAGCAGCATGAAATGAAGCCACAGCTGCAACAGGTCGGCCCAGGTCAGACCGTGAAGATCGAATCCTTGGCTCGCACTCATCGTCGGGGTTCTTCGCTTGAGCCGTGCACGGACTGCCCTCGAAGTCGCCATGCCGCCAGCGCCATGCCCAGCGAGCCCAGGCCGAGCACCACCCAGACCATCGGCCAGCGCAGGAATCCCACCATCACCAGCGTCGCGGCGCCCAGCGCAAAACTGGTCGGCATGCCCAAGGAATTGCGCTTGAGCGCACGGGCCAGCTTCAGCGCCGTGGCGATGATCAGGCCGGCAGCCACTGCGCCCATGCCGCGCAAAGCGCCGGCCACTGTCGGCCAGTCTGCAAGGTGTTGGTAAGCCATCGCCAGCGCCAGCACGATCACCATGGGCAGGACCAGCAATCCGGCGCTGGCGGCTGCCGCGCCACGCCAGCCGAAGAAGCGGTCACCGAAGATGATCGCAAAGTTGACGATGTTCGGCCCTGGCAGCACCTGGCTGATGGTGAGCAGTTCGACGAACTGTTGTGCGTTGATCCAGCGTTCGCGCTCGACCAGTTCATGGTGGGCGATCGGCAGCACGCCGCCAAAGCCTTGCAAGGCCATGCGGTTGAAGACCCGCAACAACTCGGCGCAGGACGCCGGCTGGCGCAGACTGTTGTCATTCGACGGGACTTGGGTCGGTGGTTCAGCCAACGCCAGGATCCCGCGCTGCGCCCGCCAGGTTCAACGGATCACCTTGAGGGCGTCCGGGTTGACGATGTTGCTGGGCTCGTTGCGGATGAAATTGATGACGTTCTCGAAAGCCGCGCCGAAATACAACTCGTAGCTGTCTTGCTCGACAAAACCTATGTGCGGGGTGCAGATGGCGTTTTCCATCCGCAGCAAGGGGTGACCCTGCAGGATAGGTTCGGTCTCGAAGACATCGACCGCTGCCATGCCGGGACGTCCCTTGTTGAGCGCTGAGACCAGCGCGCTGTCTGCCACCAGTTCGGCGCGTGAGGTGTTGACGAACAATGCCGTGGCTTTCATCCGGGCCAGGTCTTCAAGCCCGATGATTGAGCGGGTCTCGTCGTTCAAGCGCAAATGCACCGACAACACGTCGCAGCTTTCGAAAAAAGTCTCGCGGTTTTCGGCCGTCTGGTAGCCGTCGGTCACGGCGCGCTCGCGCGATGCTTCGCTGCCCCAGACCTGTACCTGCATGCCGAAGGCTCGGCCATAGCCGGCGACGAGCTGGCCGATCTTGCCGTAGCCCCAGATCCCGAGTCTGCGGCCCTTGAGCAGCATGCCCAGGCCGAAGTTGGGCGGCATCGAGGCTGTTTTGAGCCCGCTTTGCTGCCAGGCGCCGTGCTTGAGGTTGCCGATGTACTGCGGCAGCCTGCGCATCGCGGCCATGATCAAGGCCCAGGTCAGCTCGGCGGCGGCAACCGGCGATCCTGCGCCTTCGGCCACTGCGATGCCCAGCTTGTTGCAGGTGGCCAGATCGATGTGCGAGCCGACCTTGCCGGTCTGCACGATCAAGCGCAGTTTGGGCAGTTTTTCCAGCAGCGCGCGCGGGAAATGGGTGCGTTCTCGTATCAGCACCAGCACCTCGGCATCGCGCAGCCGGATCGCCAGCTGGCCGATGCCCTTGACGGTGTTGGTGAAGACCTTGGCGTTGTAGCGCTCCAGCTGGGCCGCGCAGCGCAGCTTGCGCACAGCGTCTTGGTAGTCGTCGAGGATGATGATGTTCATGGTGTGGGCCGGGATTGTGCCGCGTCCGGCTGCTGGGCTTGGCCGGCGCTAGCATGCGGAACCTTTCACAAACCGTTTCGACGGAGAAACCCATGACGATCGCCGCAAACCTCTCAATGCATTCGGCCAGTGTGCCGGTGTTCAAACGCCAGCTCGGCGCCTTGCTGGCCTGGCTGGACAAGGCCGAAGCCCATGCGTTGGCGCGCAAGTTCGATCCAGACAATTACCTGCAGCTGCGCCTGTCGCCCGACATGCTGCCCTTCGTCTCGCAGATCCGCATCGCCAGCGATGCCGCCAAGGGTTGCGTCGCGCGGCTGGCTGGGCAAGAGATGCCCAAGTTCGAGGACAACGAAGTCAGCCTGGCTGATCTGCGTGAGCGCGTCCGCAAGACGCTGGCCTATGTGGACTCGGTGCCGGCGGCGGCGGTCGACGGCAGCGAGGGCCGCGAGATCGTGATCCCGATGCGAACCCGCGACCCGCTGCATTTCACTGGCGAAGTGTTTCTCAAGCACTGGGCGCTGCCCAACTTCTTTTTCCACATCTCGATGGCTTACGCTTTGCTGCGACAAGCCGGGGTTGAGCTCGGCAAGAGCGACTTTCTCGCCACGCCGTAAAGCACGGCCGATAGCCCCGCGCTAGAGAGTCGCCGGCCACCGCAAGGAGGACAGCATGGTTCGCAAATGGATGGCCCGCTTGCTGGTCGCGCTGTTGCTGCTGGCGGTGGCCTGCGCTGCGGCGGCCTGGATCTATGCCCAGCGTGTGTTGCCACAGACCGCGGGCGACATGGTGCTGCCCGGTGCCCGCGCTGAACTGCGGATCGAGCGCGACGAGCATGGCATCCCGACGATCCGTGCGGCCAGCATTGCCGACGCCTTCTTCGGTCTGGGCGTGGCCCATGCGCAGGACCGGCTGTGGCAGATGGAGACGCACCGGCGCATCGGTGCTGGCCGGCTCGCCGAGGCCTTCGGCGAAGGCGCGGCCGACACCGACCGCTTTTTGCGCACGCTGGGCGTTCGGCGAACCGCGTCGGCGCAGTGGGACCAATTGCCCGTCGCCTCGCGCGCAGCGCTGCAGGCTTACGCCGACGGCGTCAACGCGGTGATCGCGAGCCTGAGCGCGCGGCCGCCCGAGTTCGTGTTGCTTGGGCTGCAGCCCGAGCCCTGGGCGCCACAGGACAGCCTGGCTTGGGCGATCATGATGGCCTGGGACCTTGGCGCGAATTGGCAGACCGAGTTGATCCGGCTGCGTCTGTCGGCCAAGCTGCCGAAGCAGCGCATCGACCAACTGATGCCGCCATACCCCGGCGACGCGGTGCCGGCCAGCATGGATTACGCGGCGTTCTACCGCTCGCTGCTGCTCGACGGTCAGCAGGCCACAAGCGAGGCCTCGCTGCTCAGGCTGATGGCCGCAGCACCCGAGAGCGAAGTCGAGGGTGTCGGTTCGAACAGCTGGGTGCTGGCCGGCAGCCGCAGCGCTACCGGCCATCCGCTGCTGGCCAGCGACCCTCACCTCAAGCTCTCGACCCCGGCGCTGTGGTACTTCGCCCGCCTCGAAGCGCCGGGCCTCAAGATCGCCGGCGCCACCTTGCCCGGTCTGCCTGGCGTCGTGATGGGCCAGAACGAACACATCGCCTGGGGCCTGACCAACACCGGCCCTGACGTTCAGGACAGCTACCTCGAGCGCATCAAGCCCGATGATCCGCAGCAGTACCAGACGCCTGAGGGCTGGGCGCGTTTCGAAAGCCGACAGGAGACCATCAAGGTCAAGGGCAAGCCCGACCTGCTGCTGACGGTTCGCAGCACCCGCCACGGGCCAGTGATATCGGACGCGGTGCTGTCAGGCCTAGCCGACGGCGCGCTCGGCGCCAAGCCTGCTTACGCGATCGCATTGCGCTGGACCGGCCTCGATACCGACAACGACATCGTCGCGACGACGCTGGCGATGAACCAGGCCGGTTCGGTCGATGCCTTTGTCCGAGCCGCAGCAAACTGGCAGGTGCCGCAGCAGAACATGGCGGTGGCCGATGACGCCGGCCACATCGCGCTGGTCTCGCCCGGCCGAGTGCCGCTGCGCCGGTCTGAGAACGACTTGCAAGGCCTGGCGCCGGCGCCGGGCTGGGATGCCCGCTACGACTGGGCCGGCTACCTGCCAGTCGGGTTGCTGCCGCAGCAGCGCGACCCCGAACGCGGATTTATCGCCAACGCCAACCAGAGGATCACGCCGCCGGGCTACCCGCACTTCATCACCCACCAGTGGGCGCTGCCGTTTCGCCACCAGCGCATTGAGCAGATGATCGAGGCCATGCCCAAGCATACGCTCGCCGACTTGGGCCGGATGCAGGGCGATGTCAAGTCGCTGGCCGTGGGCAGGCTGCTGCCTCGCTTGCTGAAGGCTCGATCGGACCATCCATTGGCCGCGGCCGCGCAGGGCCAGTTGGCCGGTTTCGACGGCACGATGGCGGTTGACAAGGCCGCACCGCTGATCTACTGGAGCTGGATGCGCCATCTGTCTGAGCAGGTGCTGGCTGACGAACTGGGCGCGCCGCTCTACGACCGGATGCTGGGCCAGCGTGGCTACTTCGACGCGCTTGAAGGCGTGCTGGCGCGTGACGACGCTTGGTGGTGCGACGACAAAGCCACGCCGGCGATCGAGACCTGCGAGCTCCAGGTCAACCGAGCGTTCACCGAGGCCTTGAACGAACTGCAGCGCCAGCAAGGCGGCAATGTGGCGGCATGGCAATGGGGTCTTGCGCACCAGGCCCGCGCCGAGCACCGACCGTTCTCCAAGGTCCAGGCTTTGGCGCGCTGGTTCGAGTTGCGCGGTCCGGTGGGCGGCGACAGTCACACTGTCAACGTCAGCCGGGTCAGCCTGAAGGCGGACGCAACGACCGCCGAGTTCTACCTCGACGAGCACGGCCCCAGCCTGCGCGGGCGCTACGATTTGGGCGACCCGAGCAAGTCACGGGTGATCCACAGCAGCGGACAGAGCGGCATCCCCTGGTCGCCGCTGTTTCGAAGCTTCAACCAGCGCTGGCTGCAGTCCGAAGGCGTGCCGCTCTGGCCAGCCGCAGCTGCGCCGGTCCAGACCTTGGTGATCCAGCCCACGCGCCTCCAGCGCTGAGAGCATGCGGGGGCGGGCTAGACCAGCCCATAGCGCTGTTTGCGCTGCGCCGTGTAAGCCCACCAAGGCGCGGCGGCCGCGCCTCGCATGAAATCGGTGGCGGCCATGAAAGTGTCGAGCACACAAGGGTCCTGGCGCTTGCCGCTGTGCACGCACAAGGCCTGGTAGAGCGCGAATGGATCGCGCTGGGCCAGCTCGCTGGGATACAGGATACCGAGCGAGCGCAGGTCCTCGGCCATCACCGGCCCGATGTTGGGCAATTGCTCCAACTGCCTGCAGTCCTTGGCCGTGGCGACCTTGGGCGATTTGAACCGAGGGGTGTTGGCCATGGCTACATCAACGGGTTGTTGCGGATCAGGCCCACCGCGATGCCTTCGAGCTCGAAAGCGTCGTCGGCGCCCACCACGATGGGCTTGAAGTCGGGGTTCTCGGGCAGCAATTCGATGCCGTGTCTGGTGCGGTGCAGCCGCTTGACAGTGACCTCGTCGCCCAAGCGTGCAACGACGATTTGGCCTTCGCGCGCCTCTTTCGTCTTGTGCACCGCGAGCAGGTCGCCGTCTAGGATGCCCGCGCCCTGCATGCTCATGCCGCGCACACGCAGCAAGTAGTCGGGCTTGCCGGGGAAGAGCGAAGCCTCGACCGAATAGCGCTGGTCAATATGCTCTTGCGCCAGGATCGGGCTGCCGGCCGCCACCCGGCCCACCAGCGCCAGCGAGATCTGCTCAAGACCTGGCATCGGCAGCGAGAATGGCTTGTTGCGCGACGCGTTGAGTCCGCGCAAGGCCTGACGGCTCAACCGGATGCCGCGTGAGGTGCCCCCCACCAACTCGAGCATGCCTTTGCGCGCCAGGGCTTGCAAATGCTCTTCTGCCGCGTTGGCGGATTTGAAGCCCAGTTCGGCAGCGATCTCGGCGCGGGTCGGGGGCGCGCCGGTTCGTTCGATCGCGTCGTGCACCAGATCGAGAATCTGCTGCTGGCGTGGGGTGAGCTTCGGGCTGTCTTGCGAAACCTCGTTCATCATCGGTCCTGACGTTTTATCCAGTCACTGTATTTTTATCCAGATAGGGTCTCCATGGCAAGCACTGTCGTGATCTTGGGCACTGGCGGCACGATCGCAGGCACCGCAGCCGATGCTGCCGACCACATCGGCTATGCCAGCGCCCAACGCAGGCTGGTCGATATGCTGGCCGATCTGGTGGCTTGTGTGCCTGCGCTGGCCGGCCCGGCGATCGAGGCCGAGCAGCTGGCCCAACTCGACAGCAAGGACATGGGCCCGGCGATCTGGCAGCCACTGGCCCGGCGCGTGGCCCACCATCTGGCAAGGCCCGAGATCGCCGGGCTGGTGATCACCCACGGCACCGACACCTTGGAGGAGACGGCCTGGTTGTTGCAGCGCGTTTTGGCGCCGACCAAGCCGGTGGTGCTGGTCGCGGCGATGCGCCCGGCCACGGGCCTGTCCGCCGATGGGCCGCAGAACCTGCTCGACGCCTTGTCGGTGGCGCGCACGCCCGGTGCCCGCGGTGTGCTCGGCATGCTGGCCGGTCGGTTGCATGCGGCCGGCGACCTGCGCAAGGTCCACCCCTACCGACTCGACGCCTTCGAGTCGGGTGATGCCGGCCCGTTGGGGGTCGTCGAGGCCGGCCGGTTGCGGCGCTTTCGCGAATGGCCGGCAGGC
>RGQD01000187.1 GCA_010030205.1 Betaproteobacteria bacterium
CAAAACCGAAGGTTGGGGGTTCGATTCCCTCTGCCCCTGCCAAGCACGAACCACACTGAGCGCGACTGGTCACAAAGTCGCGACAGATTTCAGGCCCGACCAGGCTAGGCCCGCAGGCTGATGACAGCCCGGCGGGCTTTGCCGCTGTTGGGTGCACCCGGCGCAAACCGGCACTTTGGGCCGCGGCGCAGAGGGCGTAAGAGACGAAATAAATGGCTACCAATACTGAAGTCGAGACGGTTTCTACAGGCGCGGACAAAGCCAAGCTGGCTGCGGCTGCGGTCTTGCTCGTGGCAGCCGTGACGGTGTACTACCTGCTGGGCAAGCAGGACTTGTGGCTGCGCGTGCTGGCGCTGTTGTTGCTGTTGGTTGGCGCCGTGGCCATGTTCTTCACGTCGGAGTCAGGTCGGCAGTTGATTGCCTTCGGGCGCGATTCGGTTCGCGAGACCCGCAAAGTCGTCTGGCCCGCGCGCAAGGAAGCGATGCAGATGACGGGTTACGTGTTTGCATTTGGCATCGTGATGGCGCTGTTCCTGTTCCTGACTGACAAGACGCTGGAATGGGTGCTGTATGACCTGGTTCTCGGCTGGAAGCGCTAAGAGGACGCTGCGCTGGTATGTGGTTCACGCCTACTCGGGCATGGAAAAGGCCGTCGAGCGCAACATCCGCGAGCGCATCGAGCGTGCTGGCATGCACGACAAGTTCGGTCGCATCCTGGTGCCCACCGAAGAAGTCATTGAACTCAAAAACGGCAAGAAGTCGGTCACCGAGCGTCGCTTCTTCCCGGGTTATGTGCTGGTCGAGATGTCGATGGACGACGAGTCCTGGCATTTGGTCAAGCACACCAGCAAGGTCACTGGTTTTGTCGGTGGTGCGAAGAACCGGCCGGCGCCGATTTCCGAAGCCGAGGTGATGAAGATCGTCAACCAGATGCAGGAAGGCCTTGAGAAGCCGCGGCCCAAGGTCGAATGGTTGGTCGGCGAGTTGGTGCGGGTCAAGGAAGGTCCATTCACCGATTTCAATGGCGCGGTCGAAGACGTCAATTACGAGAAGTCCAAGGTCAAGGTCTCGGTGACGATTTTCGGGCGCGCCACGGGCGTCGAGCTGGATTTCGCACAGGTCGAGAAGATCTGATCAGAAGTTGTTTGTCTCCGTGCGCTGTCACAGCCCCGGCGCGCTGCAAGTATCAAAGGGCTGAAGTGCGGGGAGCTGCGTGAGCCTCAGGTCCACAGGCGTTTGCACCCGATAAGGAGCCATCATGGCAAAGAAAATCGTCGGCTTTATCAAGCTGCAAGTACCAGCGGGCAAGGCCAATCCTTCGCCCCCGATCGGCCCGGCGCTCGGTCAGCGCGGTCTGAACATCATGGAGTTCTGCAAGGCGTTCAACGCCCAGACCCAGGGCATCGAGCCAGGTCTGAAGCTGCCCGTGGTGATCACCGCCTACGCTGACAAGTCCTTCACCTTCATCCTGAAGTCGCCGCCAGCCAGTGTGCTGTTGAAGAAGGCTGTGAAGATCGACAAGGGCTCTGGCCGCCCGCACCTGGAGAAGGTCGGCAAGATCACGCGCGCCCAGCTCGAAGAGATCGCCAAGATCAAGATCAAGGATCTGACCGGCGCCGACATGGATGCCGCCGTTCGCACGATCGCAGGTTCCGCCCGTTCGATGGGCATCACGGTCGAAGGGGTCTGACATGTCCAAGCTCACCAAGCGCCAAAAAGCGGCTGTCGGCAAAGTCGACTCGCTCAAGCTCTACACCTTTGACGATGCGATCGCAATCGTCAAGGACTGTGCCCTCGCGAAGTTCGATGAATCCATCGACGTGGCGGTGCAACTCGGCATCGATGCCAAGAAGTCAGACCAGGTCGTTCGCGGCGCGGTTGTGCTGCCCAATGGCACTGGCAAGACCAAGCGTGTGGCCGTGTTTGCCCAAGGCGCCAAAGCCGATGAAGCCCGTGCCGCAGGCGCCGACATCGTCGGCATGGATGACCTGGCTGCCGACATCAAGGCCGGCAAGATGGACTTCGATGTCGTGATCGCTTCACCTGACACGATGCGGGTCGTCGGCACCTTGGGCCAGATCCTGGGGCCGCGCGGCCTGATGCCCAATCCGAAGGTCGGTACCGTCACCCCTGACGTCGCCACCGCGGTGCGCAACGCCAAGGCGGGTCAGGTTCAGTTCCGTGTCGACAAGGGTGGCATCATCCACGGCACCATCGGTCGCCGCTCGTTCGACAGTGACAAGCTCAAGGGCAATCTCGCGGCCTTGCTGGACGCGCTGAGCAAGGCCAAGCCGGCCTCGAGCAAAGGCGTTTACCTGCGCAAGCTCGCAGTGTCCTCGACCATGGGTGTGGGTGTTCGCGTCGACATGCAGTCGATGACCCCCGGCACCTGACGCATCAAGGCCTCTCGCGCCGGTCTAGCGCGAAGGGTCTGGAGTTTGGTGGGCCGCCTCGGTGCAAACCGGTGGCGGGCCATCCAAGACCGCTGGCGAGGCCTGACGGCCTCTTAATCTATCCGCTGTCGTCGCAATGCAAGCCTCGGGTGTCCTGATGCCAGAGGGTTTGGTCGCTGCAACCCCGGTGCGCCGGAGGGCTGATGTGGACAAGATCCACCACAGCCCGAAGGCGCGATTTTGTGAGGAGCAGACCTTTGAGTCTTAATCGCAACGAGAAGGCAGCCGTGGTCGCGGACGTGTCGGCGCAAGCCGCCAAGTCCCAGACCCTCGCGTTGGCCGAGTACCGTGGCCTCACCGTTGAACACCTGGACAAGCTGCGCCGCGACGCGCGCGAGAAGGGCGTGTATCTTCATGTATTGAAGAACTCGCTCGCTCGCCGCGCTGTGGTCGGTACCCAGTTCGAGGTGGCATCGGAGAGCATGGCAGGTCCGCTGATTTATGGCTTTTCAGCAGACGCTGTCGCCGCGGCCAAGGTCATTGCTGACTTTGCCAAGAGCAACGACAAGTTGGTCATCATCGGCGGCGCTTACGCCGGCAAGGCGCTGGACGCCAATGGGGTGAAAGCCCTGGCAGCCATCCCGAGCCGAGAAGTGCTGATCTCTCAGGTCGCCGGCCTGCTCAAGTCGCCTATCCAGCGATTTGCAGCGGTGCTGTCAGCACTGATAGAGAAGAACGCCCCCGCGGTTCAAGCGGTTGTTGAAGCGGCCCCTGCCGCTGAAGCGCCAGCTGCCGCCTGATTGATCACAAGTACCACGATCCAAACCAACTCCTGAATCGAGAAAACCCAATGGCATTCGATAAAGACGCATTCCTGACCGCCATGGACAGCATGTCCGTGATGGAACTCAACGATCTGGTCAAGGCCATCGAAGAGAAGTTCGGCGTGTCCGCCGCATCGATGGCGGCTCCGGCCGCCGGTGGTGGCGGTGGCGCAGCCGCAGTGGTTGAAGAGCAGACCGAATTCAACGTCATGCTGCTTGAGGCTGGTGCCCAAAAAGTGCAGGTCATCAAGGCCGTGCGCGAACTCACAGGCCTGGGCCTCAAAGAGGCCAAGGACTTGGTCGACGGCGCTCCGAAGGCTGTCAAGGAAGCGATTTCCAAGGCAGATGCCGACGCGGCGCTCAAGAAGCTGCTGGATGCCGGCGCCAAGGCCGAGATCAAGTAATCCTGCTTCTTTGCAGGGCTGGCAAGCGCCTGCGGGGCCTGCCAGCCTTTTGCAATTCAGGGCTTAGGCCCTGGAGACCACCTGAGAACGCCATTCGGGGTATCCTGATGGGCTTTCTCAAGTGTTCTCTGAACCGACTGCAGAGAACCAGTTTGGTCGGACTTCGGTGCAATGCCGGAGTTGTCCGCCAGCGGCTGGTAGTGGCCAGCCACCAAGCTTCGGGCCGTCCCCCTCAATTCGATGAGGTGACGTGCGCCCGGTGCCAGTCGCCGCCGAGACGTCAGCCCGGGCCCTGGTTGATGTCATCGAAACGGAGTATTTATGGCGCAAGCAAACCCCTACAGCTATACCGAGCGCAAGCGAATTCGCAAGAGTTTCGGCAAGCGCGCGAACGTCCTGAACGTTCCTTACCTCCTGACCATGCAGCGCGAGGCCTATGTGGCCTTCTTGCAAAAGGAACTGCCGCCGTCCAAACGCAAGCCTGAGGGCTTGCAGGCGGCCTTCCTCTCGGCCTTCCCGATCGTGTCGCACAACAACATGGTCGAGATGAAGTTCATCGAGTACAACATCGCCAAGCCGCCGTTCGACGTGCGGGAATGCCAGCAGCGGGGCCTGACTTTCGCTGCGGCCGTGCGCGCCAAGCTGCAGATGATCATCTATGACCGTGAGTCATCGCCGGCCAAGGTGGTCAAGGAGATCAAGGAGCAAGAGGTCTACATGGGCGAAGTGCCGCTGATGACCGACTACGGCTCGTTCATCGTCAACGGCACCGAGCGCGTGATCGTCTCGCAGTTGCACCGCTCGCCGGGCGTGTTCTTCGAACACGACAAAGGCAAGACCCACAGCTCGGGCAAGCTGTTGTTCTCGGCCCGGATCATTCCCTACCGCGGTTCATGGCTGGACTTCGAGTTCGACCCCAAGGACATCCTGTACTTCCGGGTCGACCGCCGCCGCAAGATGCCGGTGACGATCCTGCTCAAGGCCATCGGCCTGAACAACGAAGCGATCCTGGCCAACTTCTTCGAGTTCGACAGCTTCCGCTTGATGGATGCCGGCGCCCAGATGGAATTCGTGCCCGATCGCCTGAAGGGCGAGGTCGCACGTTTCGACATCACCGACAAGGACGGCAAGGTCGTTGTCGAGAAGGACAAGCGCATCACCGCGCGCCACGTGCGTGCGCTCGAGACCCACGGCACGCAGTTCGTCTCGGTGCCTGAGGACTATGTCGTTGGCCGCATCATCGCTCGCAACATGGTCGACGCTGACACCGGCGAGATCATCGCCAAGGCCAACGAAGAGCTGACCGATCTGCTGATCAAGAAGTTGCGCGCTGCGGGTGTCAAGGACATCCAGTGCCTGTTCACCAACGAACTCGACCAAGGCGCTTACATCAGCCAGACTCTGGCTGGCGATGAGACCGCCGACGAACTCGCCGCCCGCGTCGCAATCTACCGCATGATGCGTCCCGGTGAGCCGCCGACCGAAGATGCGGTGCAAGCACTGTTTGGCCGCTTGTTCTACAACGAAGACACCTACGACCTGTCGCGCGTCGGCCGCATGAAGTTCAACGCCAGGGTCGGGCGTGACGCGCCCGAAGGTGCGATGACACTCAACAACGAGGACATCCTCGACGTCGTCAAGATCCTGGTCGAATTGCGCAACGGCCGCGGCGAAGTCGACGACATCGACCACCTGGGCAACCGGCGTGTGCGCTGCGTCGGCGAACTGGCCGAAAACCAGTACCGCAGCGGCCTGGCCCGGATCGAGAAGGCCGTCAAGGAGCGCCTCGGCCAGGCCGAGACCGACGCGCTGATGCCGCACGACCTGATCAACTCCAAGCCGATCTCTGCGGCCCTGAAGGAGTTCTTCGGCGCCTCGCAGCTGTCGCAGTTCATGGACCAGACCAACCCGCTGTCCGAGATCACGCACAAGCGGCGCGTTTCGGCGCTGGGGCCGGGCGGATTGACGCGCGAGCGCGCAGGCTTCGAGGTGCGCGACGTGCACCCGACCCACTATGGACGGGTCTGCCCGATCGAGACCCCAGAAGGCCCGAACATCGGCCTGATCAACTCCTTGGCGCTGTACGCCCGCCTGAACGAATACGGCTTCCTCGAGACGCCTTACCGCCGAGTCAACGAGAGCAAGGTGACCGACCAGATCGATTACCTGTCGGCGATCGAGGAAGGCAAGTACGTCATCGCCCAGGCCAACGCTTCGCTCAGCGCTGACGGCACCTTGACCGACGAGCTGGTCTCGGCGCGCGAGGCCGGCGAGTCCGTGCTGACCCAGCCCGAGCGCATCCAGTACATGGACGTGGCGCCGGCGCAGATCGTCTCGGTGGCGGCTTCGCTCGTGCCTTTCCTGGAGCACGACGATGCGAACCGCGCGCTGATGGGCGCCAACATGCAGCGCCAGGCCGTCCCAGTGCTGCGCCCGGAAAAGGCGCTGGTTGGCACCGGTGTCGAGCGCGTTGCCGCGATCGACTCGGGCACAGTGGTCACTTCTCGGCGCGGCGGTATCGTCGACTACGTCGACACCAACCGCATCGTGATCCGGGTCAATGACGCGGAAACCGTGGCTGGCGAAGTCGGCGTCGACATCTACAACCTGATCAAGTACCAGCGCTCCAACCAGAACACCAACATCCACCAACGCGCGATCGTGCGCCGCGGTGACCAGGTGGCGGCTGGCGACGTGGTGGCCGACGGCGCTTCCACCGACCTGGGTGAGCTGGCCTTGGGCCAGAACATGCTCGTCGCGTTCATGCCCTGGAACGGCTACAACTTCGAAGATTCGATCCTGATCTCCGAACGCATCGTGGCCGAAGACCGCTACACCTCGATCCACATCGAGGAACTGGTGGTGATGGCTCGCGATACCAAGCTGGGTTCTGAAGAGATCACCCGCGACATCCCGAACTTGAGCGAGCAGCAACTGGCCCGGCTGGACGAGTCAGGCATCGTCTACGTCGGCGCTGAAGTCACACCGGGCGACGTGCTCGTCGGCAAGGTCACGCCCAAGGGCGAGACCACGCTGACGCCGGAAGAAAAACTTCTCCGCGCGATATTCGGCGAGAAGGCGTCCGACGTGAAAGACACCTCGCTGCGCGTCGACCAGGGCACCAACGGCACGGTCATCGACGTGCAGGTGTTCACCCGTGAAGGCATTCAGCGCGACAAGCGTGCCCAGCAGATCATCGACGATGAGCTCAAGCGCTTCCGCCTCGACCTGAACGACCAGTTGCGCATCGTCGAATCCGATGCCTTCGACCGGATCGAAAAGCTGCTGGCCGGCAGGACGGCCAACGGTGGTCCGCAGAAGATCGCCAAGGGAACGGTGATCGACAAGGCTTATTTGGCCTCGATTGAAAAATACCACTGGTTCGACATCCGGCCTGCCGAAGACGAGGTGGCGAACCAGCTCGAGTCGATCAAGAACTCGCTCGAGCAGACACGCCACAGTTTCGATCTGGCTTTTGAAGAAAAGCGCAAGAAGCTCACGCAAGGTGACGAGTTGCCGGCGGGCGTGCTCAAGATGGTCAAGGTCTACCTTGCTGTCAAGCGTCGGCTGCAGCCTGGCGACAAGATGGCCGGTCGCCACGGCAACAAGGGCGTGGTGTCCAAGATCGTTCCGGTCGAGGACATGCCTTATATGGCTGACGGTACCCCCGCAGACATCGTGCTCAACCCGCTGGGCGTACCGTCGCGCATGAACGTCGGTCAGGTGCTTGAAGTGCACCTGGGCTGGGCTGGCAAGGGCATCGGTCAGCGCATCGGCGATATGTTGCAAGGCGAGGCCAGGGTGGCCGAGTTGCGCAAGTTCTTCGACGAGTTGTACAACCAATCGGGCGGCAAGACCGAGAACCTCGACGCGTTGAGCGACGACGAGATCATCGAGATGGCCGGCGAACTCAAGAAGGGCGTGCCCTTTGCCACACCGGTGTTCGACGGTGCCAAGGAGTCCGAAATCCGTGCGATGCTCAAGCTGGCGTATCCGGACGACATCGCCGCCAAGAAGGGACTGACCGCGACGCGCACCCAGGCCCAACTCTGCGATGGCCGCACCGGCGAGCCCTTTGAGCGGCCCACCACCGTGGGTTACATGCACGTGCTCAAGCTTCACCACTTGGTCGACGACAAGATGCACGCCCGCTCGACCGGCCCGTACAGCCTGGTCACCCAGCAGCCGCTGGGCGGCAAGGCCCAGTTCGGCGGCCAGCGTTTCGGCGAGATGGAGGTCTGGGCGCTGGAAGCCTACGGCGCGGCCTACATCCTGCAGGAAATGCTGACGGTCAAGTCTGACGATGTGAACGGACGCACCAAGGTCTACGAGAGCATCGTCAAGGGTGAACATGCGATCGAAGCCGGCATGCCCGAATCGTTCAATGTCCTGGTCAAGGAGATTCGCTCCTTGGGCATCGACATGGAACTTGAGCGCAACTGAAACAGGCACAGGAGAGAAATATGAAAGGTTTACTGGACCTGTTCCGGCAATTCACGCCCGACGAACATTTCGACGCGATCAAGATCGGCATTGCATCGCCGGAAAAGATTCGCTCTTGGTCGTTCGGTGAGGTGAAGAAGCCAGAGACGATCAACTACCGGACTTTCAAGCCCGAGCGTGATGGCCTTTTCTGCGCCAAGATCTTTGGCCCGATCAAGGACTACGAGTGCTTGTGCGGCAAGTACAAGCGCCTCAAGCACCGTGGCGTGATCTGCGAGAAGTGCGGCGTCGAAGTGACGCAGACCAAGGTGCGGCGCGACCGCATGGGTCACATCGACCTGGCCGCGCCCTGTGCCCACATCTGGTTCTTGAAGAGCCTGCCGTCACGCCTGGGCTTGGTGCTCGACATGACGCTGCGCGACATCGAGCGCGTGCTGTACTTCGAAGCCTATGTGGTGGTCGATTCGGGCATGACGCCGCTGAAGAAATTCAGCATCATGACCGAGGAAGACTACGACGCCAAGCGCACCGAGTTCGGTGACGAGTTCGTCGCACTGATGGGCGCCGAAGGCGTGCAAAAGCTGCTCGCCGACATGGACCTGGACGTCGAGATCGAGCGCTTGCGTGGCGACATGACCGGCAGCGAGCTCAAGGTCAAGAAGAACAGCAAGCGCCTGAAGGTGATGGAAGCCTTCAAGAAGAGCGGCATGAAGCCCGAGTGGATGGTCATGACCGTCTTGCCGGTGCTGCCGCCCGACCTGCGCCCGCTCGTTCCGCTGGACGGTGGCCGCTTCGCGACCTCCGACCTGAACGACTTGTACCGCCGCGTGATCAACCGCAACAACAGGTTGGCAAGGCTCTTGGAGTTGAAGGCACCCGAGATCATCGTGCGCAACGAGAAGCGCATGCTGCAAGAAGCGGTTGACTCGCTGCTCGACAACGGCCGTCGCGGCAAGGCGATGACCGGTGCCAACAAGCGCGCGCTGAAGTCGCTGGCCGAC
>RGQD01000188.1 GCA_010030205.1 Betaproteobacteria bacterium
GACCACGCTGACGGCGGCGATCACCAAGGTGCTGGCGCAGAAGTTTGGCGGCGAGTTCAAGGCCTACGACCAGATCGATGCGGCGCCGGAAGAAAAAGCCCGGGGCATCACGATCAACACCGCGCACGTCGAGTACGAGACCGCGAACCGCCACTACGCGCACGTCGACTGCCCGGGTCACGCTGACTATGTGAAAAACATGATCACCGGTGCGGCGCAGATGGATGGCGCGATATTGGTGTGCTCGGCCGCTGACGGCCCGATGCCCCAAACGCGTGAGCACATCCTGCTGGCGCGCCAAGTTGGCGTGCCTTACATCATCGTGTTCCTGAACAAGTGCGACATGGTCGACGACGCCGAGCTGCTCGAGCTGGTCGAGATGGAAGTGCGCGAGCTGCTCGACAAGTACGATTTCCCGGGCGACGACACCCCGATCATTCACGGCAGCGCCAAGCTCGCGCTCGAAGGCGACACCGGCGTGATGGGCGAGCAAGCCATCATGAAGCTGGCTGATGCGCTAGACAGCTACATCCCGACGCCCGAGCGTGCGATCGACGGCGCATTCCTGATGCCGGTCGAGGACGTTTTCTCGATCTCGGGTCGTGGCACCGTGGTGACGGGCCGGATCGAGCGCGGCATCATCAAGGTTGGCGAGGAAATCGAGATCGTCGGTATCGCCAACACGCAGAAGACCACCTGCACCGGCGTTGAAATGTTCCGCAAGCTGCTCGACCAAGGCATGGCCGGCGACAACGTCGGTATCTTGCTGCGCGGCACCAAGCGCGAAGATGTGCAGCGCGGCCAGGTGCTGTGCAAGCCCGGCAGTGTCAAGCCGCATACGCACTTCACGGCCGAGATCTACGTGCTGAGCAAGGAAGAGGGCGGCCGGGTCAAGCTGATTGCGCCGATCGCGATGGAAGAAGGTCTGCGTTTCGCGATCCGCGAAGGCGGCCGCACTGTTGGCGCCGGCGTCGTCGCCAAGATCATTGCTTAAACCTTGCATGACCTGCCGGGACGGTTGCCCTGCGACCGCTTCGGCTTCATCGCTCTTTACCAAGGACAAGTCATGCAAAAGCAAAAGATCCGCATTCGCCTGAAGGCGTTTGACTACAAGCTGATTGACCAGTCAGCGCTCGAGATCGTCGAGACGGCAAAGCGCACTGGCGCCATCGTCAAAGGGCCCGTGCCACTGCCAACGCGCATGCAGCGGTTTGACATTCTGCGTTCGCCGCACGTCAACAAGACCTCGCGCGATCAGTTCGAGATCCGCACCCACCAACGCCTGATGGACATCGTCGACCCGACCGACAAGACCGTCGACGCGTTGATGAAACTCGACCTGCCGGCTGGTGTGGACGTCGAAATCAAGCTGCAATAAGTAGGCCGGCTTGCGGGCTGACCCGCAAGCGAGCTATACTCATCAGCTTTTCGCCGACGGCACAGCATCAAGCTGGGCCGATCAGCAAAATGCCCAGAGCCCGACTGCAGCAGCATCGCAGTTTGGCTCCTGGACAAAAGTCATCCCCGGCCAATCGATGTCGGGTGTTTGAAACAAAAGCCCCTTCCAATGAAATGGATCGGGGGCTGGAGAAAAGCCATGACGACAGCCGCAACAGGCTATCGACTCGGTTTGCTGGGCCGCAAGGTCGGCATGATGCGTATCTTCACAGACGATGGCGACGCCATCCCTGTGACGGTGCTCGATGTGTCGAACAACCGTGTCACCCAGGTCAAAACCGAGCAAAACGACGGCTATAACGCCCTGCAAGTGGCGTTCGGTTCACGCAAAGCTTCTCGCGTGTCCAAGCCAGCTGCTGGCCACCTTGCCAAGGCAGGTGTGGAATCCGGCGAAATCCTGCGCGAGTTCCGCGTCGCCGCCGAAATCCTCGGCGACTATGCGCCGGGTGCCACCGTGCCCGTGACCTTGTTTGCTGTGGGCCAGATGGTGGATGTGCAAGGCACATCCATCGGCAAGGGCTTCACCGGCACGATCAAGCGCCATCATTTCAAATCACAGCGTGCGTCGCACGGCAACAGCCGGTCGCACAACGTGCCTGGATCGATTTCGATGGCGCAGGATCCTGGTCGCGTGTTCCCAGGCAAGAAGATGTCCGGCCATTTGGGCGACGACACCGTCACGACCCAGAACCTGGACATCGTGCGCATCGACGAAGCCCGTCAGCTCCTGCTGGTGCGCGGCGCAGTTCCGGGCTGCAACAGCGGTTTCGTGACGGTGAGACCCGCCATCAAGGTCAAGGCCAAGAAAGGAGCCCAGTGATGCAGCTCGAGCTCCTGAACGACCAAGGCCAGGCCACTGACAAGTTCGACGCGCCTGACACCGTGTTTGCGCGCGACTACAACGAAGCACTGGTGCACCAGGTGGTCGTGGCCTACCAGGCCAACGCCCGCCAAGGCACCCGCGCACAGAAGAACCGCGAAGCGGTTCACCACAGCACCAAGAAGCCTTGGCGTCAGAAGGGCACCGGCCGCGCACGCGCCGGGTCGACCTCGTCGCCGATCTGGCGTGGGGGTGGTCGCACCTTCCCGAACAAGGCTGACGAGAACTTTTCGCACAAGGTCAACAAGAAGATGTACCGCGCCGGCATGGCGGCCATTCTTTCGCAGCTGGCGCGTGACGGTCGTCTGGCCGTCGTCGACTCGATCTCGATCGAGGCGCCGAAGACCAAGCTCCTGGCGGCCAAGTTCAAGGCGATGGGCCTGGAGTCGGTGTTGGTGATTGCCGACGTTGTCGACGACAACCTGGCGCTGGCCTCGCGCAACCTGGCCAATGTGCTGGTGATCGAGCCGCGTTACGCCGATCCGCTGTCGTTGGTTTATTACAAGAAGATTCTTGTGACCAAGGCGGCGATCGAGCAGCTCAAGGAGATGTTCGCATGAGCCACGGTGCAATGAATCTGAAGTTCACCGAAGCCCGTCTGGCCCAGGTTCTGGTCGCGCCTATCGTGTCCGAAAAGGCCACCAGCGTGCTCGAGAAGAACAACCAGGTGCTGTTCAAGGTGCTGCGCGATGCGACCAAACCCGAGATCAAGGCGGCAGTCGAACTGCTGTTCAAGGTCGAGGTGTTAGAGGTCAACGTCGCCAACCAAAAGGGCAAGGCCAAGCGCTTCGGCGGTCGGATCGGCCGCCGCGACCACGCCAAGAAGGCGTATGAACCATGGCCGTCGTCAAAGTCAAACCCACTTCACCAGGCCGCCGTGCCGTGGTCAAAGTGGTGCACAAGCACCTGCACAAGGGCGCGCCCGAGGCATCTTTGCTCGAGCCCCAGAAGCAGAATTCCGGCCGCAACAACAACGGTCACATCACAGTTCGTCACAAGGGCGGTGGTCACAAGCACCACTACCGTGTGGTCGATTTCGTGCGCAACAAGGATGGCATTCCAGCCAAGGTTGAGCGCATCGAGTACGACCCGAACCGAACAGCGCACATTGCACTGGTCTGCTACGCCGATGGCGAGCGCCGCTACATCATTGCTCCGCGTGGGCTTGAGATCGGTGCCAAGCTGCTGAGCGGTGCAGAGGCGCCGATCAAGGCGGGCAACACGCTGCCGATTCGCAACATTCCAGTCGGCTCAACCATTCACTGCGTCGAGATGTTGCCTGGCAAAGGCGCGCAGATCGCGCGCTCAGCCGGCACCTCGGTGACCTTGATGGCGCGTGAGAGCACCTACGCGCAGGTTCGTTTGCGCTCGGGTGAGGTTCGCAAGATCCACATCGACTGCCGTGCCACGATTGGCGAGGTCTCCAACGAAGAGCACAACCTGCGCCAGTACGGCAAGGCTGGAGCGATACGCTGGAGGGGCATCCGTCCGACAGTCCGAGGTGTTGCGATGAACCCGGTCGACCACCCGCACGGCGGCGGCGAAGGCCGCACTGGCGAAGGTCAGGCGCAGGTGTCGCCGTGGAACACGCTGACCAAGGGCTACCGCACTCGCAGCAACAAGCGCACACAGAGCATGATCGTGTCGCGGCGCAAGAAGTAAGGGTATCGATCCATGGCACGCTCACTCAAAAAAGGTCCCTTCGTGGACCACCACCTTCAGGCCAAAGCTGAAAAAGCCGTGGCCGGCAAGGACAAGAAGCCGATCAAGACTTGGTCCCGTCGTTCGACGATCCTGCCTGATTTCATCGGTCTCACGATCGCCGTTCACAACGGTAAACAACACGTCCCCGTGTATGTGAGCGACCAAATGGTCGGTCACAAGCTCGGTGAGTTCGCGATGACCCGAAATTTCAAGGGTCATCCGGCGGACAAGAAAGCGAAGCGGTAAGGGGCCGACGATGGAAACCAAAGCAATCGTACGAGGAGTGCGCCTGTCGGCCGACAAGGGCCGATTGGTAGCCGATCTCGTTCGCGGCAAGAAGGTGGACCAGGCCCTCAACATCCTGGCATTCACCCAAAAGAAGGCTGCCGGTATCGTCAAGAAGGCCCTGGAGTCCGCGATCGCGAACGCCGAGCACAACGACGGCGCCGACATCGACGAGCTCAAGATCACCTCGATCTACATCGAGCAAGGCGCCACGCTCAAGCGCTTCTCGGCTCGCGCCAAGGGCCGTGGCAACCGCATCAGCAAGCCCACATGTCACATTTACGTGACAGTCGGTAACTGAAAGGCTGGGGAAAAATATGGGACAAAAGATCCATCCGACTGGCTTTCGCCTTTCGGTGACCCGCGCCTGGGCTTCGCGCTGGTACGCCTCACGGCGCAACTTTGCGGGCATGCTCGCAGAAGACCTCGATGTACGCGAGTACCTGAAGAAGAAGCTCAAGAACGCGGCGGTCTCGCGTGTGCTGATCGAGCGCCCCGCCAAGAACGCTCGCATCACCATCTTCTCGGCGCGTCCGGGCGTGGTGATCGGCAAAAAGGGCGAGGACATCGAGCATCTGAAGGCCGAACTGACGCGCCGACTTGGCGTGCCGGTGGCTGTGAACATCGAAGAGGTGCGCAAGCCCGAAATCGATGCTCAGCTGATCGCCGATTCGATCACCCAGCAACTCGAAAAGCGCATCATGTTCCGCCGCGCGATGAAGCGTGCGATGCAGAACGCGATGCGTCTTGGTGCCCTGGGTATCAAGATCATGTCGTCGGGCCGATTGAACGGTATCGAGATCGCCCGCTGCGAGTGGTATCGCGAAGGCCGCGTGCCGCTTCACACCTTGCGTGCTGATATCGACTACGGGTTCTCCGAAGCCAAGACCACCTACGGCATCATCGGTTGCAAGGTCTGGGTCTACCGCGGTGACCATCTCGGTCGCGGCGACGCACCTGGCAGCGCCAGGCCAGAAGGTCAGGAAGAGGACCGTCGGCCACGCCGCGGCCCACGTCCAGGCGGCCCTGGTGGCCCAGTAGAAAACATGCTGCAACCAGCACGTCGCAAATTCCGCAAGGAACAAAAAGGCCGCAACACCGGCGTCGCCACCCGTGGTGCCAATGTGTCGTTCGGTGAGTTTGGACTGAAGGCTACCGAGCGTGGCCGCATCACTGCACGCCAGATCGAAGCGGCTCGTCGGGCCATCTCGCGTCACATCAAGCGCGGCGGCCGGATCTTCATCCGTATCTTTCCTGACAAGCCGATCTCTCAAAAGCCGGCCGAAGTTCGGATGGGTAACGGCAAGGGCAATCCCGAGTACTACGTCGCCGAGATCGTTCCAGGCAAGGTGTTGTACGAGCTGAACGGTGTACCGGAAGCGCTGGCTCGCGAGGCCTTCACGCTCGCGGCAGCCAAGCTTCCGCTGCGCTGCACTTTCGTCACGCGCCAAATCGGCTCTTGAACACGGAGCAAACATGACAAAAGCATCAGAACTCCGCGCCAAGGACATCGCTGGTCTCGAGAAAGAGGTCACCGATCTGCTGAAGGCTCATTTCGGCCTGCGCATGCAGAAGGCCACCCAGCAACTGGGCAACCACAACACGCTGGGTGAAACCAAGCGTGACATTGCTCGCGCCAAGACCATCCTGGCCGAGAAAAAGAAGGGAGCCGCCCAGTGAGCGAAGCCCAGGTTCAACAGGCGGCCGCGGTCGCTGCCGTCAAGAATACCCGTACGCTGGTGGGTCGGGTCGTCAGCGACAAGCGAGACAAGACCGTGACCGTGCTGGTCGAGCGCCGTGTCACGCACGAGCTCTACGGCAAGATCGTCGGCCGGTCGCGCAAATACCAAGCCCATGACGAAAAGGGCGAATTCCATACCGGTGACACGGTTGAGATCGCCGAAGGCCGGCCGATCAGCAAGACCAAGTCCTGGGTGGTGACCAAACTGCTGCAGAAGGCAGGCTTGGTCTAATCCGCTGGCGTTGCGGGGTTGAAATCCCCTGCACGCCCAGCGACGGTCGGAACGCCAGATACTGGCGACCGGCCGTTTTACTTTGGGCCGATCCTTTCTTTTTGAACCCTCTCAGGAGACACCAGATGATCAAAGTAGGCGACAAGCTGCCCGCTGGCAGCCTTAGCGAATTCGTCGAGGTCGAAGGCAACGGCTGTTCTATCGGTCCCAATGCCTTCGATATTGCCAAGGCTACCGCCGGCAAGAAAGTGGCGATCTTCGCGCTGCCAGGGGCATTCACGCCGACCTGCTCCGCCAAGCATGTGCCGGGCTATGTTGAGCAAGCCGCCGCACTGAAGGCCGCGGGCATCGACGAGGTCTGGTGCATCTCAGTCAACGACGCTTTCGTGATGGGCGCTTGGGGGCGCGATCTGCATGTCGCTGGCAAGGTTCGGATGATGGCCGACGGCAGTGCAGACTTCAGCAAGGCGACGGGACTGACGCTGGATCTCAACGCGCGAGGCATGGGCTTGCGCAGCAATCGCTATTCGATGCTGGTGGTCGACGGCGTCGTCAAGACGCTCAATGTTGAAGCGCCTGGCAAGTTTGAAGTCAGTGACGCTGGCACCATGTTGACCCAAGCCAAGTCTTTGGCTTGAGCGGCAAAAAGACTTTCGACAAAGTGCTTGACGTGCTTGTCGTTTTCGGTCCATAATCTCAGCCTTCGCCGGAAAGGCAGCTTAGGCGTTCGCCAAGAGCTTCTTTTTCGGATCCGCCCAAACAGCCCTGTGCTGGTCAACTGACCAGCGCGGGAATGACGGGCCCAAGACTGCCTGACCTGAACTCAGCAAACCTTTCGGTTCGCGAGTCATGACAGGACAAGTTGGGGACTCAAATGATCCAAATGCAATCGCGACTTGACGTCGCTGACAACACTGGCGCCAAGTCCGTCATGTGTATCAAGGTGCTTGGCGGCTCCAAGCGCCGTTATGCGGGCATTGGCGACATCATCAAGGTGTCGATCAAGGAAGCCGCGCCGCGTGGCCGTGTCAAGAAGGGCGAAGTCTACAGTGCTGTGGTGGTTCGCACTGCCAAAGGCGTGCGTCGCCAAGATGGCTCGCTGGTGAAGTTCGACGGCAATGCTGCTGTGCTTCTCAATGCCAAGCTTGAGCCCATCGGCACCCGCATCTTCGGGCCCGTGACGCGAGAGTTGCGCACCGAGCGGTTCATGAAGATCGTGTCGCTGGCGCCCGAGGTGCTTTAAGCAACTCGCACGCCACCTGCCAAAGGACTACAAAGCCATGAACAAGATTCGCAAAGGCGACCAGGTCATCGTGTTGACCGGCCGCGACAAGGGCAAACGCGGCGCAGTGACGTTGCGCGTCGATGACGACCACGTCATTGTTGAGGGTATCAACATGGTCAAGAAGCATGTCAAGCCCAATCCCATGAAGGGGACGACGGGCGGCGTGATTGACAAAACGATGCCTATCAATCAATCGAATGTCGCGATCTACAACGCCGCGACCGGAAAAGCTGACCGGGTCGGCGCGAAGATTCTTGCTGATGGCAAGAAGGTTCGCGTCTTCAAGTCCAGCGGCGAAGAGATCAAGGCCTAAGGGTCAGGAATACTGGGGTTCCAAATGGCGCGTCTACAACAGTTTTACCGCGAAAAGGTCGTTCCTGACCTGGTGGCGAAGTTCGGCTACAAGTCAGCGATGCAAGTGCCTCGTCTGACCAAGATCACACTGAACATGGGTGTGAGCGAAGCAGTGGCGGACAAGAAGGTCATGGATCACGCAGTCAGTGACCTGACGAAGATTGCTGGCCAAAAACCGGTGGTCACCAAGTCTCGCAAGCCCATCGCAGGGTTCAAGATCCGCGAGGGTCTGGCGATCGGTTGCATGGTGACGCTGCGTGGTGTCCAGATGTATGAGTTCCTGGACCGTTTCGTCACCATCGCGTTGCCGCGAGTGCGTGACTTCCGGGGGATTTCCGGACGTTCATTTGATGGCCGTGGCAACTACAACGTCGGCGTCAAGGAGCAGATCATCTTTCCGGAAATCGAGTACGACAAGATCGATGCGATACGCGGGATGAACATCAGCTTCACCACCACCGCGCAATCCGATGACGAGTGCAAGGCGCTGTTGGCCGCCTTCCGTTTCCCGTTCAAGAACTGAGGTGACCTGTGGCTAAACTTTCCCTCATTCAACGTGAAGAGAAGCGCGAGAAACTCGTCGCCAAGTTCGCCAAGAAGTATGCCGAACTGAAGGCTGTCTCTAACGACGCCAAGAAGTCCGACGAGGAGCGCTATCTGGCGCGCCTCGAGCTGCAGAAACTGCCGCGCAACGCCAATCCGACCCGCTTGCGCAATCGCTGCGGTTTGACCGGGCGCCCGCGCGGTACGTTCCGCACTTTCGGCCTCGGCCGCAGCAAGATCCGCGAACACGCCTTCAAAGGCGAAATTCCCGGCGTCACCAAGGCCAGCTGGTAAGCGGCTCGAGCAGGAGAATTCACAATGAGCATGAGTGATCCCATCGCCGACATGCTGACTCGCATTCGCAATGCGCAGTTGGTACAGAAGGCGATTGTCTTGATGCCTTCGTCGAAGGTCAAAGTAGCCATCGCCCAAGTCCTGAAGGACGAAGGTTATATCGATGGTTTCCGTGTCAAGGTCGAGGGCGCCAAGAGCGAGCTCGAAGTGACCTTGAAGTATTA
>RGQD01000189.1 GCA_010030205.1 Betaproteobacteria bacterium
TGCTTCTTGTAGAACGCCCATTGCTGACGCGCCAGCCAGGCAGTGAGGATGCCGATCAACCCAGCGCAAAGCTCCCAGGCCACAGGCCCCGGCCAGACCAACAGCGCGACCCCGCCCAGCCCCAGTGCCACCATCTGCAGGTACTTCGCCCGGTGGTACAGGCTGGCTGATTCGCGTCCTCCGCAGGACCTGCGAATCGCGCGCTCGGTCAGTCCGTCGGCTGCGCCCACCGCGTACAGGAGCAGCAGCAGCGGGAGGAATCGCATGAACGCTGCGAATCGCACGCCCAGCAACTGCGTGCCGACCATCGCGGTCTCGATGGCCTCGCGATGGGCCAGGTAGCGGCGACGGACCACCGTGTCAGGGATCGACAAGGCTGATGGTTCGGCGAAGCGCAACCCCATGTCGTGGATGCCGGTGGCCTCGAACACCACCCCATACAGCAGATTCGCCGGCCCGGTGATCTCGCCAGGCCCCCGACCCTGCCGTGCCGCCAGCGCGATGCCGTGCCCTAGATCGGCGGCCAGCACACCGCGCAAGCGGTCCGCGCCATCGGGCCAGACCCGCGACACGTACACCCAGTCGATGGTCCAGCCAACCAGCAGGATCACCACCAAACCCAACCCCAGTGAGAACGCCAGCTTCAACGGGCCCAGCAGCACCGCAGCCATTTGACCCTCGTGGAAGGACATGTTCTTACTCGCCACGGCGGGGCTCCACTTCCGCAGCCCGATCCTCGTCTTCCTGCGGCCGATGCCATGGGCCGTCCAACCGGCTGCGCAGCGCCCGCCCTATCGCCGCCAGGCCCTCGGTCATCAGCGGGTCGTGTTCGGCACTGGGCAGCGGCATCCGGATCTTGTGCAAGCGGCCGCCATGGATCAGCGCAAAAGCCTGGCCCTTGGGCAACTGCACCAGGTCGGTCGCCTCGAGCATGCGCACGCTCTCAGGGGCGATGCGGTCCTCGTTGCGGCTGGCGAAGTCGGTGAATTCGCCCGGATCGTTGGTGTCCGAGACCGACGACGAAACGATGGTTGACACCACATGGACCTCAGGCAACTGGTCGGTCAGCAACTCGGCTGTCGCCACCTCCTTGACCCGCAACATGATCAGCGTGTTGAAGTTGCCCGCGATCTGGCCGGCCTTGGCGGGCGAGCCGATGCGCGCTTCCACGTCCGACCAGGTCTGCGTGTACGCCGTCACCTGAAAACCCGCCCCGCCCGCCTTGTTCAGCAGCGGGATGAACTCGTCGCCGATCAACTCGTTGAACTCGTCGGCATGGATCGCGATGCGCCGCGGTCGGACCTCGCCCGGCAGTCCGCGCCCGGGGCCGAACTTGTAGAGGCTGCCCGCCACGCTGGTGAGATCGGCGAACATGGAATTGCCCACCGCGCCCGCCACCTCGTAGTCGGACAGCGCATCAAGCCCGACATAGACGATCCCGCCCAGGTTGATCACCGAGGTCCAGTCCAACACAGGCCGCCAGTCGGTCGGATCGTCCAGCGCCGGTGACAGCAGCGCCGCGGTGCGGCCGGTGGTGAGCTTTTCCATCAAGGGCAACAGAGATGCCACCAGCTTGTCGAAATGGCTCTTCTCGTAGTTCAGCGTCGACGCCAGCGCATGGGCGATCGGGTCGTAGAGCTTGCGGCGGCGGGCGTACTCGACCAGGCTGACGGCGCGAACACCGCGCGACTGCAGGCCTTTGTCCAGGCTCTTCTTGTCGATGGCCATGGCCTGCAATGCCTCGCGCCAACCGGCCGCTGCCGGCTCCTGGTCGAACCAGTGCTCGAAATAGTCGACCAGCAAGGGCTCGACATCAGAGGCGTAGCGGTTGATCTCCTGGTAGTCGGGCTTGCGGCCCAAGGCCACCAGCGCGCGCGCCATCACGTTGACGAAGCGCCAGACGAACTCCTTGAACGCGGCCGACTGCCCCTCCGAGGGCAACTGCCCGGCGATGCGCGTGGCCACCTCGGTGATGCGCGAGAAGCTGCCCACCGGGTTGTAGCGCGCCGAGATCTCCGGGTGTCCCAGGTGGAACATGAAGAACTCGTCCGCGCGCCCTGCCCGCTGGCTTTCAGCGAAGACGCGGCGCAGCAGGTCGATATCGCCCTTGGCTGGCGTTGCTGCTTCAAGCCGAGGCCCCCAACCGCCCATGAACAAAGCCGCAAAAGGACCCTGCTGCATGACCCATCTGCATCGAATGACACTGGCCTTGGCCGTCTGCGCGTTCTGGCAACTCGCTCCTGCGCAGCCAGTGTCGGCCCCGCCCGCCCTGGCTGCGTCCGCAGCGCCGGCCCCGCCGCAATCGTCGGTGGGCCGCATCGAGCGCATCGCGCATCACAGCATGTCGGCGCGCGCTTCGTTGACGTCTGGCTGCCGGCCGACTGCAGCCCGGCGAAGCGCTACCAGGTGCTCTACACGCACGACGGGCAGAACCTGTTCGAAGGCCGCTACGCTTACGGCGGCAACTCGTGGCAGGCGGACGTGGCGGTGAATCGGCTCGTGCGCGCCGGTCGCATCGCCGACACGATCATCGTCGGCATCTGGAATAGCGGCGTCAAGTACGTCGAGGTTGCCAGCAACGGCCGCAGCAAAGCCGATGCCTACCTGCGCTTCATCGGCGAAGAACTCAAGCCCGCCATCGACCGGCGCTTTGCGACCCGGCTGGGGCCGGAAAGCACTTTCGTCGTTGGTTCCAGCATGGGCGGGCTGATCTCGCTCTATGCGCTGTGCGAGTACCCGCAGGTCTTCGGTGGCGCGGCCGGCTTGTCCACGCACTGGGTGGGCCGGCCTACGGCGTGGGGGCGCGAGCGCGTGCACAATGCGGCGCTGCCGCTGGCGGCGATGGGCTACCTGAGCCAGAAGCTGCCGCCGGCCGGCCGTCACCGCGTCTACATCGACCGCGGCGACGACTGGCTCGATTCGCTGTACGCGCCGGCGCACCTCATGGCCGCCGAGGTGCTGCGCGAGCGCGGCTACACCGCCGCAGACGCCATGACGCCCTTGTTGCCGGGCACCGGCCACAACGAAGTCGACTGGGCGGCACGACTGGCGGGTGTGCTGCAGTTTCTGATGGCGCCGCGATGAAGCTGCAGCAGATCCTTGCGGCGCTGGCACTATCGGCTGGGCGGCGCAAGTTCGGTGTGGCTGCCTTGTGCCTCGGCCCCGGTTAGCGGCCCCTCGTTTCTTGGGGGGACTGGCCATGTCATAGTGGTCCGGCATTTCACTTTGGAGTTACTCTTTTGAAACTGAAGAATATTTCGCGGGCCCTGCTGTCTGCAGGCTTGATGACCATTGCCTTGGTATCTGCGGCGCAGCCTGCAGCGCCCGCCGCATCCAAAGCGTCAGCTACCGCCTCAGTTATCAAGGTAACTTCGGTCGAAGGTCTGACCGAATACCGCCTGGCCAATGGCTTGCGTGTGCTGCTGTTCCCTGACGCCAGCAAGCCCACGCTCACGACCAACATCGTCTATATGGTCGGCTCGCGCCATGAGAACTACGGTGAGACCGGCATGGCGCACTTGCTGGAGCACTTGCTGTTCAAGCCCAGCGCCAACTTTGGCGTGAAGAAGGGCACCAAGACCCCGGTTGAAGTGCTCAATGCCGTCGGCGGAGAATTCAACGGTACGACCTGGTACGACCGCACCAACTATTTCTCGGTGTTCCCTGCCAATGACGAAAACCTGCGCCTGATGCTGGCCATGGAGGCCGACCGCATGGTCAACGCCGCCATCGACCAGAACGACCTGTGGAACCCCAAGACCAACAAGGGCGAAATGTCCGTGGTGCGCAACGAGTTCGAGATGGGCGAGAGCGACCCCATCGGCGTGACGACCGAACGCATGCAGGCGATTGCTTTTGACTGGCACAACTATGGCAAGTCCACCATCGGTGCGCGCTCCGATATTGAACAGGTCAACATCCCGCGCCTGCGTGCTTTCTACAAGAACTACTACCAACCCGACAACGCGATCCTGATGGTCGCCGGCCGCTTCGATGAAGCCAAGTTGCTGAAGCAGGTGCAGGAATATTTCGGCAAGATACCCAAACCGAGTCGGGTGATCCAGCCCACCTATACCGCAGAGCCGGTGCAGGACGGTGAGCGCTCTGTGGTGGTACGCCGCTCCGGCGGCACCCAGTTCGTGGGTGCTGGCTACCACGTGGCACCCGGCGCGCATGCCGATGCCGTCGCTGTGACTGCGCTGGACCGCATTCTGGTCGACGCACCGGCCGGACGCCTGCACAAGGCCCTGATCGAGACCAAGCTGGCCAACAAGTTGCAGGTCGAGTCGGTCAGCAATCTGGAGCCCAGCTACCGCATCTACGGCGCCGTCGTGGCCAAGGACAGCAACCTGGACGCGGCTCAGGAAGCGCTGCTGAAGGTTATGGAAGGTTTTGCGGCTCAGCCCATTACCCAGGCCGAGTTGGACCGCGCCAAACAGCAGTTGCTGAAGCACATTGACTTGACGATGAACAACACGGCCAACCTGACCATTGGCCTGACCGAGGCGCTGGCCGCGGGCGACTGGCGCTTGTTCTTCATCAACCGCGACCGGATTGAAAAACTCGATCTGGCCAGCGTGCAGGCCGCGGCCACCACCTACTTCAAGACGACCAACCGCACCTTGGGCAGGTTTGTCCCGACAGATGTGATCGATCGCGCCACCGTCCCAGCCACGCCCGACATCGCTGCGCTGGTCACGGACTACAAGGGTCGCGCCGTGGTTGCACAGGGTGAAGTTTTCGACCCCAGCCCGGACAACATCGAGAAGCGCGCGCAACGCACCACGCTGTCCAATGGCATGAAGATCGCGTTGTTGCCCAAGAAGACCAAGGGCGAGACCGTCAATGTGGCGCTGCAATTGCGTGTGGGTACTGAAGAATCCCTTCGCAGCAAAGCGCAAGTCGGTGAGATGGCTGCTCAGCAGTTGCTCATGGGCACCGAGAAATTGAGCCGTCAGGAAATCAAGGACGGCTTTGACAAACTGAAGGCACAGGTTTTTGTTGCAGGCGATGCCGAAGGCGTAACGGCCACCATCATCACGGTGCGCAGCAACCTCCCCGCTGCACTGGAACTGCTGGCCCAGCTTATGTCCAAGCCCGCTTACCCGGCCAAGGAGTTCACCGAAGAGCAACTCGCAACGATTGGCCGAATCGAGCAGGCCATTCCCGAGCCGCAACCACAGGCTTTGCTGGCAGCGCGCCGCCTGACCGACGCCACGCCCGCAGGCCATGTGCGGCATGTGCTGAGCTTTGAAGAGCAATTGGCCGCCGTCAAGGCCGTCAAGGTGGAAGATGTGCGGGCGTTCCAACGGGCCTACTACGGCGCGGGCAACGCGACCTTCTCCGCCGTGGGTGACTTCGACGTGGCGACGCTGAAGACCCAGTTGATCAGCTTGTTTGGCTCCTGGAAAGCGACACAGCCGTACGCCCGCGTGGTTCGCAGCATCAAGCCGGTGGATGGCCAAAAGTTGACCTTGGAGACGCCTGACAAGGCCAATAGCGTGATGTTGACCATCCTGCCCGTGCCCATCAAGGACAGCGCGCCCAACTACCCGGCGCTCGTGTTGGCCAATCACATGATTGGTGGCGGCGCCTTGAAGAGCCGTCTGGCCGACCGCATCCGCCAGAAAGAGGGTCTCTCATACGGCGTAGGTTCGCAGTTCAGCGCACCCGCCTTGGACCCTGCAGGCTTGTGGCTGGCGTTCACGATCAGCGCACCACAAAACACCGCCAAAGTGGCAGTTGCTCTGAAGGAAGAAATGCAGAAGGTTGTGACTGAAGGCTTTACCGCGATCGAACTGACCGAGGCCAAGAAAGCCTGGCGCCAGGGTGAAGAAGTCAACCGCACCGAAGACTCGATGCTGTCGCGCCGCCTGGCGGAATACCTGAGCTATGAGCGCACGATGGCGTTTGACAAGGATATCGAAGCCAAAGTCGCCGCACTGACGCTGGAGCAGGTCAATCAGGCGGTCAAAGAGGTCTTCAAGCTTGAAAGCCTGTCGGTGGTTGCTGCCGGTGACTTCGCCGGTGCTGCGAAGGCCACGGCCAAGTAAAGTGGCACTGCAGCCCTGCTCACTCGTCTTCCAGAAGACTCCTGAGCATCCAGGCGGTCTCTTGGCTGCGCCGACGGACCGCTGCTCGCTGTGCGTGCGCAGGATTGCATCCTGCAGTCTGCTCACTCGTCTTCCAGAAGACTCCTGAGCATCCAGGCGGTCTCTTGGCTGCGCCGACAGACCGCTACTCGCTGTGCGTGCGCAGGATTGCATCCTGCAGTGGACAGCGTCAAGCAGCGTGGCCGGTAAAACGACATTCAGCATGGCCGGTTGGGCTGGGGTGAATGTCGCTGGTTCAGTGGGTCATGGGTTGGGATCCTTGGTCTGTTTGTCGTTGTCGTTGGGTGATTGACGTCGGCGACTAGTCTTGTCGTTTTCGCGCTGGACCTTCTGTTGACGGGCGGCCTCTTTGCTCCGATAGCTCTCGACGTTGCTCAGCTCGAAGATCGTTGAGTGGTGCACCAAGCGGTCTATGGCGGCCACCGTCATGCCGGGGTCCGGGAACACGTTGTTCCAGCCGGAGAACGGCTGGTTGGCCGTGATGAGGATGCTGCGTCGCTCGTAGCGCTCGGCGATCAGCTCGAACAGCACGCTGGTCTCGGCCTGGTCCTTTCGGACGTACGAGATGTCGTCGAGGATGAGCAGATCGTAGCGGTCGAGCTTGGCCAGTGCTTGAGGCAACTGCAGGCTCTGGCGGGCGGCCTGCAGGCGCTGAACCAGTTCGCTGGTGCGCATGTACAACACCCGGTAGCCGGCGTCGATAAGCGCGTGGCCGATGCCGCAACCGACGTGGCTCTTGCCCACACCAGGCGGCCCGAAGATCAGCACCGTGGCGCCCTTGTCGAGCCAGGCGTCACCACCGGCCAGCGCCATCACGTGGGCCTTGGACAGCATCGGCACCTCGGCGAAGTCGAAGCTCGCCAGCGTCTTGGTCGGATCGAGCTGTGACTCGGCGCGATGGCGCTCGGTGCGCCGTTTGGCCCGCTCGGCCAGTTCGTGTTCGAGCAGTGCGCCCAGGAAGCGGCCCGCCGGCCACCCCTCCTTGTCCGAGCGCCTTGCCAGCTCTGACCACAACTGCCCGATCGTGGGCAGGCGCAGTTCGGCGAGCATCAGCGCATTGCGCCCGGGATCAACCGCGCCGGTCATGCGGTCACCTCGTCGAGTTTGTCGTCTTGCTTGCTGGGCAGCAACGCGTCATAGCGGCTGGCCGGCGGGATCTCTACCGTGATCGTCGGCAACTCGGTCTTGCGCGGGGCGAACTCCTCGCGTAGCCGCTTCACATCAGGTAGTTCACCGATCAGCAGCAGCGCCTCGAGCCGCTGGGCCAGCACACCTTCCACGCCGTCGTGGGCGGCCATCTCCAGCAGTGCGACGATGGCTTGACAGGCCTGTCGCTGCGTGAGCCTGGAATCGAGCTGCTCCCAGGTCCGGCGATACGCCTCGCGCGGGAACAACGCGTCTCGGAACACAAGTCCTTTGAACGCCTGGGGCTTGCTCTTGAGCGCGTCGATGAAGTGCCGGTAGTCGATCACTCGGGCGCGTCCGCCAGTGAGTGAACGCGTACCGCGCGCCAGCGTCAGCACCAGGGTGCCCGAGAGGTAACAGTCCAGCCGGTCGCTGTACAAACGCACCTTCAGCCGGTGGCCGATCAGGCGCGACGGGGCGCTGTACAGGATGGCGCGCACGGTGAAGGTGCCGCAACGTGTAACGCGCGCCTCTTCCTCGACGAAGTCGGTGGAGCGCCGCACCGGCAGGTCCTGCAATTGCTCGCGCTCGATGCGGAACGCTGCTGCGTTGCGCCGGTTACGGCGCATCACGACCTCGCGCACGAAGCCCTCATAGCCGGCCCGATCATCGAAGTCGCGATGTCCGCGCAACAACAACGCTTGCTCGAGCGCCTCCTTCAGGTATCGATGCGACGATTCGACGCTGCCGTTCTCGTTGCTCACGCCACGGTTGTTGCGCGTGCCGACCATCTCGTAGTGCTCGAGCAGCGCTGTGTAGCGCACGGTGAAGTCCTGCTCCTCAGTCAGGTTCTTGAACGCCGCCGACAGGCTGTCGGTGCGGTGCTCCTGAGGCGCACCGCCGGCCTGCCACAAGGCGTTCTGCAGCCCCCTGGACAGCGCCTCGAAGCTCTCCCCACCTTCGACCACTTCGACATGCTCCCAGCGCGAGAAGGCCAGCACGAAGTGGTACATGATGTGCACGAACGCCGCCCCGGCGATCGTGATGCACAACTCGGCCATGGCGGTGAAGTCCGACAGACCGCGATGGCCCGGCGTATGCTCCTGCGGGAAGAACACCTCCTTGGGCGGTCCTTCCAGTGCGCGCCACTGACGAACGTGACGCTGCAGCGTGCGCAGCATGCCATCAGGGAAGCGGTCGGGGTAGTCGCCCTGCAGTTTGCGAAGCAGCGTGATGGCCATCAGCTTGGGTGCGCTCTTGAGCAGCGGCAAGATCTCGGCGTCCCAGACATCGACGAACGGATCAGCTCGCGAGCGCCAATATCGACGCGGGTGCTGTGACGGCAGTTGGACTGCTTTGTCGATGCGCCGCGCGCTGCGCTCGCTGATGCCAGCCTTGGCAGCGGCCAGCTCTTGAGATTTATCTTTACGGTGTTTCATGTAGAGGCGAACCTGGTGATCGGTGATGACGGTTCCTGGCACTGGGCTGACCTCTTCTTGAGACCTGAGCCCGCCAGTCTGATCCCTTCCAACCCGGCGCCGCCGGTGGCTCGTTGCTTACGGCGGCTACGCCGCCTTCAGCTCCTCACCACCGGCCATCCTGTTTGTCGTTCGACCGGACTTCCTGAGTGTCGCTGACCACCTGCTGGCTTAGGTGATTTCTTTGCCTTGACCAGCCTGCTCGGGTGATTGAATTTAGGCACGAAAAGTGCTTTGGTATTGTGGGTAAACCACTCG
>RGQD01000190.1 GCA_010030205.1 Betaproteobacteria bacterium
CTGCTGATCGACATGAAGTCGCCGGGCATCACCGTGCGACCGATCGTCGGCATCCACGGCTGGTCGGTGTTCAACGAGGTGTTTTTCGACGAGGTTCGGGTGCCGGTCCCGCTGCTGGTCGGGCAGGAGAATCGCGGCTGGACCGTGGCCAAATCGCTGCTCGAATTCGAACGCTTGAAGCTGGCCAGAATCGGCGAGAACAAGCGTCGAATGGCCCGTGCCTGCGCCGCAGCGATGTCGCGCCGCGAAGCGGGTGTGCGGGTCGTCGATCGCCCCTGGTTCCGCCGCCGCTATGCCGAGCTGCAAACAAGGCTGATGGCGCTCGAAGCCAATGCGACCCACTTCGTCGAGCGCGGCCAGGCCGGCGAGACCCTGGGCGCCGAAGTTTCGATGCTCAAGCTGCGCGGCAGCCGGCTGATCCAGCTCTGGGAGGAACTCATCGTCGATGCGATCGGCCTGGACGCGCTGTTGCTCGACCCGGCTGCGCTGAAGCTAGGGCCAGGGACTGTCCAGGGCGGCGCGGCTGACGGCGACCGGACGCTGACTGCCACGGCCTCGTCGCGCCGATTCCTGGCGCGCGGATACACCATCGCCGGGGGGTCCAGCGAGGTTCAGCACAACATCCTGGCCAAACAAGTCTTGGGGCTCTGACCATGCTGCTGCACAACGACGATCAACAGATGCTGGCCGACAGCGCACAGCGCTACCTCGAGCGCGGCTATGGCAGCGCAGCCCGTGCGGCCGCCACTGCCGATGCGCATGGCTGCCCGCCGGCGCGCTGGGCCGAGTTCGCCGAGCTGGGTTGGCTGGCTTTGCCGATTCCAGCCGAGGCTGCGGGCGCAGCGGGGCTGGGCGGCTCGGTGGCCGACCTCTGCGCCTTGGCCGAGCCCCTGGGCCAAGCCCTGGTGGTCGAGCCTTGGCTGGCGTCGGCGGTGCTGGGCGCTGGTTTGCTGGCCGATGCCGCGCCGGCCGACTTGGCCAGCGACTGGCTGCCGGCGCTGGCCGTCGACATCGGCGGCGTGGCCTGCATCGCCAGCGGCCAGGCAGACGGCGGGTTCTTGCTGCACGGCGACAAGGCGCTGGCACCGGGTGCGGCCGGCGCCGATGCCTGGCTGCTGCTGGCGTGCTTGTCGCATGCCAACCCGTCCAAGCCTCGCGAGTTGGGCTTGTTCCTGGTCGATGCCGCCACCCCGGGCGCTCTGGCCAAGCCCGGCGTGCTGGTCGACGGCCAGCATGCCGCCACGATCCATCTCGACGGCGCCAGCGTCGCCGCGCCACTGCGACGCGGTCCGGCGGACCAAATGCTGCAAATGGTCGAGCGCTCGCTGGACCGGGCCACGCTGGTGCAGGGCGCCGAGCTGGTCGGTGCGATGGCTCAGGCGCTGAAGATCACGCTGGCCTACCTCAAGACCCGCCGCCAGTTCGGCCGGGCCATCGCCGACAACCAGGTGGTGCAGCACCGCTTGGTCGACCTGCATGTCGAAATCGAGGAGGCGCGCGCCATCACCCGGGCTGCGGCGGCCACTTTCGACAGCGCTGGCGACGACGCTGCGCGGCGCCGCTGGTGCGCTGCCGCCAAGGCCTGCGTCGCCCAAGCAGCGCTGCATGTCTGGGAAGAATCCGTCCAGCTGCACGGCGCGATCGGCATGACCGAAGCCTGCGAGATCGGCGCCTATGTCAAGCGCCTGGCGGTGGGCACGATGCTCTATGGCGACCTGCCTTTCCACCTCGACCGCTTGGCCGACCTGTCGCTGCCGTCACAGGCCTGATCAAGCAGCGATGAACCCGCCGACGACAACCCCGACGCACCGCTGAAAGGCCTGCATGTGATCGAATTCGGTCAGTACATTGCCGTCCCGGCAGCCGGCCAGTTGCTCGCCGACTTGGGTGCCGATGTGGTCAAGGTCGAATCCTCCGATGGCGACGCATCTCGCAAGCTGGGCTGGTCGAGCGACGACTGCGGGCCTGTCGTTCACGATGGACGGTGTGGCCCGCCGGGCCCGTCGCCTGCCGGCACTGGGCGAACACAAGGCCCAAGTGCTGGCCGATTGGGGCGCTGAATGAGCAGACTCAGGCGCTGAACGCCGGCGGTCTGGGCACACGACCCCAGACGATCACGATCTGCACCAGGCCGGCCACCAGACCCAGCGTCACGCCAAACTGCCAGGCAGCGTTGTACGAACCCAGCCTGTCATAGACCAGGCCGCCGCCAAAAGCGCCGACGACGCTGCCGAGTTGGTGACAGACAAAAGCCACACCCCCCAGCATCGCCTGCCAACGCAGGCCGAAGGTGTCGACCAGCCAACCGGTGACCAGTGGTGCAACGCCCATCCAGAGGAATCCCATGATGGCGGCAAAGACCAAGGTCGAGCCGACGGTGGGCAGGTGGGTGAAGTACCACAGCAGCGCCAGCGAGCGCAGCACGTAGATGCCGCCCAGCAGCACGAGCTTGTTCCAGCGCCCGCCAGCCCAACCGAAGAACAGGCTGCCCAGCACGTTGAACCCACCGATCATGCCCAGCGCCTGGGCACTGAGCAGCGGGTCCATGCCGCAGATCGCCAGGTAAGACGGCAGGTGCGTGGTCAGGAAGACCAGTTGCATGCCGCAGACGAAGTAGGCGATGGCCATCACGACAAACACTGGGTTTCGAAGCGCAGCCACCAGCGCCTGGCGAGCGCTGCGCTCGTCAGCGGCCGTGGGCTTGAGCGGCGGCAGCGCATCGACGCGACCGGCCATCCAGGCCGCAGGCAGCATCACCAGCGCGAGCGCGACGAAGCCCCACAGACCGGCACGCCACCCCAAGGTCATCACCAGACCCTGGCCGATCGGCGCAGCGATCAACGCGCCCACCGATCCGGCAGCCGAGACGAAGCCCAACACCATGCTGCGAGAGGCTGCTGGCACCGGCCGCGCCGCCACCGCCAAAGCAAATGCGCTGCCGGTGGCGGCCAGCGATGCGCCGATCGCCAGACCACCGCCCAGCAGCACCGCACCCATGCCCTGGGCGGTGGCGAGCAGCACCAAGCCCAGCGCGTACAGCGCCGCACCCCCGACCATCAAGGGCCTGAAACCCAGCCGAACGGCCCAGACACCAGCCAAAGGTTGCAACACACCCCAGGCCACGTTCTGCAACGCGATGGCCAGCGTGAAGTCCGACACCGACAGCCCGGTGCCCTGGGTCAGCGGCTGCAGGAAGATGCCCAGGCTCTGCCGCAGGCCCATGGCCAGGCTCAGCATCAGCGAGGCGCCAATCAGAATCGGCAACACCGGGCGAAGGGCTTGGAGGTGGTTCATGGTCTGGCGTTGTCCTGGGACGAAGCGATCCAACCAAGTGTCGCCCAGACCTGGCCTGCCGCCTGTCTTGAGCGCGACCACCAGCGATGCGCTGGCCGCCAGCGCGGCTGGCATATGCTGCGGCTGTCGCGGTTCGACCGCAGGCACGAACCAGGTCCATCCAGGAGAACCGCTTGACCCTTCAGCTGCACGCCTTCGACACGCCCAACGGCCGCAAGATCACGGTCGCGTTGGAAGAGATGGGACTGCCCTACGAAATGCGCATCGTCGACATCGGTCAGGGCGAACAGTTCGACCCGGCGTTTCTTGAGATCAGCCCCAACAACAAGATCCCGGCGATCGTCGACCCGGACGGCCCGGGCGGCCAGGCGATCAGCGTGTTCGAGTCGGGCGCGATCCTGATCTACCTCGCCGAAAAGACCGGCCAGTTCTGGCCCAGTGATCCAGTGGCGCGGGTGGCAGCGCTGGAGTGGCTGATGTTTCAGGTCGGCGGCTTCGGCCCGATGCCCGGCCAGGTGCATCACTTCATCGCGCTGCAAGACCCGGCTGACAAGCGCTACGGACTGGACCGCTTCATGGCCGAGACCCGTCGGCTCTACGGCGTGATGGACCGTCGACTGGCCGGACATGAATACTTTGCAGGGCCGCTGACGATTGCCGACTTCGCGATCGTCGGGTGGGTCTGGCGCCATGCCAGGCACCAGGTCGACCTGGCGGATTTTGCGAACGTCGAGCGCTGGTACCAGACGATGATGGCCCGGCCAGGTGTCGGCCGTGGCTTTGCAGTCGCGATGCGGCGCGCCTGAAGCTGGCCAGCGGTCGCCGCAGCGACCTTGTCGCAAGTCCTGAAACAAACAGCCACAACAGGCCATGCCCTCATGAAGCTGCCCGAACTCGCCACGCTGGGGTCCTTGTTGATCGGCCTGCAGGGCTGCGGCACCGCGCCGCCACTGGTCCAGCGGCATTTCGAGTCGCTTGAAGCCACACGTCTGGTCGGCCCCCGAGCGGCCATCGGCGAACTGCGCGAAGTCCATAGCGCCGGCTACACCAACTTGTTCGGCATGGCCGGCTCGCACAGCTTCTTCCACACCACCCACGACAGCTTGGCGACGACCCGGCCACAGCTGCTCGAGCCGGTCGCGCAAGCGTTCGCCGACGCCTTGACCGAGGTGGCCCAGCGCGCCGCGCGCTAGAGCCCTAGGCGCCACCCTCAACCACCTTCAAGCCGAGACCACCATGCACATCGCCGACCTCTACTTCCGTGGCTTCACCAACCACCCGGACCGGCTGGCGCTGACCGGCGAGGGCGGTGACTTCAGCTACCGCCAGGCCCATGCGCTGACGCACCGAATCGCGCGCCGTCTGCGCGAGGGCGGACTGGCCAGCGGCGACCGCTTTGCCGTGCTCAGCCCCAACACCGGACCGGCGCTGCTGGCGATGCTCGGCGGCCTGCGCGCCGGGCTGGCCTGGAGCAACCTGAACATGCGCGCGGCGGTCCCCGACATCCTGCAGATCCTGGCCGCAGGCCAATGCAGCGTGTTGTTCTTCCATGAAGCGGCCGCCGGCATGCTCGCCGCGATCCGCGAAGCGGTGCCGACGCTGCGCGAGGTGGTGTGCATAGGCGGCGCCAGCGCCAGCGCGCCCTCGCTGGCGCAATGGCTGGGCAGCACCAGCGACGCCTTGCTCGATTTCCGGGTGGCCGAGGACGCGCAGGGCTTCCAGGGCGCCACCGGCGGCACGACCGGCCGCTCCAAGCTCACCGTCGGCTCACACCGCTCGATCGCCACCTCGGTGCTGGCCTGGGCCACCTGCCTGAGCTTCGACGAGCCGCCGGTCAACCTCGCGGTCGCCCCGATCACCCACGCGGGCGGCTTCGTCGCGCTGGGCATGGGCCAGTTCAGCGGCACCACGATCATGATGGCCACGCCCGATGTCGGCCAGATGATCGACATCATCGGCCAGCAGCGGGTCTCGGTGCTGTTCCTGCCACCCACGCTGATCTACATGATGCTGGCCCACCCGAAGGCAGCGAGCGCCGACTTCTCGTCGCTGCGCTACCTGATCGCCGCTGCATCGCCTTTTGCGCCGGAAAAGATCATCGAAGCCGTCGGCCGGCTCGGCCCGGTCGTCTGCCAGGCCTTCGGCCAGACCGAGTCGGGCTTTCCGACCACCTTCATGTCGCCACGCGAGGTCGCCCAGGCCGTGCGCGAGCCCGCGCTGCGTCACCGGTTGCTGTCTTGTGGTCGACCGACCGCGATCGTCGAGGCAATGGAGATCATGGACGAACAAGGGCAATTGCTCGCGCCCGGTCAGACCGGCGAGGTGGTGCTGCGCGGCCCGACCCTGATGAGCGGCTATCTCGACGACGCCGCAGCCAGCGCCGAGATCAGCCGCTTCGGCTGGCACCACACCGGCGATGTCGGCCGGCGCGATGCCGACGGCTATTTCTACATCACCGACCGCATGCGCGACCTGATCATCTCGGGCGGCTTCAACATCTTCCCGTTTGAGGTCGAGAGCGCGTTGATGAAGCACCCCGCAGTGCAGGACTGCGCCGTGATCGGTGTGCCAGACGCCAAGTGGGGCGAGGCCGTGAAGGCCTGCGTGCAGCTCAAGCCCGACGCCAGCGCACAGGCCGACGAGCTGATCGATTGGGCCAAGCAGCAGATCGGGTCGATGAAGGCTCCGAAGTCGGTCGACTTCGTCGAGAACCTGCCGCGCAGCCCGGTGGGCAAGGTGCTCAAGCGCGAACTGCGTGCGCCGTACTGGCAGGCGATGCCGCGTGGCGTGGGCTGATCAAGCCCCGACGCCAGGCTGACACCGCATGCCGCTGACATGACGGGCAAACCGCTGGTCCTGCGAATGTGCGCCGGCCAAGTCGGTAGCCTGTTGCCGCATGCCGTCGTGCCGGCGGTGATGACGGCTCACCTGATCCCGCTGTGGGGCCTGACCAACGCGCAGGCCGGACTGCTCGCCGCGGTGTATGCGGGCGGCTACATGCTCGCGGTGCCGCTGCTGAGTTCGCTGACAGACCGCATCGATGCCCGGCGCCTGCTGCTGGGCGGGTCGCTGTTCAGCGCGGCCGCGACGATCGCCTTCGGCTGTTTCGCGCAAGGCCTGCTGTCGGCGATGCTGCTCTGGGCCCTGGCAGGCATTGGCTTCGCGGGCGCTTACATGCCCGGTCTTCGCGCCCTCACCGACCGGCTCGACCCAGGTGATGCGTCGCGCAGCGTCACGCTCTACACCTCGAGCTATTCCTTGGGCGTGGGCCTGTCATTCCTGGTCTCGCAATTGGTCGCCGACCACTTGGGCTGGCGCTGGTCCTTCGTGTTGACCGGACTGGGGCCGCTGGCGATGGCCGCCGCCGCCTGGTCCTTGGTGCCGAAGGCGCCGGTGCCGCGCGCCGGCGCACTGCTGGACTTCAGGCCGGTGCTGCGCAACCGCGAGGCGATGGGATACATCCTGGGCTATGGATTTCACTGCTTTGAGCTCTACGCGATGCGCACCTGGATCGTCGCTTTCTGGACCTTTGTGGCGGCTCGCAACGGATCGGCGTCGTTGCTCGACCCCATCACGGTCAGCGTGCTCGTCACCTTGCTTGCGATGCCGGCGAGCATCCTCGGCAATGAGTGCTCGATGCGCTTCGGGCGCCACCGCTCGATCAGCACGATCCAGGTCTCCTCGGCGCTGGTCGCTTTGGCGATCGGCGCGTTGGCCGGTGGCCCACCGCTGCTGCTGCTGGCGCTGGTGATGCTCCATGCGGTCACGATCCCGGCCGATTCCGGCTCGCTGACCGCCGGCATGAGCGCCAGTGCCGAGCCGCAGTTGCGCGGCATGACGATGGCGCTGCATTCCACCGTAGGCTTCGGGCTGTCGGCGCTGGCCGGCTGGGCCGTGGGGTTGGCGCTCGACGCATTCGGCGGCGCAGATTCGGCGCAGGGCTGGTTGGCCGGGTTCGCGGTGATGGCCTCCGGCGTCGCGCTGGGTCCGCTGGCGCTGTGGTGGTCCAGAACCGGACCTCGCGCGGCCTGAGTGCGGCGCCCGGTCAAGCGGCAATGGCTGGCATGATCGGCGTTGGTTTCTTATGAATCCACCTTCAGGGCTGTCGTCAGACCGCTCGCCACCACAGGACCGCAGCTTGCAGGCACCATCGAACCGTTCAGACCAACATCCGCCGCTACAGGGTTGGCAGCGCTCCGTCGGCACGATGGTGCTGTCGCTCGCCACGTTCATGAACGTGCTCGATGCGTCGATTGCCAACGTGTCGATCCCGGCGATCGCCGGTGACCTGGGCGCCAGCGTTCACCAGACCACGACGGTGATCACCGCCTTCGGCATCGCCACCGCGATCTCGGTGCCCTTGACAGGGTGGCTGACGCAGCGCTTCGGCCAGGTCCGGCTGTTCGTGACGAGCGTACTGCTGTTCGTGCTGACCTCGTGGCTGTGCGGGCAGGCCACGTCGCTCGAGTGGTTGATCGGATTTCGGGTGCTGCAAGGCCTGGCTGCGGGGCCGATGATGCCCTTGTCGCAGACGCTGCTGCTGGGCAGCCATCCGCCTGAGCGAGCGGGCCGAGCGCTGGCGATCTGGTCGATGACCGTGTTGATGGCGCCGATTGCCGGGCCGCTGCTAGGCGGCTGGATCACCGACAACCTGCACTGGCCTTGGATTTTCTACATCAACGTGCCGATCGGACTGGGCTGCGCAGCACTGACCTGGACCCTCTACAGCCGCCGCGAGTCGATCGTCCGACGGGTGCCGATCGACGCCGTCGGGCTGGCGCTGCTGGTGCTGTGGGTCGGATCGCTGCAGATCTTGCTCGACACCGGCAAGCAAGAGGATTGGTTCGAATCGAACACGATCGTCGCGCTCGGGACGGTGTCGCTGGTGGGCTTCATCGTCTTTCTGGTCTGGGAATTGACGCACGAGCATCCGATCGTCGATCTGAAGCTGTTCGCGAACCGAAATTTCAGTTTCGGCGTGGTCGCGCTGGCTGGCGGGTTCGCGCTGTTCTCAGGCAACGTCGTGCTGCTGCCGCTGTGGTTGCAGCAGGCGATGGGCTACACAGCGACCTGGGCCGGGCTGGTGCTCGCGCCCGTGGGGGTGGTGGCGGTCTTGGTCTCGCCGCTGGCCGGACGCGGGATCGAGCGCGGATGGGCGCGCTCGATCGCGGTGATGGCCTTTTTTGCATTCGCCTGGTCGTTCTGGACGCGATCGCTGTTCACGACCCAGGCCGACTACCTGACGATCATCCAGCCCATGCTGTGGCAAGGCGTCGGGGGCTCGCTTTTCTTCATCGCACTGAGCGCGATCTCGCTGTCCGAGATCCGCCCGAACCAGTTCGCGCTGGCCGCTGGGCTGAGCAACTTCGTGCGGATATCGGCGGGCGCCTTCGGCACCTCGATCACGAGCACGCTCTGGGATTCCCGCACCCGGCACCACCGGGTGCAGCTGGTCGAGGACGCGAGCCGCACAGGCTGGTCTCTTGACAACGCGTTTTTTGAACCGCTGCGCTCGGCAGGCATGACGCTGGAACAGCTTCGCGCTTACCTCGAGCGGCTGATCGATCAACAAGCGATGACGCTGGCTGCCAACGAGGTGTTTCTGGCCTCGGCCCTGCTCTACCTGCTGCTGATCCTGCCGGTGATGCTGGCCAGGCCAGCGC
>RGQD01000020.1 GCA_010030205.1 Betaproteobacteria bacterium
GCAACCCGCTTTGATTCCAGAAGCCCGCCCTGACCCGGCGGGCTTTTTGTTGTGTATGCGGCCAGGCCATCGGACTCAAGCTTTCAGCGACACTGGCGCGATGAAATCGACCCGCCTGTCCGTCACGATCGTCCTGCTACTGTTCGCATACCAGTCGAGCCAAGCCAATGATCGACCGTTCGAGTCTGCACGCACCGCTGTGGCCGAAGACGACGACCAAGTCTGGAGCTTCGAATCCTGGAGTCGCCGGATCGGTCGCGAACGCAGCTTGACCATCGAACCTGAGTACAGCTTCGACCCCGCCAACTCGGTGCAACTCGAACTGACCCGCAAGTCAGACCGCCAAGACGGCGGTCATGAGGTCGAGATCGAATACAAGCACCTGTTCAACAGGCTGGCGCGCGATGGTTGGGGCTGGGGTTTGAGTGCCGCGCTAAGCATAGACCGTAGCGACGGGCGAAGCGCCAGAGCGATGGATCTTCGTCTGCCCTTGTCAGTGGATTTTGGTCAGATCACCGGACTTGGCCATGGCAGCCTGCTACACCTCAATGCGGGCCTGCACCATGCCAGTGGTCGCTTCAGTGCCAGCAGGGCGATAGCCTTCGAGCAGCCTGTATTCCAACGCAGCCTGCTTTTCGCCGAACGTGCAAGCCAGCGCGGCGAAGGACTGACACAGCTAGGCCTGCGCCACTGGCTGCGACGCGAGAAGTTCGCGATCGACATCGCTTGGCAACAACGCAACCAAGCCGGTGAGCGAGGCACCGGCTGGGTGGCTGGTATCGGCTGGTACGACCTTTGAGCACTCAGCGTTTGAGGCGCCAACAGGCTCAGGTCCGCACAGCACGCAGCTTGATCGAAAACTGCTCCAATGCCTCGATACCGCTGCTCTCGGCCTGCTTGCACCAAAGCTGCAGGTCAACCACCAACTGGTCGGCCGACACATTGGTGCGGGTCCAGAGTTGGCGCAGTTGCTCACGCATCGTCACCAGCTTGGCCAACTGCGGACTGCCTTTGACTGCCTTGGCCAATTGCGGCAAGACATTGGCAGGAATCTTCTCAGCGTCGCGGTGCAGCCAGCGCTGAGCCAGTTGCAGTTCGGTCAGGTTGACACTGCCCTGGGCCTTGACGCGTGCCAATTCGGCTGCGCATGCGGCTCGCAGTTCACTGGCGTACTTGGCCATCACCTCGTAGCGGTTGGCGATGATCGCCTCCAGCGTGTGGGCGTCAGCCTGTGGCCTGACTTGCCCCAGTTTGAGCTGAGGCGCTGTCTTGCGAACTTTGGCCAGACCGACCAGTTCCATCGCGCGGATATAGGCCCAGCCGATATCGAACTCAAAGGGCTTGACCGAGAATTTGGCCGAAGTCGGGTAAGTGTGGTGGTTGTTGTGCAATTCTTCGCCGCCGATGACAAAGCCCCAAGGCGACACATTGGTCGAAGCGTCCGGCGCTTCGAAATTGCGATAACCCCAGTAATGACCAATACCGTTGATGATGCCGGTGGCCATCACCGGAATCCAAAGCATCTGCACCGCCCAGACTGTCAGACCGATTGCACCGAACACAGCCAGGTCTATGGCCAGCATCACGCCAACACCTTCCCAGCTGAACCGGGTGTAGAGATTGCGTTCGATCCAGTCGTCGGGCGTGCCGCGACCGTACTTGGCAATCGTCTCGGGAACCTTCGATTCGATGCGGTAGAGCTCAACGCCGGTCAGCAGCAGCGCTTTGATGCCACGGGTCTGCGGGCTGTGCGGGTCTTCCTCGGTCTCGCATTTGGCGTGGTGCTTGCGGTGGACCGCCACAAATTCCTTGGTCACCATGCCCGTGGTCAGCCAAAGCCAGAACCGGAAGAAATGTTCAGGTATCGGATGCAGGTCGAGCGCCCGATGGGCTTGAGCGCGGTGAAGAAATATCGTGACCGAGCAGATGGTGATGTGGGTCATACCCAGCGTGACCAGCAACACTTGCCACCAGGTCGAGCTGGACCACAGGCCATAAGCCAGCCAATCCACCAAAGAAAACCACAGCGTCGAAATCAAGCTCATCTTGGCCTTTTGCCGCCCAAAAGGCGAACGAATCCGCTATTGTAGGCTGCCCTGCTGCTTTGGACGGCCAGGAAATTGCCTGGAAAACCCGCGTCATCCGTCAAGATTCGGTCAGACGGTGCGGCCAAACTCAGGGGCGACTGCGTTTGAGCAACCGTGAATGCCTGGCGCAAAACCGGCGCAAGCGAGGTCAGCGCCGCTGCCACAGCGCGGCGAAAAACCCGTCTGTCGCTTGGCGGTGCGGCCACAGCCGCAGGTAACCGTCGTGGGTCAACTCCTGCGCACGCTCGACATGGGCGGCCAACAACGCCTCGTCGGCCGGCAGCTTGACAAAATCCGGGTGTGCTGCGCCGAAGGCCTCGGCCACGACCTCGTTTTCATCCCGCAACAAGCTGCAAGTCGCGTAAACCAAGCGCCCGCCCGACTTGACCAGCCGGGCTGCGCTGTCAAGGATCGCAGTCTGTTTGGCCTGCAGTTCGACCACGGCCTGCGGCGATTGACGCCACTTCAGGTCGGGGTTGCGCCGCAGCGTGCCAAGCCCAGAACAAGGCGCATCGACCAGCACCCTGTCGATCTTGCCTGACAGGCGTTTGACGCGCTCGTCGCGCTCGTGCGAAATCTGCGCCGGATGCACGTTAGACAGCCCGCTGCGTGCCATCCTGGGTTTGAGCGCGTCGAGCCGGTGACCCGAAGTGTCGAAAGCATAGAGCCGGCCGGTCGAACGCATGGAAGCACCCAGCGCCAGCGTCTTGCCGCCAGCCCCGGCGCAGAAATCGACCACCATCTCTCCGCGTTTGGCATCGACCAACAGCGCCAGCAACTGGCTGCCTTCGTCCTGCACTTCGATGTCGCCACGCACAAAGGCATCGATCTTCTGCAGCGCGGGCTTTCCCGGCACCCGAATACCCCAGGGCGAGAAAGGGGTCGGCGCCACGCGCAGGCCCGCCTGGTTGAGCACGGACAGCATGTCCTCGCGCTTGGCCTTGAGGACGTTGACCCGCAAATCCAGCGCTGCGGGCTCATTGAGCGCGGCCACCAGGGGCCAGAACTCCGCCTCACCGAGTTGGCTGCGCAGCGCCGAGGCCAGCCAATCGGGCAGGTTGTGGCGCAGCTTTTCAGAAAAACTTCCCGGATCAACCGCCAGAACCTGTTGTCGCCACTGCTGTTCGTTAGGCCCTACCGCACCACGCAACAAATTCTGGTCGCCCGACCAAGCCAGCAGCGCCAAGCGCCGCTCCAGTGCGCCAGTGCCACTCTGGGCTTGGTGCAAGAGCAAAGAGCGGCGCCGCAGCACGGTGTAAGCGGTCTCGGCCAATGCATGGCGCTCGCGCGGGCCTAGCGTGCGGTGCTGTCGAAAAAAGCCCGAGACAATGCTGTCGGCGGGCGCGTCGAGTCGGAGAACAGCGCGCAACAGTTCGGTGGCCAGGTCAAGCAGGGCGGTAGGATGCATGACTCGATTATCCGCGCCCTCTTTCAGACAGCTTTTCGACCTATAAACCCATGACCGATCTGCCCCCGCTGCCCGCCGCACCGATCGGGCGTTACCGCCACTACAAAGGCAAGGAGTACGAACTGGTCGGCGTGGTGCGGCACAGCGAGACGCTGGAAGCCCTGGTGTTGTACCGCCCGCTGTACGGCGAAGGCGCGCTGTGGGTGCGGCCGCACGCGATGTTCTTCGAGACCGTCACCGTTGCCGGCCTGACCCAGCCTCGTTTCGCACGGCTGGACTGAGCGCTGGGGCGCATCAGCCAGCCCAGAACAAACACTGGGGCTCAGCGTTAGCGAGTTGCACCCGGCCATCGCGCAACAGCAGTTGGTCCTCGACGAACCAGCGCACGGCGCGCGGGTAAATAACGTGCTCGGCCGCGAGCACCCGGGCTGACAAGATCTGCGGCGTGTCGTCTGGTAACACCGGCACGGCGATCTGGGCCACGATAGCGCCCTGGTCCAGCGCGGTGGTGACGAAATGAACCGTCGCGCCGGCCAGCTTGCAGCCCGCTTCGATCGCCCGGCGGTGGGTATGCAGGCCGGCAAAAGACGGCAGCAGCGATGGGTGGATGTTGAGCATCCGTCCTTCGTATCGGGCCACGAAACCATCGCCGAGGATGCGCATGAAGCCTGCCAGCAACACCAGATCGGGTGCAAAGCCGTCGATCACCCGCGCCAATTCAGCGTCGAACAGTTCCCGGTTGGGCTGCTGCAGATGATCGACCACCGCAGTGGCAGTGCCTTGGCGGGCGGCGAACATGAGCCCCGGCGCAGCCGGCTTGTTGCTGATCACGGCCACCACCTGCGCGGACCAGTGCTCGGTGGCACAACTGCGGACGATGGCCTGCATGTTGCTGCCCAGGCCGGATATCAGGATGACGATGCGCTTCATCAGGGCGCGAAGTGTACGGGCTGCGCGTCCGGGTCCAGCTAGCGCCCTGCGACGCGACGCCGGCCCTTGAGCGAGAATCCGCCGCTCTTGTGAAGGACTGACCCCATGCGACCCCGTGTACTCTCAGGCATGCGCCCCACCGGCGCACTCCACCTCGGCCACTACCATGGCGCGCTGAAAAACTGGGTCAAGCTGCAGCACGACCATGACTGCTTCTTCTTCGTCGCCGACTGGCACGCGCTGACCACGCACTATGAAGACCGCGAGGTGATCGAGAAGACGGTCTACGACATGGTGATCGACTGGATCGCCGCTGGCCTGGACCCCGAAAAAGCCACGATCTTCATCCAGAGCCGGCTGCCAGAGCATGCCGAACTGTTCACGCTGCTGGCGATGGGCACGCCGCTGGCATGGCTGGAGCGCATGCCGACTTACAAGGATCAGATCGAAAAGCTCAAGGACAAGGACCTGGCGACCTACGGTTTTCTCGGCTATCCGCTGCTGCAGGCCGCCGACATCTTGATCTACCGCGCCGCTTACGTGCCGGTGGGCGAGGACCAGGCACCGCATGTGGAGATCACCCGAGAGGTGGCTCGCCGCTTCAACCACCTCTACGGCCGCGCCGCCAACCACGACGAGCAAATCGCCTCCGCGCTGGCCAAGTTGGGCAAGGACGACGCGCGCTACATCGAGAAGCAGCGCAAGGCCTATGGCCAAGATGGATCGGTTGAGGCCTTGTCCAGGGGCGAGGCGGTCGTCAAGCGCGCCAGGGCGGCCGACTTGATCGACAACGACGACACCGAATTACTGCTCGGTCACCTCAAGGGCAGCGGCAAAAGCGTGCTGACCGAGCCCGCAGTGCTGTTGACCGAGACCAGCAAGTTGCCCGGGCTGGACGGCGACAAGATGAGCAAGAGCCGCGGCAACACGATCGCGATGCGCGACGAACCGGCGGTGGTCGCGCACAAGATCAAGCGCATGCCCACCGACCCGCAGCGCGTGCGCCGCAACGACCCCGGCGACCCGACGCGCTGCCCGGTCTGGCAGTTCCACCAGGTCTATTCCGACGCGGCCACCAAGGACTGGGTGGTCCAGGGCTGCACCAGTGCCGGCATCGGTTGCCTGGACTGCAAGCAACCGGTGATAGACGCCATCGTCCGAGAGCAGCAGCCCTGGCGCGAGCGGGCTGAAGCCTACCTCAGCAACCCCAAGCAGATCCACTGGATCGTCGAGATGGGCACCGAGCGCGCACGCACGGTGGCGCGTCAAACCATGAAGGACGTTCGTGAGGCGATGGGGCTGAATTACTGAGTCCCCAAGGTCGCCGCCTCGCGGCGACCGCCGACGCGGCATTCGATACGCGAGGCAATGGTTGAGTCGGACCCAGGGTCAATCTCAGGCGCAGCAATAAACTAGGTGAAAACCCTATACTGCACTGCAACATGAAACCAACCCGGTTTCGTGCAGACCCTGGAGTTCACACCATGAACAACGCTTCGATGACTTTTGGCCGGCCCACCCGTTTGGCCGCTCCCCGTGGTTCGATCTGGATGGCGGGACTGGTCACGGCCATGATCGACGGTCTGCGTCGGCTCGACAGCTGGCAACTCAACCAGCAGCGCAACGAACCCAAGACCGTAGAAGGCGTGTTGAACTGGGCACGACGCATCGAGGCCACAGACCCTGGGTTCGCCTCGGATCTGCGCGCAGCCGCCATGCGTTCGAGCAACAACAGCGACCGCTGAGCGTGATCGCGGCGCCGCTTGAGCGGCGTCGAGATCACCGGCCGCTGTGGCCCACCGTTGGCGCCGCATGCCGCCCCAGCCGCTACCATCCCGCTACCATCCCGCTATTGGCAGCAGTAGATGGCAAGACGGGGTCGGTCATGGACAGTGGATCAAACAATCGATCAAACAATCGATCAAATGGCAACAGGCCTATAAATGGCAGTCGGCCGATAGCCGAGCGTCGGGCTTGGATGGGGGCCGGCTTGGGCAGTTTGCTGGGCATGACAGGCTGTGCATCGCCGCCCCAACCCGCAGCGGGCGCACCGCCATCAGAGCCAGCACCGGCGCTGCGCGTGCTGCCGTTTTCAGCGGCGGTCATGGGTAGTTTGCCTGTGGGGTGGCTGCCTTATGCGATGCGACCAGACCTGAGCCATACGCGCTACGCCATCGTGCGAGACGGTGAACGCAAAGTGCTGCACGCCAGCGCCACCTCCTCTGCCACCGGACTGCGATGTGCCGTGCACATCGACCCGCTGGCATTCGGTCAGCTGCAGTTCAGTTGGCGAGTGCGCGAAGTTCCCAGCTTGGCCAATGTCGGCGTGGCCGAACACGACGACTGCCCGGCAAGGCTGATCCTGGCCTTTGGTGGTGACGAGACTCGGCTGCCGCTGCGCGAGAGGCTGTTCTTCGAACAGGTCGAGTTGTTCACCGGCCAGCGCCTGCCCTACGCCACACTGATGTACGTCTGGGACGGTGGCACCCATGCGCCGGAATCGGTGCATCGCAACCACCGCAGTGCTCGGATCCAATACCTGACTGTCGAAAGCGGCGCACAGCGAGCCGGCCGCTGGCTGCATTACGAGCGCGATGTGGTATCCGACTACCTGCGTGTCTTCGGCGAGCTGCCGGGGCCTATCTTGGGGGTCGGCGTACTCACCGATGCCGACGCGCTCAAGGTCGACTTGGAGGCCTGGTACGGCGACATCACGCTGTCCGCCCAGGCTGCTGGCCTGTCGGCCAGCGCGAGGTGAATGCCCACCTGGCCTGCTGCGCCAGGGTCTGACCATGACATCCACCGCCGAACTGGTCTACCTCGACCACGCGCTGATCGTTGTGAACAAGCCGGCGGGTTTGCTGGCAGTACCAGGCCGCGGCCCGGACAAGGCCGACTGCCTGTCGGCCCGCTTGCAGGCAATCCACCCCGACGCGCAGATCGTGCACAGACTGGACATGGCGACCTCCGGGCTGATACTGCTGGCGCGCGGGGCCGAGGCGCAACGCCGCATGAGTGTGGCCTTCGCTGAGCGACGTGTCGCCAAAACCTATATCGCGGTGGTCGACGGTCTACCCGCGACCGATGCGGGCGAGATCGACCTGCCGCTGAGCGCCGACTGGCCAAACCGGCCACGCCAGAAGGTCGATGTCCTGCTCGGCAAACCCTCGTGCACACGGTGGCAGGTGCTGGCACGCGATCCAATACGCGGTCAAACCAGGCTGTCGCTGCAACCCGTGACCGGCAGGTCACACCAGCTCAGACTGCACCTGAGCGCGATCGGCCATGCCATCCTCGGCGACAGGCTGTACGCCAGTGCCGCAGTGGCAGGCACAGCGCCGCGCCTGCTGCTACACGCCAGCCGGCTGCAGTTCGACCATCCCGACCATGGCCAGACGCTAGACCTCGCCAGCGCCCCACCGTTTTGAGGGTCGACAAAGCGCAAGCCTGACCGTGCCATCGCTGCTTAGGATCAAGCGATGGCTACATGGCTGAAAGATTTCGCCGTCTTAGGCCACGCCGCGCTGGCGTGGTTGGCCAGCTGGTGGCGGGTGATCCACCTCGGTGCGTTGATGCTGGTGCTGGCACTGTCGCCGAGCAGCCATCGCAGCAATCGACGCCTTGCGGTGTTGAGCCAGCTCTACCTGGCCACCGGGCCGATCTTGGCTTGGTTCGGCGTGTTGTCGGCGCTGATCAGCCTGATCGTGATCCGCATCGTCGTCGTCACCGCACTGAGCTATGGCTTGTCGCAGTACGCACTCGAGATGGTCGTGCGGGTGCTGGTGCTGGAATTGATCCCACTGACTGCGGCATTGTTTGCCGCCTTGCGTGTCACCCTGCCCAACGGGGCCGAGGTCGCGGCAATGAATTCGCGTGGCGAGCTCACCGCGCTGGCACGCCAGGGCACCGATCCTTTGGCGCAGGAAGTGCTGCCGCGCGTGTTGGCAGGCATGTTCGCGGTCACCCTGCTGGCCACCGTGAGTTGCTTGCTGACATTGGTGCTGGCCTATCTGGCGGTCCATGGATTCACGCTCGGCGGCTTCGAGCGGTACACCCGAATCGTCGGTCGTGTCTTCAGTCCGGCAGTGGCTTTGACCCTCGCGCTCAAGGTCTTCTCGCTCAGTCTGGCCGTGTCTTTGTTGCCGATGGCCTCAGCGCTTTACCCACCGCCCCGGATCCGCTCGAAAGCCAGCAGCGAGTTGCAGGGGCTGGTGCGCATGTTCATGCTGATCCTGTTGATTGAGGCCACTTCGCTGGTGGTCAACTACTACTGACTATGCGCAAGAACCATCCGCAGGATGCGCCAGAGCCGCTGCCGCCGATCGCCCATCTGGAGCTCAAGGCCAAAGCCTTGGTCTTGCTGATGTTGGCCTTGCTCGGCGGCTCGATCGCCTACCTAATGTATGCGCGCGGTGCTTTCGAGGCCTACCAGCGCTTGGTACTGGTCGCAGACGATTCAGAAGGCGTTCTGGTCGGTATGGACCTGACTTTTTCGGGATTTCCGATCGGTAGAGTTCGCGGGATCGAGCTCGGCATCGACGGCAGCGCCCACATCGTCATCGACATCCCTCGCAAGGATGCCCATTGGCTGCGCAGCTCCAGCGTGTTCACGCTGGTTCGCGGTCTGGTCGGCAACACCAACCTGCGCGCCTACAGCGGCCAACTCAAGGACCCGCCACTGGCCGACGGCGCACAGCGCAAGGTACTGGTCGGCGACGCCAGCGCCGAGATCCCCAAGCTGGTCAACTCGGTACGCGAGTTGGTGGCGAACATCGGCTCGCTGAGCGCGGCAGATTCGGCGCTGGGCAACAGCTTGCGAAACCTGAAGTCGGCCACCGACAAGCTCAATGGACCGCACGGCGCGCTCGGTTTGCTGCTGGGCAACGAGCCAGATGTAGAAAAGTTGCTCAAGACGCTGGCCAGCGCCGAGGCGCTGTTGGCGCGCGCCGACACCATGGCTGGCAAGGCCGACGATCAACTCTTCGGGTCCGACGGGCTGATGCGCGACGTCAGCGCCAGCCTGCGGCAACTCGCCGCGTTGCTGGGTCAGGCAAGGGCGTCATGGGTCAGGGTCGATGCACTGCTCGTCGACGCGCAGGCCGTCGCTGCCAACACCCGCGGCGCCAGCACCGACCTGGGCGCGCTGCGGACCGAAGTCGACACCAGCCTGCGAAAAATTCAACAACTGCTCGACGAGGTCAACCGAAAGTGGCCGTTCGCGCGCGATACCGAACTGCGGCTGCCGTGAACGGCAAACCAAAGTCGAGCTGTCGAGCCGGCCATTGCCTGATCGCGGTCAGCAGCGCCGCACTGTTGACCGCTTGCGCTGGCGGGCCGGCGTCGCCTGAATGGCAACTGCAGGCCCATTCGGCGCTGGACCGGTCGGTCACCGCCTACTTGGGCGGCGACAGCCGGGTCGCTGCGCAGGAGTTCGACCTGGCAAGGACCCAGCTCGCCCGCACCGGGCGCATCGACCTGATGGCCCGAGCCGAGTTGCTTCGCTGTGCGGCCCAAATCGCCAGCATGGACTTCAAGGCTTGCGACGGCTTCGAGGCTATTCGGATCGACGCAGCAGCAGCAGAGCGAGCCTATGCTGATTTTCTGACCGCTGACCCCAAGCAAGAGGATGCCGCGCTGCTGGCGCCGTCGCAGCGCGTGCTGGCAGCGATGGGCCTGGCAGGCGACCCCGCCCAGGCCCTGCGAGACCTGGGCGACCCCTTGTCGCGGTTGGTGGCCGCCGGCGTGCTGCTGCGAGCCGGCCGGGCCAACCCGGAAGTGATCGCACTGGCGGTGGACACCGCATCATCCCAGGGTTGGCGGCGACCGCTGCTGGCCTGGCTGAACCTTCAATTGCAGCGTGCCGAGCGAGCTGGCGCGACAGCCGACGCCGAGCGCCTGCGCAGGAGAGTCGAATGGACGCTCAAGCCGCCCTGAACCGGTGGTCGGTGAGCTGCCGGGGCTGCTGACGGAAGTTGAGGTTGCGCTTGTTGGCTGAAGCGCTGCGCGAGTCGGCGCATGCGGACACAACATGCAAAATGCCACCAGCTTGCCCTAGACTTCACTCATGAATATCCAAAGCCTGCGTTCGCGAGACCACGAAGACGGCGCCCGCGTGGCCATCACCTGGCTGGCGGAGCGTCACCGCAAGGGCTGGCGCAGCGCGTTCGAGGAACTGCTGGACCACTGGCGGCCCGAAGGCTCCGAAGACGGCTGGCAACTCGACGAAGACGGCATGACCATGGTCACGATCAATGCCGGCGAGTGGTTGATCGCCCGCGGCGAGATCCAAGCCCGCGGTGGCCTGCGCGAGATCAACGGCTATCTGCTCGGCCGCGAAGGCCCGTATCTCACACCGGGCCAGCGAAACTGGATCGCCCAGATGCGGGAACGACCGCTTCGTCTGTATCGGGTGACCGACGTCCGGCCCGGCGAAGGTATGACGCTGATGGACGAATTCGACCGCCAGGCCGAGCCGCAGCACATACGCGAGATCAGCGGAAGCCGCAGCGCCCACCCCGGCATGCTGCTGGCGGCCCGCATCATGCAGGTAGAGGCAGGCGCGGGTGCTCACCGGGAACTCTCCGGGGCCATCTACACGTTTTCAAAGTTGCGTGAAGCACCGGTGCTGGCGCGGGTAGGTCGAGTGCTGGCCGGAGCCGAAGAGCTGAAACTTCACGACGAGAACCGGCGCGATATGGTTGAGGTCGAGATCGCTCGCGCCTGGCTGGATCAGTGGTTCGAACCCGCTGCGATGCCGCAAATCCACGATGCATCCACCGGTGACCCGATCCTGCTCGTGACTGACCATTACCGCGTGCACGATGCGGCGGCGCTTGCCGAGTCATTGGCGGCGCAGGCCGATGTCGACGGCAATCCCGAGCAAGGCTGGAATCGCATCACCCAAGGGGCAGACGGAGTACAGCGCAGCCTGAGCTCCATCAACCCAGGCCGCAAGGCCAGCCGCATCGAGGTCTTTCACCGCACCCAGCGGCTGGCCGACGAGGGCCGGGCCTGGTTCGAGACCCTGGCCGGGGCGGCCGTGCAGCACCTGACGCGCGAGATCACCGACCCGGCGGACCACCTGGCAAGAACGGGCAGCAGTGACAAGGCGCGTGCGCCAAAGGCCGCCGCAGTCAGCGCTCAGGGACTGCCGCCGGAGGTGATGGCGCAGGCCATCGAGCAGGTCATCCATCGCCACTACGCCAACTGGTCCGACGAGGCCATTCCAGCGCTGGGCGGGCTCGCGCCGCGCCAGGCAATCATGACGACAGCGGGGCTGGAGCGCGTCAAGGGCCTGCTGCGCGAGTACGAGGATGGCGAACGGCGACAGTCTGCCGCACAGGGCCGGCCGGCTATGTCCTACCAGTTCCTGTGGGATGCGTTGGGGATTTCGAGGTAAGCCTGAACGACAGCACGCCGGATCGCAGCGATGGCACAGCCCGATCGTTGTCCATCGACCTGAAGGAATTGATCTGGGCGCTGAACTCGCGCGACCCATTCGGTGAGAGGAGCCATTGGCTCAGTCTCGAATCCGGTGAGCTTCTGTCCTTTGCCGGCTCCGACGCGGCGGACGAAGTGGCTGAAGATCCACGTGACAGCAATCAATGGCTGTGCGTCGAGCCGATCGAGTCATCGCAGGCCCTCGAGATCATGGAGGACTTCGCCGAGCAATGCGGCAACGCCCGCTTGGCCGGTTCACTCCGGCAAGCACTGCAGCAACGCAGCCCTTCCGCCGCGTCAAGCACACGCTGGCCGCGCATCCGGCGCAGCGTGAAGCATGGTTCGACTTAGAGCACCATGTGATGGAGATGATCGCCCGGCGATGGTGCGAAAGCCACGGCATCTCACCCCGTTGGATCCCGCGGCCGAGAAAGCCCTCGGATTGACCTGGGGTAAACCCCCTGAGAATGCGGCACGCTTCCCGAACCACGACCGGCTCTCAGGGCAGTTCGACGCAGAACCAGCCGGCCTCTCACGCCACAAATCGCTGCAGATCGTCAAGATCCGTCAGCCTTTGCGCGACTCTCCGCTCGTAGCTTGCCTGGTTCTTGCGGCACACCAGCACATGCGGGCTGCCCTTGCGCTCGGTGGTGAATTCGACATCGGGGCGGCTCTTTCGGATCGAGTCCTCGACATGGCGGCGATCGACCTCACGCGCCTTGAAGCGCCAGACCTCCTGGTTACCACTTAGCAGGAACTGGCCCAGGCATTGGCAGTGCTCGCAGCGGCAGTTCATCGGAACATCGCGTCGCCAGTCGGCAGGCGGCGCCAGATCGAGCGACACCCGGGCTTGCAGGTGAGCCAGCGCCTCCGCCCGCAAGCGCTGGCAGGCAGGATGTTCCATCAGCGCCGGCCGCTGGGCCAGGAAGCGCAGCGCCGGAACGATGACGGTGTCCAGGCCATAGAACTGGGGCCAGGCCAGCCAATGCGTCACGGCCTGATCAGCCAGCGCGGCGAGGTCTGCGTGCTCGGCAATGATCAGGGCACGCAGCGTGTCGCGAACCACCGCCTCGTCCGCGCGCTCGCGTCGCCACGCGTCGGCCTGCGCTTGGGGACGGGACAGGCCGCCAGGCATCGCATCGAGCAGCGACATGGCTGCGCGCTGCAGTTCACCACGCCAGGCCGAAACGGCAGCGGCACGGGCAAGCAAGTCCGCGCAGCCGGCAATGTGCAAGTCGGCGTTGCCCCGCACCACGTCGAACAACAAGGAACCCACCCGCGACGGAGCCAGCAACTCCAGCGCCTGCACCAAGGCAGCGTTGTCCTGCGCTGAGTAGGCTCCGGCAGCGATGGCGCCGGCCAGCATGGTGTCGATGTGTTCGAGATTGCGCAGATGTGTCAAGTGGGCAAGCATCACGGCTTCGGCGCTAAGCCCTTCCAAAACGTTGCGTGTCGCTCGCACGGGCCAGCAGGCGAGCATCTGCGCGGCCAAGGCGTGGGCCTCGCGCCAAATCATGCTGCCCGGCTCGGCGCCTGCGTCAACCCACGCGGCCACCAGGCTGTCCAACACGGGCAAAGAGACTGCGAATCCGCTGCGGGCCAGCAGCCGAAGCTTCTGCGACTGCGGCCACAGCACCAGTGCAGCACGCTGGTAGCTGCGCTCGAACGAGGCCCCTTCGTTACCGGTGGCCTCTTCGAAGTGCTGCTCATCGGGATCCATGTCAGCCAGCGCGTCGCCTGGGCAGACTTCACCGTCGGCGAAGGGCATGGTGCCCAGCGACACCGCCGCACCGTCGGGCCGGCTCCAATGCGCGAGAGTCAGCGAGCGTTCGAAGACTTCGGCGACCCTGAACCCGTTCTCGTCATCATCGTGATAGCGCCGGGAATGGCGCGAACGGGCGTAGCCACTGTACTCAGCGGCGCCGCTCTCCTCGATGCGCAGCAGCGCCACATGCACATCGCATGCCGCATCGCGCGCGGCCGCGACCAGCACGCTGGCGGCGGCAGCGTCGGCGCCTTTGAGTGCAGCGAACGACAACTCGGCCGGCGTGTAGGCATGCTCCAGTGGGTAGACCAGCTTCGCCGGCAGGTCATCGCCAGCGTGTGCCGACGGCTCGCCCCATCGACGCAACAACTGACCCAGCGCGGCCGTCTCCCGCTCGTAAGACGGAGGGCCAGGCAGGCGGCCCTTGCCCAGGCGCCGAAGGTTGTAGACCAGCACCAGCCGGCTTCCTGAGGTGATGGGCAACACCTCGTGCACGCAGTCGGCGTAGAAGGCTGCCCAGGCAAGCTCAGAGAAGTCGGCGCAACGCATATCGAGTCGCACCTCGCGTCCACGATGACGAACCTCCAGTTCTCCACCCGCGTGCAGCGATGGCAGCGCGACGATCAGCGTGGCGAACATCCCTGCCGACTTCTCGGTGTCGCGATGGGTCACAAAGAAGCTGCCCTCGTCATAGACCAGCAGCTTGTACAACTCGGCGACCACACCGCCGCCGGCACCCAGCCCCGCCGCTGCGCGCTCGACGACGCTGTCCAGCATCACGGCCCAGCGCTTGCCCGCGATGCGAACACGATCGGCACCAATCTGCCAACTGCTGCGCACCGAAGTGTCGACCAGCGTTTCGCCACCGCGGCCGTAGGGCGCACGCTCGGCCACCGCAATGAGTTGCGAGGCTTGCGCCGGCAGCAACGGCAACGCAATCGGGCCGGCACCAGCGACCTCGATCAGAGGCACATGCAGGCCGCAATGGCCTGCTGCGTAGAAGTCGCCGGGCGTCCGGACATCTCGCAGGACCGCAGCCAATTCATCGTTGATCGAATCCATGATCGGCCTCCCAAACATTAAAGTATGCCCCGGGGTCGGCCAGCACCGCCCAGCCGGCGTCACGCGATTCGACGCCCGTACGGGCCGAGTTGCTGCGCATCGATGCGGCCATGCTCGCGCAGGCCATCACGGCCGGGTTGCGTGACCCGAACGATCTGCCGATCCTGGCCCTGCTCATCGACTCGGCCGCCGACCACTTGGTCACAGGTGACAAGGACATGCTGGCCCTCGCCGACGCCTACCCGATCCTGACGCCCGCGGAATTCGTGGATCGATTCCTGCAGTCAGTTGACCCGCCCGCTACCCGGCTGCGAGCAACAAGTGCGCGCAGGAAATACGAAAGCACGAAAGAATTCAGTCGCTCGACGCAAAAAAGAAAAGTCCGAAAGTACGATGAGTACTTGTCGGACCTTGTTTCTTGGGGTGGCTGATGGGACTCGAACCCACGACGACCAGAATCACAATCTGGGACTCTACCAACTGAGCTACAGCCACCAATGAAGCCCATAAGTATACCGCGTCAGGGCTTGGCCGATGCCGCAGCAGCGGCGACCGCAGCGGCCAGCGGATCAGCCTTCTTTTCGACCTTGTAGCGCGCGGCCAAAGCCTGGTAGTAAGCCTCAGCCTCGGCACGGGCCCAAGCTTGGCCGTACTGGGTCTTGAGCGCCTTGTCTTCTTCGGGCTTGGTCTCGCGCGGCAGCACCCGGTCGATTCGGGCCACCAGATAGCCCTGGCCAGGCAAGGCCGCACCCAACACCGCCGGCAGTTTGCCGGCATCGGCAGCCAGCACCGCGTCCAGCGCCGCACGCGCCAGGCCTTCGGGTTGGGCCCGCGAAACCAGTGCCGGCCCGGTCAGCTTGCCGCTGGCGGGATCGGCCTTGAGCTGGGCCAGCCTGGCTTCACCCTCCTTGCGAGCCAAGGCCTCGGCCTGGGTCATCACGAGTCGCTGCCGAACAGCGTCACGCACCTCGGCCAATGGCAAGGTGCGGGCGGCCTGATGCTGGACCACGCGTGCCGCTGCGAGTTGGTTGGTGCCGACCTCGACCGCGTCGGTGTTGCGTTTGTTTTTGACGGCCTCATTGCCGAAAACCGACTCCAGCAACTTCGCCGAAGCCAGTGGCCCGCTGGCGCCAAGCGCCGCAGCGCGCTGCACGCTGGCGCTGCGTTTTTCGAGCTTGAGCTTGTCGATCACGGGTTGCAGGCTGTCGGATTGCTCGTACACCGTGTTGGTGAACTGCTCGGCAGACTCGGCCCAGCGCTTGATCGCGAGCTGTTGACGCACCTCGTCTTCGATGCTGGCACGCACCGTATCAAAGGGTTTCTTCTCACCGCCACGAACCGCCTCGAGCTTGATGATGTGGAAACCAAAATCAGACTCGACCAGGTTGCTGACTTCACCGGCTTTGAGCGCGAACGCAGCCTGCTCGAAAGGCTTGACCATCGCGCCGCGGCCGAAGAAATCGAGGTCGCCGCCTTGCGCCGCAGAGCCCGTGTCTTCAGAATTCTTTTTGGCCAGATCGGCAAATCCTGCTGGCGACTTGCGGACCTCGGCCAGCAGCGCTTCAGCGCGGGCCTTGGCTTTTTGCTTGAGCTCGGCCGCTGCATCCTTGTCAGCTTTGACCAGGATGTGGCGCGCTCGGCGCTCTTCGGCGGCGGTGTAACGGCTGGCGTTCTCCTCGTAGTACTTGCGCAGGTCCTCCTCGGGCACCGCGATGCCCTTCTTGATCGTCGCCAGGTCGAGCACCACGTAGTCAATCGTCGCTTGTTCGGGGGCGCGGAAATCGGCCTCGTGCGCCTTGTAGAAGGCCTCGATCTCGGCATCGGTCGGATTGACCTTGGCCAAGTACTCCTTGGGGTCGAACTTGGCGTAATGGATCTCGCGGCGCTGCAGCAACGCGTCGAGCGCTTGACCGACATTCGCCGTCGATGCGAGCACAGAGCCAGTGATGCCACCCTGGACTTGTTGCAGCGACAGATCCTGTCGCAGACGGGCAGCAAACATCTCCGAGCTCATGCCTTGCGCGGCCAGCACATCCTTGTTGACGCTGCCGTCGGGGTTGCGCAGCGACGCGAATTGCGGATCGGTGACAAACAAACGCTGCAAGCGCTCGTCTGACACCGTCAGGTCGAGCTTTTCCATCGCGGTGGACAGCACACGCTCGCGTACCAAAGCGTCAAGCGTCTCGACCCGCGCCGCCGGCGAATCCAGCAACTTGATGTCGATATTGGGGGCCTGACGGCGCATCCGCTCGACCTGGCTCTGGTGGCTGGCATCCCAATCGCCTTGGGTGATCGGCACACCGTCCACCTTGGCCACCGCGGTGGTGTTGCCATCGCCGAACTTGGAATAGCCCTGGATGCCAAAGACCACGAATGACGGCAAGATCAGGATCAGCAACAGGAACTGAAACAGCCGGTTGTGCGTGCGGATGAATTCAAACATGGTGACGGCCTCAGGATTGGGCGTACGGAACCTGCCCTGGAGAAAGGGCAGCGAAACAAGAACAGATCAACAGCGGCGGGTCGGCAGAAAAAACGGCGAACCTGGGTTCGACTTGGCCTGCCTGCCGCCTCGCCCAAGGCGCCAACATATTGATTCTAAAGGCGGCTCCACCCGTCAAAAGCCGGCATCAGCAGCGCAGTTCTGCGGTGATGGTGGGTGCTGAGGGGCTCGAACCCCCGACCTACGCCTTGTAAGGGCGCCGCTCTACCAACTGAGCTAAGCACCCGCAGATAGATTATCCATCGTGCGCCTGCCAAGCGCCGCATCAACTGGCGTCAGCCTTCAGCACCAGGCCAACGCCGACTGCGCAAAGCGCCATGCCGGCCCAGGTGGCCGCAGTCAGTCGCTCGTCAAACAGCCACCAAGCCAGCACTGCAGTGCAGGGTGGCACGAGGTAGAACAGGCTGGTGACCCGGGTTGCCGCGCCGCGCTGGATCAGCAGCATCAGCAGCGAACTCGCACCCAGCGACAGGCCCAGCACCGACCAGACCAGGGCCAGCAGCAGGTCGGGATGCCAGTCGATGCGACCCGACTCGAGCAGCGCCAGCGGCACCGACAACGCCAGCGCGGCCAGCAACTGCACGAAATTGCCCGAACGAACATCGCCCGGCAACACATAGCGCTTTTGGTACAGCGTGCCGGCGGTGATGGCCGCCAACGCCAGCACCGACAAGCCTAGATTGACCATGGTGACCTCGCCGGCACGCATCTTGGGCCACACCACCAGCGTCAGGCCGACCAGACCGAGCGCCAAGCCCAGCCAATGCCATGGGCCGACCCGGTGCTTGCCACGACCGCTGATCCACAGCGCCGTCAGCAGCGGCTGCAAGCCGACAATCAAGGCCACCGTGCCGGCCGGGATGCCCGCCTTGACCGCCGCCCACACCCCACCCAAGTAGCCGGCATGCATCAGCACACCGCTGACCGCCAGGTGACGCCACTGACCTCGCCCAACAGGCCAGGGCACCGATGCCAGGCGGATCCAAATGCCAAAGGCCAGCAGCGAGAAGGCGTAGCGCCAACACAGAAAGGTGATCGGCGGCGCATGCGGCATCGCCAGCCTGGCGACCACAAAGCCGGTGCTCCAGACAGCCACAAACACCCAGGGCATTGCTGCCAGCAAGCTGCGCTGGCGCGCCGCAGCAGTGAGGTTCATCGCACCTTGGCCCGAATTTCAGGCAAGGCGCGCTGCAGGTAATAGACCATCGACCAGATCGTCAGCACGGTGGCAACGACGATCAGTGCCGTGCCCCAGATCCGGGTGTCGATGAAGCCGAACAGTCGACCGTCGTAGAGCAGAAAGGGGATCGCCGTCATCTGGGTCGCCGTCTTGAACTTGCCCAGCATGTGGACCGCCACACTGCGCGAAGCGCCAATCTGTGCCATCCACTCGCGCAGCGACGAGATCGCGATCTCGCGGCCGATGATCACCAGCGCCAACAGCACATGAATCCGGTGCTGGTCGACCAGTACCAGCAGCGCTGCGCAGACCAAGATCTTGTCGGCCACCGGGTCGAGAAACGCGCCGAATGCAGAGGTCTGGTTGAGCCTGCGCGCCAACCAACCGTCCAGCCAGTCGGTGGCTGCGAACCCGACGAACATCACCGTGGCCACCAGGTTGCGCGTCGCGCCGTCCAGCGGCAGGTAGAAAACACCGACGATCAAGGGAATCGCGACGATGCGGGTCCAAGTCAACAAGGTCGGCAAGTTGAAAAACATGGCAACCATTGTGCAGGAGGACCGGGCAGGCGCGGCCAGCATCGCCACCGATCGGTCGATGACGAGCCGCAAGGCATGGCCTAAGGAGGCGAAAGCTGAATGCTGCCGCTCACGGTAACGCTCACCACCGCCTTGCCCGCCTCGACCGGCTGGGCTTCGTCAGCTGTTGCCGAGCTCATCAGCCGGGCACGCAGCAAGGGGGCACCCACCTCGCCGCCGCCGACGGTCACTTCGCGCAACACATAGCTGCCGAAACCAAAGTGCTGGGCATAGGCCTGCGCACGCGCCCTGAAGCGGCTGATGGCCTGCGCCGCCACCTCGGCCTCGACCTTCTCGCGCGCCTCGCGCGACAGGCCGAACACCGTCCGCACCACCTGCAGGGTGCTGAGTCGGCCAGCCAGCTGGCTGATCGCAGCGATGTCCTTGCCCTCGATCACCAGTTCGGCGCGGCCCAGCCAGCCGGTGATGTTGTTGCCGCCCGGGGTCGGCTTGGCTGTGTAACGAGGGCTTAACGAGAAGGCCCCGGTTCGCAAGTCCAGCTGGCCTGCCCGAACTGCCTTGCGAGCCTCGATGAGCGCGCTGTCGAGCGCCTGGCGCAGTTGCGCCTGCACAGCGGCAGGCTCGACACCCTCACGGGTGATGGACAAGGTGATCGCCAGCAGATCCTGCGGCAGCTCGATGCTGGCCTCGGCGTTGAGGTTGACCACGTTTTGCGGCGCGGCCTGGACCTGCGCCTGCGCGACAGCTGCTGTGGCAAGCAAAGCCAGGGCAAGCCAATGGGCTGGTTTCAGACGCATGGAAATCCTCAAGGGTTTGGGGCGCCGCCGGCGATTTGGCAAATCACTCCGGTCTCCACTCTACAGCGCTCATGAGCGCCCCAAGGCCGGCCGAAGCCGGCCGCCCCCCGTGGGGATCAAGCCGCAAAGCCACACTTGCTTGAGGCACCACGCAGCGCCAGCGTGGGCGCTCGACATCACGCAGGCGTCGCGAACACTGCAATCAGCTGATCGCCGGCGCCTGGCTGCCCAGAAACAGCTTGCGCAGTTCACGCTTGAGCACCTTGCCGGTGGCGTTTCGGGGCAAGGCTTCGATGACCGCGATGTCGTTGGGCACCTTGAACCTGGCAAGCCGCTCGCCGCAATAGCCCACCACGGTCGACCTATCCAGTTCCTGGCCCGGCTTGAGGACCAGCACCGCCAGTCCGACCTCACCCCATTTGTCATGCGGAATACCGATCACCGCCGCTTCAGCGACCTGGGGCAGCTGGTACAGCACATTCTCGACTTCGGCCGGGTAAACGTTCTCGCCGCCGGAGATGTACATGTCCTTCCAGCGGTCGACGATGTAGACGAAACCTTCGTCGTCGAAGCGGGCCGCGTCACCGGTCTTGAGCCAGCGCCCTTCGAAGCTGGACGCCGTCGCATCCGGGCGGTTCCAGTAGCCAGGGGTGATGTTCGGGCCTGCGACCCAGAGCTCGCCGATCTCGTCCGGGCCGCAGTCGCCACCGGCCTCGTTGACGATGCGCATCTCGGTATGCATCAGCACCTTGCCGGTGGAGCCGAGCTTGCGGACCGCATCCGCTGGGTCGAGGAAGATGCAGGACGGGCTGGTCTCGGTCATGCCGAAGCCCTGCCCCAACAACACCCCCCGAGCGGCCCAGGTCTGCAGGATCGTCAGCGCGCAAGGTGCGCCGCCGACACCCGCACAGCGCAGTCGCGACAGGTCGGTGGTCTCGAATTCGGGGTGTTGCATCATGAACTGATAAGGTGCCGGCACCGCAAAGAAGTGCGTGATGCCCTGGCTCTGATCGCCGATGACCTGCAAGGCCCGACCCGGGTCGAAGGTCCGCATGATCACCACCGTGCCGCCGGCATGCAGCACCGGGTTGGAATAGCAATTCAGCCCGCCAGTGTGGAACAGCGGCAGCACCGACAGATGCACGGTGTCGAGACCGATGCCGGCCGGGAGCCCGAGGTTGACGCAGTTCCAGAAGTTCATCCCATGGGTGATCATCGCGCCCTTGGGGTGACCGGTCGTGCCCGAGGTGTACATGATCGTGCTGACGTCGTCGTGCGTGAGTTCCACGTGGGCAAGGGCCTGGCCGTTGAAGGCGTCGACCACCGCCTCATAGGGGTTGGTGGCCGACCCGATACCGGCGCTGGTGTCGATGCACAGCAAGGTCTCGATGCCACACAAGCGCTGAAGCGTCTTGGCGGCATCGGTGAAAGCCGCGTCGTGGACGAGGATTCTTGGCGAACTGTCGTTGAGGATGTACTCGAGCTCAGTGACCGTTAGGCGCCAGTTCAACAGCACCGCGATCGCGCCGGTGCGGCCACAGGCGAACTGCAGGTCGAAGAATTCGACGCCGTTGTGCGCCAGCAAGGCCACGCGATCGCCACGCCCGACGCCAAGCGACGAGAAATAAGCGGCCACCGAATCGGCGCGGCGGTCCAGGTCGGCATAGGAAAAGCTTCGCTGGCTGCCGAGCTCGCGAACCGCTTCCTTGCGGGGTCGGTGGGCTCGGTGACACGTGAGCCAGTCATAGGCCGGCACGGCGCCACGGCTTGCAGGGCGCGAACTCCGCATCGCGGCAATGGCTTGGGGGTCGGCAACAAAGTTCTTGATAGCGGGCATGGCGTGCTGAGTGTGAAAGTTCAGTCGCATCATGCCCAAGCATCACCGCCCGGGCTGGCGTGAAAACCCTCTGTTGCGTGGCTGCCGATGGCGCGCCGGCAACCATGGCTTGTCGCCACCGACATGCCGACGACCCGCGGCGGCCCGCAGCGGCCGTCAAGCGCTCAGCGCAGCGCGCGGTAGATCTCTTCGGCCAGGTCGTGCGATATGCCGTCCACGCTGCACAACTCGTCGACGCTGGCCGCCGCGACGCCGCGCAAGCCACCAAAGCGCTGCAGCAGGCTGGCGCGTTTTTTCGGGCCGACCCCGGCGATGTCCTCGATCCGGCTGCCACCGGTGCGAACGCTGGCACGCTTGGCGCGCATCCCGGTGATCGCGAAGCGGTGCGCCTCGTCGCGGATCTGCGCCACCAGCATCAGCGCTGCCGAGTCGTGGCCTAGGTAGACCTTGTCGCGGCCGTCGGCAAACACCAACTCCTCCAGGCCGACCTTGCGGCCTTCGCCTTTTTCGACCCCAACGATCAGCGACAGGTCCAGACTGAGCGAGGCGAACACCTCGCGCGCCATCGACACCTGGCCGCGGCCACCATCGACCAGCACCAGACCGGGCAAGCGCAAGGCCTTGGGCGGCAGCACAGACTCGGTGCCCGCGAGCTGCGCCGCAGCGCGGGCCTCGGCCACCTTGGCGTAGCGGCGGGTCAGCACCTGGGTAGCGCCGGTACTCGGCCGGCCGCATCGCATGGTTCTCGAAGACCACGCAGCTGGCTTGGGTCGCCTCGCCAGCGGTGTGGCTGATGTCGAAACACTCGATGCGCAGCGCGTCCAGGTCGTCCAGCCCCAGGTCCAGCGCATCGACCAGCGCGCGGGTTCGCTCGCGCTGCGAACCCTCCTCGGCCAGCAAGCGCGCCAGCGCGATCTGCGCGCCCTTCTCGGCCATCTCCAGCCAGGTGCGGCGCTGCTCGCGCGGCTGGTGCTGGGCGTTGAGCTTGACCCCCAGCTGCTCGCCCAGTGCGGCCAGCAATTCAGCCGCCACCGCATGGCTCAGCACCAGACCGGGCGGCGGCGCCACGCCCAGGTAATGCTGGGCGATAAAGGCTTCGAGCACCTGCTGCTCGACGCTGAGTTCGTCGGCACGATCGTCGGCCTGCTCGGCAGACAGCGCTGCAGCGTCCTCGACATGGGTCGGAAAATACGCGCGGTCGCCGAGGTGACGGCCACCGCGAACCATGGCCAGATTGACGCAGGCCCGCCCGCCCGAGACCCTCACCGCCAGGATGTCGACGTCGCGATCGCGCGAAGACAGGCTGCTCGACTGGAAGCCATCGCCTGAAGGCATCCAAGCGCGCCTGGGCTCGCAATTCGTCCTCGCGCGCCTACTGGTGGTTGCCGATGGCGGCCGGCCCGACCGAGCCTGCAGCGAACTGACCACCTCGCCCGCGTCGCCCAGCAAAAAACGCTCGGCATGCGACACGTCGCGACGATAGTCCTCGGTCGAGATCAGGCCGACGCAAGGGCCTGAACAGCGCCGGATCTGGTAGAGCAGGCAGGGCCGCGAGCGGTTGGCGTAGACCGTGTCCTCGCAGGTGCGCAGGCGGAAAGCCTTCTGCAGCAGCAAGATGGTTTCCTTGACCGCCCAGGCGCCGGGGTAAGGGCCGAAATAGCGGTGTTTGCGGTCGATCGCGCCGCGGTAATAGGCCAGCCTCGGAAAGGCGTGGCTGTGCAGCTTGAGATAAGGGTAGCTCTTGTCGTCGCGGAACAGAATGTTGAACTTCGGCGCCAGCGTCTTGATCAGGTTGTTCTCGAGCAGCAAGGCCTCGGCCTCGGTGCGCACCACTGTGGTCTCCAGCCGGGCAATCCGGCTGATCATGTGGCCGATGCGGGTGCCGCCGTGGTCTTTCTGAAAGTAGCTGGCGACGCGCTTTTTCAGGCTGCGCGCCTTGCCCACATACAGCACACCGCCCTGCGCATCGAAGTAACGGTAGACGCCCGGCAGCGCTGGCAGCGCAGCGACCTCGGCGAGCAGGCGCTCGCGCAGTTGCTCATCGACGGGCAGCGCATCGACGGGCAGCGCATCAACGGGCAGCACATCGATTGGCAGCGCATCGACTGGCAGCGCATCGACTGGCAGCCCATTGGCGGGCGGCGCGGCGGCGGTCAGCGGATCAACAGGTGAAGGCATTGCAGGCGTGGAGAGCAAGGGCAGCACGGGGCGAGGTGGTCGATTCTGCCGTCCGCTGCGGCCCTTCGCCGGCCCCGGTGATCCCTGCGCCAATAATCAACACCATGTTGTGGGACCTCTTCTGCCGCGTGATCGACAACTTCGGTGACATCGGCGTGAGCTGGCGCTTGGCCGCCGAACTGGGCCGGCGTGGCCACCAGGTGCGGCTGTGGACCGACGACGCATCGGCCTTGGCCTGGATGGCGCCCACTGGCGCACCGGGGGTGCGGGTGCTGCAGTGGACCGATCCGGCGCTCGACTCAGCGCCCGGCGACGTTGTGGTCGAGACTTTCGGCTGCGCGCCGCCCGATGCCTTCCTGGCCCGCATGGCCCAGGTCCGTCAAACGCCGGTCTGGATCAACCTGGAATACCTCAGCGCCGAACCCTATGTCGAGCGCTCGCACGGCTTGCTGTCGCCGCAGTTCAGCGGGCCGGCCGCTGGGCTGAAAAAATGGTTCTTCTACCCTGGCTTCACCGCCGCCACCGGCGGGCTGATGTCAGCCGGCGCGCTTATCGCGGTCGACCAGGCCCGCGCCTGGGCCCATGAGATGGGCTGGCAACGCGATGCCCAAGAGCAACTGGTGACGGTGTTTTGCTACCAGAACCCAGTGTTGCCGGCCCTGCTGCAAACCCTGAGCCCGCAGCGCTGCGCGCTGCTGGTAGCGCCCGGACCGGCGCGGGCTCAATTGCAGACGCTGGACTTGCCACCTGGCCTGAGACAGGTCGACCTGCCCTACCTCAGTCAAGCAGATTTTGACCGACTGCTGGCCTGCGCCGACCTGAACCTGGTTCGCGGCGAGGACTCGTTCGTGCGCGCCCAATGCTGCGCCACCGGACCTTTTCTTTGGCAAGCCTACCCTCAGCACGATGGCGCCCAAGGACCCAAACTAGAGGCCTTTCTTGACCTGTACCTGGCAGATCAAGCGCCACCGCTGGCAACCGAGATTCGAGCGGTCTTCCGGGCTTTCAACGACCGAGGGTCGGTACCGAACAGCCTGCCAGGCCGTGGCGGCTGGCGCGCCGTGCAGGCCGCCTGGGGCCGCAAGCTGCAAGCCCAAACAGACCTCTGCAGCCAATTGATCGCCTTTGTCAGGCAAAAGCAAGCCTAGGAAGGCGCTAAAATCCCGGGTTTTGCTCCAAACCGCATGCCAGCCTTGGCCGCGGCCCAGACTACGGGACTTCCCATGAAAATCGCTCAAGAAATCCGCGCCGGCAACGTCATCATGCAGGACAAAAACCCTTGGGTGGTGCTCAAGACCGAGTACTCCCGGGGCGGGCGCAACGCCGCCACCGTGCGCATGAAGCTCAAGAGCTTGCTCAACAACCAGGCCACCGAACTGGTGTTCAAGGCCGACGACAAGATGGACCAGGTCATCCTCGACAAGAAGGACTGCACCTACACCTACTTCGCCGACCCGATGTACGTCTTCATGGACGAGGAGTACAACCAGTTCGAGGTCGAATCCGAGAACATGGGCGATGCGATCCATTACCTAGAAGACGCGATGCCGGTCGAAGTGGTGTTCTACGACGGCAAGGCGATCTCGGTCGAACTGCCGACCTCGCTGGTGCGCGAAGTCACCTGGACCGAGCCCGCCGTCAAGGGCGACACCTCGGGCAAGGTGCTCAAGCCGGCCAAGATCGCCACCGGATTCGACATTCCGGTGCCCATCTTCGTCGCCCAGGGCGACAAGATCGAAATCGACACCCGCACCCACGAGTACCGCAAGCGGGTCTGATCGACACGGCAGCGCCTGTCCGGCATGCAACCCAACAGGGCACTTCGGTGCCCTTTTTCTTGGTCGGCGGGGGTCGAGCCCTGCAGGTGATACCTTCACTGGCATGAGCTTCGATTTCGACGCTGCGGTCAGCACGCCCCACCGCTCGCAGCCCGGCCTGCGCCGGCTGACGCCGGGGGCGATGCAACTCACGCCGACGGTCGCACCGCAGCGCGGCCTGGCCCGACACCTGCGAGAGAAGCTGGCAGTGCTCTGGGCATTCCGCAACCAATCTCTGCTCTGCGCCCCGGGCTTCGACGCCCTGCCCGCGCTGGCGGCGTTGGCCGCACACGCCAGTGCCGAGCACCCCCAAGCCCTGCGACTGTTCGATGGGCAGTGGCAAGCACCCTGGCTGGGCTGGGCCATCGCCGACGACGACCAGGCACAGGACATCAGCGCCAGCGGCGCCAACCCCTGGCCGGAGATCGGCGCCTTCCTGACCCAGCTGCCGGCCGAGTGGCGACGCACCGCGCTGCTGTCGCTGGCTTTCGCTGAAGACTTTGCGGTGCTCGACGGCAGCACAGGCGCACTGCCCTGGCTGGCCGTCGCGCTGCCGTCGATGTGGGCACCCGAGCACAAGATCGGCCGCCACTTCTGCGAGGTCCACGCGCCGGTGGCCGACAACCGTTCGATCATCGCAGCCACGCCGCAACTGGTGAAACTCGTCACGTCTGGCACGCGCTGGGAGCGCTTCGTCTGGACCCTGAGTGCCCACCCTCGTCTGCATGCCCACCCACAGCGGGTAGACCCAGCGCGTTGGGCGGGCTGCGGCAACGATGCGGCCATCGCGGCCAACACCTGGTGGCGCACCGAGCGCCAGACCTTCATCCCGGTGCCCGGACTCGCCGCCGGTCAGGCCCAATCGGTGTTCACGATCCTGGTCGACGTCCAGCCATTGACGAAGGCCCTGGCGACGCCGCTGCAGGCCGGGCGGGTGCACGACGCGCTGGCGTCGATGAGCCCGGCCGTGCTGGCCTACCGCGGCCTGACCGAGGTCCAGGCGCCGCTGCTGCGCTGGCTGGCCGCGGCGGCGCGATGAGCTGGGGCCCGTTGCACCAGCCCAGCTCGGCAGCCGAACCGAATGACGGCTCGGCCCTGCGTCAGGCCAGAGAGGTCTTTCTGGCCGGCAACCAGCTGCCCGCGCGCTGGACCGGCCGCCAGCGCTTCGTGGTGCTCGACACAGAATTCGGCCTCGGTCATCGCTTTCTCGCCACCTGGCAGGCCTGGCAGCAAGACGCCAGGCGCTGCGACCAGCTCTGGTACCTGGCGATCACGCCGACCCCGCCGCAACGCGAAGGTTTGGCGCTGGCCCATGCAGGATCACCGCTGCAGGGACTGGCCGCCGAGTTGAGCGAGCGCTGGCCGCCGCTCACGCCCGACCTGCACCCGATCGATGTCGACGCCGGGCGGGTTCATTTGCTGCTGGCGCTGGGCGATGTCGCCCAGGTGCTGCCCGAGCTGGTGGCTCGGGTTGACGCCTTCTTCCTGAACGGCAGCGCGCCTTTGGCTGGCACATTCTGGGATCGCTACCGGCTGCGCAGCCTGGCGCGTTTGGCGGCTGATGGCGCCACACTGGCCGCCACAGGGCTGGACGACAGGTCGCGCGATGGCTTGACCGCCACGGGCTTCGTGGTCGAGGCAGCGACTGGCGCGCCCGAAACCCTCGAAAACGACGCGGCTTGCCAGATCACGATCGCCCGCCATTGCCCGCGCTTCAGCAGCAGCGCACCGCCAGGCCGCCAGCCGATGGCTGATTCGCCTAGGCAGCGCGTGGCGGTGCTGGGCGCCGGACTGGCCGGTGCGGCAGTGGCCAGGGCACTCGCTGCGCAAGGTCTGGCGGTCCAGGTGTTCGACCGCCAGCCCGGCTGCGCCGGCGAGACCTCCGGCAATGCCGGCGGCCTGTTCCACGGCATCGTCCACGGCCAGGACGGCACCCATGCACGCTGGCTGCGCGCCGCCGCGACCCACACCGAGCGCTTGCTGCGGCCCTTGGTTGCAGCCCAGCAGGTGACGGGCAGCGTCGCCGGGCTTTGGCGCGGCGAACAGACACTCAAGCCCGAAGCGATGGCAGCGATGATTGCCCGTCTGGGCTTGCCCGAAGCCTATGTCTCGGTGCAGCGCGACGCGCTGCCTGATGGCCGACCGGCCTGGGTCTATCCCGGCGGCGGCTGGGTCGCGCCGCCATCGCTGTGCGCGCATTGGTTGGACGCACCGGGCATCACAAGGACTTACAACCTGAGCCTCGCCTCTCGTTGAAACCTTAATTGCTAAGTCATTTTTAGTCCCACCAGGAAGGCAAGATGATCCTTTACACGATTGAAATGATTCTCCTACCGCCACATGAATTAATTTGAGTTCAGGATCTTTTTTATCCTCGGTTTTTGAGAAAAAGCTTGAAAGTTGAGTTAATACTTCTTGCAATGAGGCTGTTTTAAATTCCTTAGCTATTTCCTGAAGTTTTTTAATTTCTGGTGTTTCTGGGAGAGGATACTCTTGGAATTTAGTCTCAAACAAATTAGCTTGAGATTTAAGACTTTCCTGATAATATCCCTTTAATTTTATATAGTCATCATTGTGTTTTTGAATCTGGCTTCGCAACTCAACCACTTTTTTAAGAGCATCCAAAATGGATCGATTTTGTCTTTCAAGTTTAGGCGCGCAGGACTGCAGTATAAGAAAGCTGTGAACCAAATCATCTAAGGAAACCGAAGACAATGCAATAAGGATAGGCGAATATTCTCTCCAATGTTTAAGGCTTTGCAGAGTAGATACTAGGATATGCTGTTGTCTGGCGATTAATGCAAATACTTCGCGTTCTTTGTTTTTTAAAAGTTTAAGCTCTTTTTCGACCCCAGAAAGATTCATTTCATAATTTTGTAATTTTTGAGTAATTTGAATAAGGCTTTTCTTTACATCTTCTTGAATTTCTATTGAATGTGCACTTCCTTGCTGGCTTTCTAGAAGAGAGATGATCGCAATAAAAAAAATCTGGAATCTTTTCATGGAGACTCCACTAAAGAATGGCCTGTCATTTCAGTAGTTGGGTATCCAAGACCAAGAGACGCAAGAGAACTGGTCACAGGAACAACAAGCGAACCCGTTTGCAGATACATTCTAATTTGTAGGTCTAGTTTGCGCACCAGTCCTAACTTATCCATGACATCGGTAAGGTAGCGGAGCGGGAGGATCGCTACGTCATACCACACCATCTTGGTGCCACTTACGGTGTAGTAAGGGCGGAACTCGTTCACGAGGGTAGCAGCAGTCGCAATGAAAGGTTGGTTTGCGCCCGTTGTTTGAGCAGCACCATAAATGTTCTTGGAAGTGGCACTTGATGCGGTTTGAGAAGCAGGTGTAATACGAGCAATACGCTTGGCAAGACCAGCATTTGCAACCCCGTCATTTTGACGGGCAACAGGAAGACTCTGAGCGCCTACAGAAACACCTGTAGAATTGAAAGGCAAGTTATTGCATAAACCTACACCCTGTTGACTTCCCGCAGCAGTCGTAAAAAAGGCAGCAGCATCCGAAGAGTCGATCACATCTGACATACCGAGCGATGAAGATAAATTACGTAACTCGTTTGCTGTCATTTGTGAAAGGATCTTGAAGTTAC
>RGQD01000191.1 GCA_010030205.1 Betaproteobacteria bacterium
CCGAGGATGTTCTTCGCGATGATGTTGTTCTGAACCTCGAAAGAGCCGCCGTAGATCGACATCGCCTTGCCAGAGAGCCAGCTGCGCACCGCTGCGAGTTCGTCCTGCGCGAAGCGCGTGCCTTCCCAGCCGAGACCCTGATTGCCCATCAACTCCAGCGTCAACTCAGCACGCGTCTGCGCCACGGCAGTGGCCGAGTTCTTGAGGATAGAAGCCGCCGCGCTGACCTCGACCTTGCCTTTGGCCTCGGCCACGATGCGCGATGCGGTCAGCAAGTGCGCTTTCGAATCCATCAAATGCACCGTGAGGCGCGAACGCAGATCAGCATCGGCCAGTCGGCCCGACTCATCCACGCCCAGGTAACGCTTGGCCATGTCCTGGAACCGCTCCTCCTTCACGCCACCTGGGGTGCGCGTGCCGGTCTGGCTGGCGCGCTCGTGCTGCAGCAAGCGCTTCACCACGGTCCAGCCCTTGTTCAGCGGCCCGAGCAGGTCGGATTTCGCGGCGCGGGCATCGGTGAAGAAGGTCTCGCAAAACGGCGAGGCTCCAGCAATCAGTGGGATCGGCCGCGTGCGCACACCGGGCTGGTCCATCGGCAGCAGCAGGAAGCTGATGCCATCGCGCTTGCTCGCGCTGGCATCGGTGCGCACCAGCGCACCGCACCACTGAGAAATATCTGCGCCCGAGGTCCAAACCTTCTGGCCGTTGATCACCCAGGTATCGCCATGATCTTGCGCACGCGTGGTGAGCGATGCGAGATCGGAGCCAGCGTTGGGTTCGGACAGGCCGAGACACCAACGAATCGAGCCGTTGGCAATCGACGGCAGGTGCTGACGCTTCTGCTCGTCAGTGCCGTACTCGAGGATCGTGGGGCCCACCATGGTCGCGCCCATGCCTGTGAGCAGCGGAATCGGGTTGAAGGCGCCGGCCTTGTTCAACTCGTCCGTCAGCACATGCGACTGCGCGCCATTCAGACCCGCACCGCCGAACTCGGTGGGCCAGGTCGGTGCACCGAAACCGCGCTCACCGAGGCGGCGCACCCACAACTGCATGTCGTCGGGCAGCGGCTCTCGACCAGCGCCCGCGCCGAGCAACTCGGCCCCACGACCACTCAGCGTCTTCGGGAAATTCGCGTCGATCCAGCCTTGAACATCCGCGCGGTATGTAGCAAGTTCATCGGTAGCCATCATCATCTGGTTCCTGCCGTCTTGTTTCTGGATGGTGCCAACCGCAACAGCGGCGGCGGCGCTAAGCGACAGATTCTACGAGGGCGTCGGTGACCATTGGCGAGCAAGGCGCATCAAAAAGCGCAGCCTCGAGGTGCTTTGCACTGACGGCGATGCGGGGCTTGGTGCAGCAGCATGCCGCGCTCTGTCGCGCCCGAGACATTGGGGTCACTCCGTGGCTGCGACATTGACCGTTGCCCGTGCGAACGTGGCTCAAAAGCGCCGATGCGCAGACGCCAAGGAGACACCGATGCACGATCGACTATTTCGCCGCCTGTTGCTCGCCGCCATCGCCGCTTGGACTTGGCTGGCACCCACAGGCACGGCGCTCGCGCAGGTCCCGCAGTACGGCGGCACACTCAGCGTGTGCACGATCTACTGCACCCTCAGCCCGCTAAGCTGGGACCTCGCCGACTGGAACTGGAAGCAGGCTGACGATACCGGCCAGTTCTACGAGCGGCTTTTCTCGGCGGACCTTTCGAAGGCAAAGCACCGGGGCGGCAAATACGATTTCCGCGACAACAACTGGATCCCGTCGGATGCGATGCGGGGTGAGCTCGCCGAGAGCTGGCGCTGGGCCGAGCCGCTCAAACTAGACGTCAAGCTGCGCAAGGGCGTGATGTTCCCGGAAAAAAAGGGCGTGATGGCCTCGCGCGAACTGGTCGCCGACGACGTCGTCGGCACGTACCAGCTGCTCGTGGCCAGCCCGAAAGCGATCAAGACCTACTGGGAGCACATCGACAAGGTCGAGGCGCTGGACCGCTACACGGTGCGCTACACCTTCAACCACTTCAACGCTGAGTGGAGCATGCGATCGGGCTATGGGCACTACGGCCATGTGCAACCGAAAGAGGTGGTCGCCGCAGGCGCAGGCAACTGGAAGAACCACAACGGCACGGGCCCTTTCATGCTCACCGACTATGTCGGCGGCAACTCGGTCTCGTACGCGCGCAATCCCGTCTACTGGGACAAGGAGTCGATCGACGGGCATGCACACAAACTGCCGTTCATCGACCGACTCGTCGTGCGCACGATCAAGGACACCTCGGCGCAGTTGACCGCGCTGCGCACTGCCAAGCTCGACATCATGGAGCTGGTGAGCTGGACCGCGGTCGACGAACTGCGCAGTTCCGCACCGGCGCTGAAGTGGTCGCAATGGGTCGAGGGTTCGGGCAGCTACCTGTCGCTTCGCATGGACACCAAGCCCTTCGACGACATCCGGGTGCGGCGCGCACTGAACATCGCGATCGACAAGGCCGCGATCGTCAAGTCGTACTACGGTGGGCACGCGGAGCTGTTCGCCTATCCGATGCACCCTGACTGGACCGGTTACTACGAACCGCTGGCGGCGATGCCGGATGGCGTGCGCGAGTTGTTCACCTACGACCCAGCCAAGGCGAAGAAGCTGCTCGCCGAGGCCGGCTTGTCGAACGGGTTTTCGTTCAAGGTGCAGGTGTGCTCGTGCAACAGCGACCAGATCGACTTGCTGCAGTTGATCAGCGCCTACCTGGAAAAGATCGGCGTTCGCATTCAGATCGAGCAGATGGAGTACGCAGCGTTCCTGTCGGTGATGAACACCAAGACGCACGCACCCGGCTACATGATGAGCAACGCGCACGGCGCGCCAACGATCACGCTGTCCAAGCTGTTCCGTTGGGACTCGAACGCTTGGAACACATCGATGTTCAAGGACCCGGACTTCGACCGCCGCCTCAAAGAGATGTACGAGGAGCGATCAGAGCCGAAGCGCCAGCAGATGCTCAAGGACATGACGCGCGAAGCAGTCGCGAAAGCGCCGTTCATCTGGCTGCCCACGCGCCACGCTTACACCGCTTGGTGGCCTTGGGTGAAGAACTACGGCGGCGAGCTGCGCGGCGGCGGCGGGCGGCCCGCCCCGGTCTACGCGCGTGTCTGGATCGACCAGGCAATGAAGAAGCGGATGGGGTACGACTAGGCTTGGCACCCGACGCAGCCGGGCGCTTTGGTCAACGCCAGCTTGGCTCGCGTTTCTGCAAGAAAGCCTGCACCCCTTCACGCCCTTCTTCGCTGGCACGGATATCGGCAATTCGGCGAGCAGTTTCTTGCCGCAGTGCAGGCGTGATGGGCTGGCCCGCAAGGTCTTGCACCAGCTGTTTGCACGCCCGCAAGGCCAGCGGACCGTTGGCCACCAGCGTGGCCACCACCTCAGCGACCTTGGCGTCCAACTGCTCACCAGCGACGACCTCGTGCGCAAAGCCGAAACTGTGCGCCTGTTCAGCAGTGAAGCGTTCGGCGGTGACGAAGTAACGCCTGGCAAGCTGCTCGCCCAATGCGCGAACCACATAGGGCGCAATGGTGGCTGGCAGCAGGCCCAGGCGCGCCTCGCTCAGGCAGAAGTGCGCACCTTGCGCGACCACCAGCACGTCGCAGACAGCCGCCAGGCCCATGCCGCCGGCGTAGCAGTCGCCCTGGATGCGGCCCACGATGGGCACCGGGCAGCTGTACAGCGTCCACAACATCTCGGCCAGCCGCGCCGCATCAGCCTGATTGTCTTGCCAACTGAAGCCAGCCATGGCCTTCATCCACGACAGGTCGGCACCAGCACAAAACGCCTTGCCATGACCGCCCAGTACGATGGCTCGAAGCCCTGGGTCGGCGCCAAGTTCGCGGAAGGCAGCGGTCAGTTCATTGATGACGCCGTCGTTGAAGGCGTTGCGAACTTCGGGGCGATTGAGCCAGACCTCGGCAACGGCAGCGCCGTGCGGGCCTTGGCCGCGACGGATGTCCAGTGTGGTGTTGCTCATTGGGTTGCCCCTCTTTCGTGCATCTTGTAGAGCAAAACGAGCTCAGGACCAAACCGCCCCTCAAAGCGAAACCCCCTCGAGACTTGCGGTCCGAGGGGGTCGGGTGGCCGATGGCCACCATGCGGGGATTCGGAGAAATATAGTCCGGAGCCCCGTTTCATGCAGAGACTGCACGAACTTGAATGCCTCACGAGGAGGCAGAGAAACGATACCGCGAATTCAGCCGAGATGCAAGAAAAAATTGATAGCGCCGGGTTCCTCGGTTGATCGCCGCTTCCAGCGACCCTCAAGGCCGCATCACAGCCTCGAACAGCCCGTCGACAAGCCGGGTGATGTCGGCAGGCATCGCAATCACCTTTCCCCATTCGCGAGCGGTCTCGCCAGGCCACTTGTTGGTGGCATCGAGCCCCATCTTGCCGCCCAAGCCGCTGACTGGCGATGCGAAATCGAGATAGTCGATTGGCGTCTGCGCCACCAAGGTGGTGTCGCGAACCGGGTCCATGCGTGTGGTGATGGCCCAGATCACATCCTGCCAGTCGCGGATGTTGACGTCGTCGTCGGTGACGACGATGAACTTGGTGTACATGAATTGCCGAAGAAAGCTCCAGAGCCCGAACATCAGGCGCTTGGCGTGGCCGGGGTAGGCCTTCTTGATCGAGATGATCGCCATGCGGTAGCTGCAGCCTTCGGGCGGCAGGTAGAAATCGACGATCTCCGGAAACTGCTTCTGCAGGATGGGCACGAAAACCTCATTGAGCGCGACCCCCAGGATCGCCGGCTCGTCCGGCGGCTTGCCGGTGTACGTGGAGTGGTAGACCGGGTCGCGCCGGTGCGTCAAGCGGTTGATCCTGAACACCGGAAACCAATCCTGCTCGTTGTAGTAGCCGGTGTGGTCACCGTAAGGACCTTCCAGCGCATGAAGATAGCCCCCGATCTCCTTGACCGGCACGCCGTGCTCGCTGTGGCCTTCGTAGCCAGACTCGGCCACCGGGATATGGCCCTCCAACACGATCTCGGCTGTGGCCGGCACTTGCAGCATGCGGCCAGATTCGCCAACGGCGCAGTCCACCACCTCGGTCGCACTGCCTCGCAGCAGGCCAGCAAACTGATACTCCGACAGGGTGTCGGGCACAGGCGTGACGGCTCCCAGCGTGGTGGCCGGATCGGCACCCAGGGCCACGGCCATCGGGAACGCTTGGCCAGGATTGGCGCGCGAAAAGTCCCGGAAATCCAGCGCGCCGCCGCGGTGCGCCAACCAACGCATGATCACCTCGCGCGGCCCGATCACCTGCTGCCGGTAGATGCCGATGTTTTGGCGCAAACGCGGCCGCTCGATCGCCTGCGGCCCTCGCGTGACCACCAGACCCCAAGTGATCAGCGGCGCGACATCACCCGGCCAACAGGTCTGGATAGGCCAGCGTGTCAGGTCGACCTCGTCGCCCACGAGTTGCACCTCACGGCAAGGCCCATCGCGCCGCCGCACGGGCTTCATGTCCCACACAGCCTTGACCATCTGCACCAATCGGCCCGCATCTTTCAAGCCCTGTGGTGGCTCGGGCTCTTTCAACCGAGCCAGCAAGCTGCCGATCTCTCTCAGCTGCGACACCTCGGTCGCCCCCATGCCAAGTGCGACGCGACGCGGCGTACCGAACAAATTGGCCAGCACTGGCACCTTGTGCCCAGCGGCGTGCTCAAACCACAAGGCCGGTCCGCCCGCCCGAAGCACACGATCGGCCAAGGCCGTCATCTCAAGCTGGGGCGACACCGGGTCAGCGACGCGGCGCAGTTCACCCATGCGCTCGAGCTGAGCAGCAAAGTCACGCAGGTCGCGGTATTTCATACGGAAAAGTTGTAAAAATCGTGTTTGATATGATTGACCGGTTATGACAAGACTTCCTAGAATCGCCGCTCAACCCTAAATTTCAGGGTTTACCCTCATTATTTTCGCTTGAGCGCGCTGGCCAACCCGCCGACCTCAGCCCGACCCATCTTCGTTGCCACTGCCGAAACCTGCAATGTCCGATCCATTATCGGCCTCGTGCTCGCAGGCCTTGCCTGCATCGCCAGGAACGTTTGTCGCAAAACCCAGGAGTGGTTTGAGATGACCGCGATCGCCAAGTTGCGCGCTGCAGCCAGAAGTTGCGCTGACTCGATGCGGGTGTTTCTGCGCGATGTGGGTGCAGGCTTGCTCGATGTCAGCCACAACTCACTGGCGTTGGTGGGACTGTGCGTGGTCGGCGCGATGCTGTTCACGGGTGGCCGCGAAGAAATCCGCACACTGACCGAACACTACGCTCTGGACTGGTTGCTGGCCCGTCAGGAAGCGCGCGAATTGGCCGACGATTCAACACCCGAACCCGAGCCTGGCGCCGTCGATCGCGCCACTGCGGCCGACCCGAAGACCTTGCCACGTTCACAGGCCGCGGTCGCGCAATGGCTGTCTCGACGGTATCGAGTGGCGGCCGAACCCGTCAGTCGATTGGTGCTCGAAGCTTGGGCCTCTGGCCACAAACTCGGTATCGATCCAACGCTGATTCTGGCAGTGATGGCCATCGAATCGGGTTTCAACCCATTCGCCCAAAGCGCTGTGGGAGCCCAAGGCTTGATGCAGGTCATGACCCAGGTCCACAACCACAAATACGAATCGTTTGGTGGCGTGAAAGCGGCGTTCGATCCGGTCGCCAATCTGAGGGTCGGGGTGCAGGTGCTCAAGGAGTGCATCGGCCGCGCGGGCGGCTTGGAAGCCGGACTGCGGGCCTATCTCGGTGCGGTCACGGTTGGTGACGACGGCGGCTACGTCGGCAAAGTACTCAGTGAGCAAAGCCACCTGCGCCAAGTGGCAGAAGGCCGCAGCGTGGCCGTGAATGTGTCGAACTCGACGAGCTCGGCCGCACCGCCCGCGCCCGTCATGTCACCGGCAATGAGCGCAAGCTCGCCCAACGCAAATGCCCGTGTCGCGCTGCTGCGCTGAGCGCGCTCCGCTACACTTCCAGCTCTTGCGCGACTGGCGATAGGGCCTCCCGGCCCGAGGTGGACCACCACCGTGGAGCGCAAGACGGCCCTGCCAAGGGTGGCTCAGCATGCCACCGCCGAATCAGCCGTGCGCCTGGGCAGCCCGATGATGGATGCTGTGTTGCAGTGGAAAACACGCATCGGCGGGCCAACCCCCTTCGACAGGACTGCCCGCAATGTTTGACCGTACCCAATCCACGCTTGCCAACGTAGACCCCGAACTCTGGGCCACGATCGCGCTCGAGAACACCCGCCAAGAAGAGCACATCGAGCTGATCGCCAGCGAGAATTACGCCTCGCCGGCGGTGATGCAGGCGCAAGGCACGCAGCTGACCAACAAGTACGCCGAGGGCTATCCCGGCAAACGCTATTACGGTGGCTGCGAGCACGTTGATGTCGTCGAGCAGTTGGCGATCGACAGGCTCAAGACCTTGTTCGGTGCCGAGAACGCCAACGTGCAGCCCAATTCGGGCTCGCAGGCCAACCAGGCAGTATTCTTCGCGCTGCTGCAGCCCGGCGACACCATCATGGGCATGAGCCTCGCCGAAGGCGGCCACCTGACCCACGGCATGCCACTCAACATGTCGGGCAAGTGGTTCAAGGTGGTGAGCTACGGGCTGGACGCCAACGAAGCCATCGACTACGACGCGATGGAACGACTGGCCCATCAGCACAAGCCCAAATTGATCATCGCCGGCGCTTCGGCCTACTCGCTGCAGATCGATTTCGAGCGTTTCGCCAAGGTGGCCAAGGCCGTTGGAGCGTATTTCATGGTCGACATGGCGCACTATGCCGGCCTGATCGCCGCGGGCGTCTACCCCAATCCAGTGCCGTTTGCCGACGTCGTCACGTCGACCACGCACAAGACCTTGCGCGGTCCGCGAGGCGGCCTGATCCTGATGAAGGACGCAATCGCCAAGCAGATCAACAGCGCCATCTTCCCAGGCATCCAGGGCGGCCCGCTGATGCACGTGATCGGCGCCAAGGCGGTGGCATTCAAAGAGGCCTTGGCGCCCGAGTTCAAGGTCTACCAGCAGCAGGTGATCAAGAACGCCGCCGCCATGGCCGAGACGCTGGTGCGGCGCGGCTTGCGCATCGTCTCGGGCCGCACCGAGAGTCATGTGATGCTGGTCGACCTGCGCGCCAAGGGCATCACCGGCAAAGAGGCCGAAAGCGTGCTGGGGCTCGCTCACATGACTTGCAACAAGAACGCGATCCCCAACGATCCGCAAAAACCCATGGTGACCAGCGGCATCCGTCTGGGTTCGCCGGCGATGACCACCCGAGGGTTCCTCGAAGCCCAGGCGCGCCAGACCGCCGAACTGATCGCCGACGTGCTGGACAAGCCGCACGACGCCGCCAATATCGACACTGTCCGCGCCAAGGTGGCGGCACTGACGCGCGACTTCCCGGTCTACCGCTGAACTCGCCCTCAGCACAGCGCGTACCGAAACCTCTAAATGCGCTGCCCGTACTGCAGTCACGAGGAAACCCAGGTCGTCGAGACCCGTGAGTCCGATGAAGGCGACGTCATCCGACGTCGTCGCCGCTGCCTGAAGTGCGACAAACGATTCACCACCTATGAACGCGCCGAGGTCGCGCTGCCGGCGGTGGTCAAGAAGGACGGGGCGCGGGTGGAATTCGATCCCGCCAAGCTGCGTGGGTCAATGATGCTGGCGCTGCGCAAGCGACCGGTCAGCGTTGAGCAGGTCGATGCAGCGATCGATCGAATCCAGGACAAGCTGCTCGCCACTGCCGCACGAGAACTTCCCAGCGCAAGACTGGGTGAACTGGTGATGCGCGAACTCAAGCGCATCGACAAAGTCGCCTACGTCCGCTTCGCCTCGGTCTACCGCAGTTTCGAGGATGTGGACGAGTTTCGGCAATTGATCCGGGACATCTGACCCGCAGTTGCTCGCCAATCCGCAGT
>RGQD01000192.1 GCA_010030205.1 Betaproteobacteria bacterium
CCGGCCTTGATCCAGTCTTCTGACTTCATCGTCGCTGGCGGATTCACGCATTCGGCCGGGAAGCGCATGATGTCGTCGAGCATCACCATCTTCTTGGCGGCGTCGTAGCGTGTCCTGGCGATCGCTGTCTCCTGGATCGCCTGGTGGCCGTCGGCAATCGCCATCCTGATCTTGCCGGCCGGCGAATCCCATTCCAGGCCCTTGAGCGCGGCGGCGAGCTGCTCGTGGTTGGGCTTCTTGCCGCCATTGGCGGCCATGGCTTTCTCAGCCGCCAGCTTCAAGCCCAGCAGGCCTTGCACCATGCGGTACGGGGCTTGCACCGGGTAGACGTTGTAGGCCTTGGAGTACAGATCCCACCACCAGTCGTTGAGCGCGCTCTTGGGCGACATCAGGCCATAGGCGCCGCGGGCACCGAGGATCACGCCGTCGGGCATCTTGTCGCCCAGTCCGGGCAGCACATGGTCGCCGGCCGACAGAACGACTTGGGTCTTCTTGAACAGCCCGCGCGGGCTGGCCTGCAGGATGAAGGCCTGCAGATCGCCGCCCCACAGGCTGGAGTGCGTCACGTCGGCCGGCTTGGCCATCAAGGCCGAGATCTCGGTGCCGTACTGGCCGGCGCCGAACTTGGGCAGCTGGTCTTCGCCCACCTTGGCTGCAGGCAGCAGCTTTTCCATCGACCAGCTGAAGTCTTTCTTCGAGTCCTGGCCCCAGGCGTAGTCCTGGTTGATCATGTTGTAGCTGTCGGCCTTGACGTTCTTGGCCTTGAGGTAGCGCGCCAGCGCGACGTTGTCCATCGCGCCGTGCGAGGCGGTGCGAAAGACATAGTTGAACTTGTTGTCCTCGAAAATCCGCGGCGAGCCGCAGTCGTAGAGGATCAGGAACTTCTTCATCTCCTCGGCCGCAGGCGCCACCGCCAGGCAGTCGCCCGAGCCGACATAGCCCAGCACGGCGTCGACCTTCTCGCGGTCGTACAGGTTCTTCAACTCCTGCACTTGTTTGGTCGCGCCGCCGTTCTCGTCGACGTAGACGAACTCGAGCTTCATGCCGCCGAAGCCGACCTTGTTGTACGGCGCTGGTGCGGCGCCTTTGTTGAAGGCCTCGAGCAGCACCTTGGCGCCGTTGACCGCCGGGATGCCGAAGCTCTCGGCCGCCTGGCCCGACAGGAAGCTGACGATGCCGACCTTGAAGGTCTCCTGGGCCTGCGCTGCGCCGGCCACGCACAGCGCAGCGGCTGCCGCCAGCGCGCGCCAGCTGGCACGGTGCTGCCGGCTGAACTTCAAACCCTGTTGTCTGATCATGCGAGTGACTCCTTGCGATGCGCCCTGCTTGGGCATGAGGTTGGCTAGGCGGTGGGCGTGCTCATGTCGAGCCCGTCCAGCGCGAAGCCGCGTTGAAGATCTGTTCGCCGCAGTCTGGCTTGTCGCATTGTCCGATGCCCAAGCGGGTTGCTGCGGCGCTGTCCGTGATCGAGGGCCGACAGATCTCGGCGCGTGCTGCGTTCATGGAACTCTTGAGAAGGCCAAACCTGGTGAAGGCTGGGTATCTTAGTGGTGCTGCGCAGCGACTGGGAGCGCGCTAACCCGCAGCCACCGTGTCGGATCGGCGACAGTGCCAGCGCCGATCAAGCCAGATGCGCCGCGGCCAGCAGCTCGCGGGTGTAGGCCTGCTGCGGCGCGTCGAACAGCGCCAGCGTCTCGCCCTCCTCGACCACCACGCCGTCCTTCATCACCATCACCCGGTGCGCCATCGCCCGGATCACGGCCAGGTCGTGGCTGATGAAGACATAGCTCAGGCCGTGGCGCTGCTGCAGTTCGGCCAGCAGCGCCAGCACCTGCTGCTGCACCGATGCGTCCAGCGCCGAGGTCGGTTCGTCGAGCACCAGCACCTCGGGCTGCAGCACCACCGCGCGCGCGATCGCGATGCGCTGGCGCTGGCCACCCGAGAACTCGTGCGGATAGCGCTGCAGCACGTTGGCCACGCCGTCACGCTCGGACAGACCGACCTCGGCCAGCATCGCGAGCACCTTCTGATCGTGCTCGTCAGCGCTCAGACCGCTTTGGTGCAGCGCCAGCCCTTCGCCGACGATCTGGCCCACCGTCATGCGAGGCGATAGCGACGCGAATGGGTCTTGCAGCACGACTTGCATGCGCCGACGCATCGCTCGCAGCGCACGGCGCTCAGCGTTGTCTATGCGCTCGCCGCCCATCCACACCTGGCCAGCGGCCAGCGGCTGCAAGGCCAGCAAGGCCATGCCCAGCGTGGTCTTGCCCGACCCCGATTCGCCGACGATGCCCAGTGTCTCGCCGCGCCGCAACTGCAGTGTGGCCTGGGTCACGGCGGCAAAGCGCCGCTTGCTGAACCAGCCGGTCGGGATCGCGAAACTGACGTCGGCAGCACGGGCCTCGACCAGCACGGGCGCGTCGGCCGCCACCGGCTGCACCACCCGGGTGGCGAGCAAGCGCTGGGTGTAGGCATGCTGCGGGCGCGCGAACACCTGCGCGGTATCGCCGATCTCGACCAGCTGGCCGCGCTCCATCACGCCGACCCGGTCGGAGAAGCGCTGCACCAGGTTCAGGTCGTGGGTGATGAACAGCAGCGCCATGCCCATCTCGCGCTGCAGCTCGGTCAGCAGCGCGAGGATCTGGGCCTGGATCGTGACGTCGAGCGCGGTGGTGGGCTCATCAGCGATCAGCAGCTTGGGGCGGCAAGCCAGCGCCATCGCGATCATCGCGCGCTGGCGCTGGCCGCCCGACAGCTCGTGCGGGTAACTGTCGACACGGCGCTCAGGCTCAGGGATGCCGGTGCGCGTCAGCAACTCGATCGCGCGCGCGCGTGCCGCGTTAGGTCGAAGACCCTCGTGCAGCGCCAGCACCTCGACGATCTGGTTGCCCACGGTGTAGAGCGGGTTCAGCGCGGTCATCGGCTCCTGGAAGATCATGCCGATCTGCGCGCCGCGGATCGCCAGCATCTGGCGCTCGCTGCGCCCCATCAAGTCCTCGCCCTCGAAGCGGATGGCGCCGCTGCTGGTCGCGGCGTCGACCAAGCGCAGCACGCTCAGTGCGGTGATCGATTTGCCCGACCCCGATTCGCCGACCAACGCGAACTTCTCGCCGGCCTGGATCGAGAGCGACAGGTCCTGGACCACGGTCGCGGCGCCGAAGCGCACGCTCAGTTGGTCTATCTCCAGCAGCGCTGCGCTCACGTCAGGACTTTCGGGTGTCGAAGGCGTCGCGCAGCGCGTCGCCGATGAAGGTCAGCAACAGCATCGTCACGGTCAGCAGCGCAAAGGTCGGCAGGATGATCCACCAGGCGTCGAGGTTGGACTTGCCCTGCTGCAGCAACTCGCCCAGCGAGGGCACCGACGCTGGCACGCCCAGGCCGAGAAAATCGAGCGAGGTCAGCGCCAGGATCGCCGCGCTCATCCGGAATGGCAAGAAGGTGATCACCGGCGTCAGCGAGTTCGGCAGCACGTGGCGGCGGATGATCTGTGCGTTGCTCAGCCCCAGCGCGCGCGCGGCTTTGACGAATTCGAGCGAGCGGTTGCGCAGGAACTCGGCCCGAACATAGTCCGACAAGCCCAGCCAGCCCCACAGCGACAGCAGGATCAGCAGCAAGCCCAGCGAAGGCTCGAAGATCGACGCGAAGATGATCAGCAGGTAGAGCTCGGGCACCGCGCCCCAGACCTCGATCAAGCGCTGCAGCGTGAGGTCGATCCGGCCGCCGAAGTAGCCCATCAGCGCACCCATCACGATACCGATCGTGGTGCCGACCGCGGTCAGCGCGATCGCGAACCAGATGCTGACGCGAAAACCGTAGAGCAGTCGCGCGAACATGTCGCGGCCCTTGTCGTCGGTGCCCAACCAGTTCTTGGCATTCGGCGCCGAGGGCGGCGCCAGCTTGCTGAAATAGTCGGTCGAGTTGGCTGAATGCGGGTTGGGTGCGGCCAGCGTCCAGTTGCCGGACTGGGCCAGCAGCGCGCTGATGAACGGGTCTTTCCAATCGGTGGCCGTGGCGAAATCTCCGCCCAGCGCCAACTCGCTGGGGTTGCTGACGATCGGAAACATCAGCCTGCCGTCTATCCTGGCGACGAAGGGTTTGTCGTTGCTGACCAGTTCGGCCAGCGTGGCGGTCAGCAGCAGCGCGATGAACAGCCACAGCGACCGGTAGCCCAGACGGTGGCGCTTGAATCGAGCCCAGGACCTGGCATTGGGCGACATAGGCTTGGGCGCGGCGGCGCTGTCTGCCACGGCGTTCGGTCCGGTCATTTCGCCACGCTCCCGAACTGCACCCGTGGGTCGACCACCAGGTAGAGCAGGTCGGAGACCAGCTTGACCACCAGGCCGATCAGCGTGAAGAAGTAGAGAGACCCCAGCACCACGGGGTAGTCGCGACGGGTCACCGCTTCGAAGCCCAGCAGGCCCAGGCCATCGAGCGAGAACAGGGTTTCGATCAGCACCGATCCGGCGAAAAAAGCATGGACGAAGGCCGCCGGAAAACCGGTGACCAGCGGGATCAGCGCGTTGCGCAAGATGTGCTTGTAGAGCACCCGGCGCTGCGACAGGCCTTTGGCGCGGGCCACCAGCACGTATTGCTTGCGCATCTCTTCGACGAAAGTGTTCTTGGTCAGCATCGTCAGCGCCGCGAAGCTGCCGATCACCAAGCAGGTCAGCGGTAGCGCCAGGTGCCAGAAGTAGTCGCCGATGCGGGCCGCGAAAGACAACTCGGTCCAGTTGTCCGAGCTCAGCCCACGCAGCGGAAACCAGTCCAGAAAGCTGCCGCCTGCGAACAGCACGATCAGCAGCACGCCGAGCACAAAGCCAGGGATCGCATAGCCCACCAGCACCAGCGAGGTGGTCAAGGTGTCGAAGCGCGTGCCTTCGCGCACCGCCTTGGCGATGCCCAGCGGGATCGAGATCAGGTAGGACAGCACAAAGGTCCACAGACCCAGGCTGATCGAGACTGGCAGCTTTTCCTTGATCAGCGTCCAGACGTCCTTGTTGTGCATGAAACTGCGGCCGAGGTCGAAGCGGGCGAAGTTGACCAGCATCTCAAGATAGCGCTGGTGCACCGGCTTGTCGAAGCCGTAGAGCTTCTTCAACTCTGCGATCTGCTGCTTGTCGATGTCACGGCTGGCTCGGTAGCCCTCGGTGTCGCCGCCTTTCTGGCCGGCGCGGGCTTCGGCCATGATCTGCTCGATCGGCCCGCCCGGCACGAACTGGATCACGATGAAGGTCACGGTCAGCGCCCCCAGCAGCGTGGGCAGCATCAGCAGGATGCGTTTGACGATGTAGCTCAGCATGGTGGGTTCTCAGCGCTTGGTCGCGGGCTTGTCCAGGCTCTTGTCCCACCAGGTCCACAGCGGCCAGGGGGCACTGCTGTCGCCAGCGTAAGAGTCGATCGAGAAATGCTGGGCCGCGACGCCGGGGCGGCCGAACTTGTTCCAGTACGAGACGGGTTCGCCATTGGCAAACAGTTGTGGAATCTGCCAATGACTCCACATCACCACCCGGTCCAGCGCATGCGAGGCGGTCCGCAACTCGGCCAGCGTGGTCGCCGCGGCGACGCGCTTGATCAGCGCGTCCACCGCCGCACTCTTGACGCCGCGAAAGTTGTTGCTGCCTGGCTCATCGGCGCTGGCGCTGGCGTACAGGTTCTCCAGGTCGCTGGCGTTGGGCAGCGTGAACTTGCCCTCGACGATGGTGATCATCTCGTAGTCGAAGCTCTCGAGTCGTCGTCGGTACAACGCAAAGTCGACCAGTCGTTCGGTCAAGGTGATGCCCAGTTTTTCGAGGTTGCGCTGGAAAGCGACGTTGCGTCCGATCGACGAGGGCTCAAGGTATTCGATCGTGAAAGCCTCACCTGCGGCGTTGCGCAGCCGGCCGTCGGGCGCGACCTTCCAGCCGGATTCGTCGAGCAGGTCGCGGGCGCGGCGCAGGTTGTCGCGCAGCGCGTTGGGCCCGGTGTCGTTGCGCGGCGCGCGGAACGCCGGGCCGAACACCTGGGGTGGCAGCTCAGTGCGGAACGGCTCCAGCAGCTTGAGCTCATCGGCCGAAGGCTCGCCCTGGGCCGCGAACTCGGTGTTGTTGAACATGCTGTTGGCGCGCTTGAAAGTGCCGTAGCGGTTGTAGTTCTCGAAGTCCCAGGCCCGCATGATCGCTTCGCGAACCCGGATGTCCTGGAACTTGGGCCGGCGCAGATTGAAGTCCATCGCCTGCAGCATGCTGCCGGTGCCGACTTCCAGGGTCTGCTTGACGATGCGGCCGTCGCGCCACTTCGCGCCCTGGTGCTGGCGCGCGAAAGCGCTGGCGCGGTATTCCTTGAGCAGGTCGAATTCGCCGGCTTTGAAGGCCTCGCGCTTGACCGCATCGTCCTTGTACATGCGGTAGACGATGCGGTCGAAGTTGAAGAAGCCGCGCCGCACGCCCAGGTCGCGAGCCCAGTAATCGGGGTTGCGGCGCAGTTCCAGCCGGCGCGGCATCTCGACCTTGTCGATCAGGTAAGGCCCGCTGGTGATCGGCGGCTCGGAGATCAGCTGGTCGAACTTCTTCGCTGCGCCGCTCGATGCGCCTGACGGCCCCGCCGGCTGGCCCCCTGCTTGCCCCCATTTCCGCGAGAACACCGGCAGCCCGCCAACGGTGAACAACAGGTCAAGCTTGCGCTCCTTGAGGTCGAAGCGCACTGTTCGCGGGTCCACCACGACGGCCTTTTCGACCCCGGCGTAAGCGGTCTGGTAGGTTGGCGCGGCCAGCTTGCCGCTGATCTGGCGGAAGCTGTGGACCACGTCCTCGGGCGTCACCGCATCGCCGTTGGCAAATCGCGCCAGCGGGTTCAGCCGGAACGAGATCGACGACAGGTCGGGTTCGACCCAGATCGATTCGGCCAGCAGGCCGTACATCGCCTGGGGTTCGTCTAGCGAGGCAAGGGTCAGCGATTCGAAGACGAACATCGTCATCGCCGCCGGCGCCACACCCTTCAAGGTGTAGGGGTTGAACTTGTCGAAGCTCGAACGCCGGTCGGGGTTGGCCAGCTTCAGCACACCGCCCTTGGGCGCATCCGGGTTGGCGTAGTCGAAGTGGTCGAAGCCGCTGGGGTACTTGGGCGGCTGGTAGGCCGACAGCGCATGGACCCAGCGGCCGGTCTCGACCGGTGCTGTGGAAATGGCTGCAGGCGGTGGTGCGCTGGCCGCTGGCTTGGCGGCCAGCGCGCCGTCCGCCAGCCACAGGCACAGCGCGATGGCAGCGGCGAACCGCCATGCGAACCCCCTATTGGCTGGGTCGCGACGGGTGGGCAAGTCCTTGGCTGAAGGCAGAGCGTGGAGGTTCATGGCAAAGGGCGTTGGCGGTGATGTTCATGGCCTGACCGCAAGACCGCAATCGGGGTTGTCCCCGCAGACCTTGGCCAACTGCCTCAGTGCCTGAAATGCCTGGTGCCGGTGAACACCATCGCGACGCCACGCTCGTCGGCGGCGGCGATCACCTCGGCGTCGCGCATCGAGCCACCGGGCTGGATCACGCAGCGCGCGCCGGCGTCGATCACCACGTCCAGGCCATCGCGGAACGGGAAGAAGGCGTCGCTGGCGACCGCGCTGCCGACCAGGCTCAGCCCGGCGTTGCCGGCCTTGATGCTGGCGATGCGGGCCGAATCGATTCGGCTCATCTGGCCGGCTCCGACGCCCAGCGTCATGCCTTGGCCGCAGAACACGATCGCGTTGCTCTTGACGAACTTCGCAACCTTCCAGGCGAACATCAAGTCGTCGATCTGCTGCGCCGTGGGCTGCAAGCGGGTCACCAGTTTGAGCTCACCGACCTCGACATTGCGGGCATCGGTAGCCTGCAGCAGCATGCCGCCGCCCACGCGCTTGAAATCGAGCCGGTTGCCCTGGGTCGACAGCGGCACCTCGAGCAGCCTGACGTTTTGCTTGGCGGCGAAGATCGCCCGGGCTTGCGGCGTGATCTCCGGCGCGATGATCACCTCGACGAACTGCTTGGCCACAGCCTCCGCAGTGGCGCCGTCCAGCGGCTGGTTGAACGCGATGATGCCGCCGAAGGCGCTGGTCGGGTCGGTCTGCAAGGCCTTGGCATAGGCCTCGAAGGCATTGGCGCCGACCGCCACACCGCAGGGGTTGGCGTGCTTGACGATCACGCAGGCGCTGCCGGCACTGAAGGTCTTGACGCATTCCCAGGCCGCGTCAGCATCGGCGATGTTGTTGAACGACAGCTCCTTGCCCTGCAACTGGACCCACTGCGACAGCGTGCCCGGCGCGGGTTCGCGCTCGCGGTAGAAGGCCGCGCTTTGGTGCGGGTTTTCGCCGTAGCGCATGTCCTGGGTCTTGAGCAGCTGCAGGTTGTAGACCTCGGGGTATTCGCTGCGCTTGGGCACTGCGGTCGGGCTGTCTTCGGCGCCGGGCTCGATCGCGCTGAGGTAGTTGGTGATCATGCCGTCGTAGGCGGCGGTGTGGGCGTAGACCTTGCGCGCGAGACCAAACTTGGTCTTGCGCGTCAGGCCGCCGGCGTCTAGCTCGGCCAGCACCTGGGCATAGTCGTTGGGTTCGATCACCACGCCGACGTCCTGCCAGTTCTTGGCCGCCGCGCGCAGCATCGCCGGGCCGCCGATGTCGATGTTCTCGATCGCATCTTCGAGCGTGCAGCCTGGTTTGGCCGTGGCCTGGGCGAAGGGGTAGAGGTTGATCACCAGCAAGTCGATGGTGGCGATGCCGTGCTGGCTTAGCGCGGCCATGTGCTCGGGCGAGTCGCGCCGCGCCAGCAAGCCGCCGTGGATGCGCGGATGCAGGGTCTTGACCCGGCCGTCGAGCATCTCGGGGAAGCCGGTGACCTCGGCCACCTCGGTGACCGGCAGGCCGGCTTCGGCGAGCAGCTTGGCGGTGCCGCCGGTCGACAGCAGCGCGATGCCG
>RGQD01000193.1 GCA_010030205.1 Betaproteobacteria bacterium
GCGCAGCGGTGGCACGCGCGCGAGCTGCAGCACCGGCGGCAGGCCAAAGGCCGCCAGCAGCGTCATGCCAACGCCCAGCCCGAAAACAGCAGGCGCCCAGGTGGCCGGCGGCAAATTTGCATCGACCAAGCCCGCGAGCAAGCTGACGAAGACGAAATGCACTGCAAAGCCCAGCGCCGCACCGATCGCACTGGCGACCAACCCGACGGCGCCGAACTCCAGCGCGTAGGCGCCGGCAATCGCGCGCTGCGGCGCGCCCAGCACCCGCAGCATCGCGCAGTCATCGAGATGGCGCTGGGAAAAGTCGCGCGCTGCGATCGCCACCGCGACCGCCGCCAGCAGCGCGGCCAGCAGCGCGACCAGGTTCAGAAAGCGCTGCGCCCGGTCCAGCGTCTGGCGCATCTCGGGGCGGCCGGACTCCAAGGACTCGATGCGCAGACCACGCAGCTTGGTCGCGGCGATATGACCCTGGGCCCAGCGCACGAACTCGCGCACCCCCGCCTGGCGGTCGAGCGGCGCGGCGAGCATCAAACGGTGCGTCACGCGGCTGGTCGGCTGCACCAGACCGGTGGCGGCCAGGTCGGCGGCGGCCAGCATCACGCGCGGCGCGAAGCTCATGAAACCGGCACCACGGTCGGGCTCCTGCACGATCACACGGGCGATCGCAAAGCCTTGCTCGCCCAGCAACAAGGTGTCGCCAGGCACGAGCGCCAATGCGTCGAGCAATCCGGCATCGACCCAGACCGTGCCGCGCGCCGGGCCGCCGACCAGCACCTGCTCAGGGCCGCCAACGCGCGCGGCCAGGAGCATCTGGCCGCGCAACGGGTAGGCATCGGTCACGGCCTTGACAGCGACCAAGCGCGTCGCACCGCCCTTGGCATCGGGCGCACGCGCCATGCTCGGAAAACTGGCGCTGCTTGCCAGTTGCAGGCCGAGCATGCGGGCCCGCTCAACAAATGCCGGCGGCGCAGCCTGGTCGCTGGCCAGCACCACGTCACCGCCCAGCAACTTGCCGGCATCGCGCACCAGCGCAGCCTCGAGCCGGGTCGCGAAGAAACCTACCGCGCTGAGCGCGGCCACCGCCAGCACCACCGCGACCATCAACAGCCGCAGCTCGCCGGCACGAAAGTCGCGCCAGCCCTGGCGCCAGGCCAGCGCGAAGATGGAGACAGGCAATGCGTGGGAGTTCATGGGCAGGACGGTACACCAACAGCACGACGCCTCGGCCCACCCTGTCAATGCGTTTTGAACGCAGCGTGCAGTGGCTTCGAACCTGAGGCCGCGCAGCCGCTGCTTTAATCCCGGCATGACGATCGCTCCTTTGTTCCTGTCCCATGGCTCGCCGATGACTGCGCTCGAACCCGGCGCCACCGGCCCCTTCTGGCAACAGCTGGGCACGGCCATCGCGGCCACGGCGCAAAAACCGCGTGCCATCCTGGCGCTGTCGGCCCATTCGCTGACCCGCGAGCCGGTGCTGCTGGCCGCCACGCAACACCACACGGTGCACGATTTCTCAGGCTTTCCCGACGCGCTGTACCAATTGCGCTACGACGCGCCTGGCGCGCCCGAACTCGCAGCGCGTGTGGCCGAGCTGCTGCGCGGCGCCGGCCTGCCGGTGCACAGCCAGGCCGAGGGCGGACTGGATCACGGCATCTGGACGCCGCTGCGTTTCATGTGGCCGGCCGCCGACATGCCGGTGCTGCCGCTGGCGTTCCCACCCGACTGGTCCCCGGCCCGGCTGTTTGCGCTGGGCCAGGCGCTCGCGCCGCTGACCGACGAAGGCGTGCTGGTGCTGGGCAGCGGCAGCATCACGCACAACCTGCGGCTGGTGTTTGCCAACAGCCGACCGCCGCTGGACGCGCCCGAGATCGCCGAATGCGCGGCCTTTCGCCGCTGGTTCGCCGAGCGCGCGGCGGCCGCCGACTGGCCGGCGCTGCTCGACTACCGCCGCCAGGCGCCGCACGCGGTGCTGATGCATCCGACCGATGAGCATCTGCTGCCGTTCTTCATCGCCGCCGGCGCCGGTGGGACCGGCAGGCGGCTGCACCAAAGCCTGACCTATGGCTGCCTGGGCATGGACGCCTATGCTTTTGGCGAATCGGCCGCTGCCCTGGGCTGACGGCGGCGAGCTCAGCGCGACGCGGGCAACACGCCCACCACCCCTTGGACCAACCAGTCCATGCCGACGATCTGGGCATCGTCCAGCACGCCCCGCGCCAAGCGGCTGCGACCTTGGTTGTCGACCAGCGGCGCGGCAAACGGCTTGAACTGCCCGTCGATGATCGCCTGCTGACGCTGCGCCAACTCGGCCTTCACGGCCACAGGCAGCGCCGGATTGACGGCGCTGAGTTGCACCAGTCCGTCCTTCATACCGCCCCAGACCGGTTTCGGCGTCCAAGTGCCAGCGATCACCGAGCGCGCCACCTCGGTGTAATAGCCACCCCATTGGTGGGTCACCGCTGCGAGCTGGGCCTTGGGCGCGAAGCGAGCCATGTCGCTCTGGTAAGCCAGCAACATCACGCCCTTTTCCTCAGCTGCCTGCGCGACTGCGGATGAACCGCTGTGGTTGGTCAGCACATCGGCGCCTTGGTTGACCAGCGTGATAGCGGCCTCGCGCTCGCGCGCCGGGTCGAACCAACTGTTGAGCCAGACCAGCCGGACCTCGGCCTTGGGGTTGGCCGCGCGCATGCCCAGCGTGAAGGCGTTGACGCCCTGCACCACCTCGGGTATTGGAAAGCCCGCCACATAACCGGCCACGCCGGTCTTGCTCTGCTTGCCGGCCAACCAACCGGCGAGCCAGCGTGCCTCGTAGTAGCGGGCGTTGTAGGTGCCCAGGTTGGCCGCGGTCTTGTAGCCGCCGGCATGCTCGAAGCGCGCGGCAGGAAATTCCGCCGCCACCCGCAGCGCGGGCTCCAAGTAGCCGAAGCTGGTGGCGAAGATCAGGCCGCAGCCCTGCTGCGCCAGGTCGCGCATCACGCGCTCGCTGTCAGGCCCTTCGGCCACCGCCTCGACGACGTGGGTACTGACCTGGCTGCCGAGGGCTTTGGCCAGCGTTTGACGTCCCAGGTCGTGCTGGTAAGTCCAGCCGGCTTGGCCGACCGGGCTGACATAGACAAAGCAGGCCTGCAACGCAGCCGTTTGAGGCGCCGCCGCGAACGCGCTCACGCCGATGGCACTGACAAGCGCAGCCGTGACGGCGCGCGGGAGGTTTTTGAACATGGTGTTCCTCGACATGGCCCCGTGGAATGAAAAACGCCGGCTTCGGGGGCACGAAACCAGCGTTGCCAGGATTGTCGCAGACCGCCTGCGGCCAACCCGCCACGCCATCCAGGAGTTGGGCCGCCGCTGGCCATTGCGCGAGACGCCTTAGGATGGGTGCAACACGAGGAGCCCATCCATGTCCCACATCAGCCTTGCCCGGACCGATCCAATCGCCAGCCAACAGCCCACCAAGCCGCACGCCTTCGTGGCGTTGCTGGCGGCCCTCGCTGCAACGCTGTTGACAGCAACAGCCTTGCAGGCCAAGACCTTGGTCTATTGCTCTGAGGGCTCGCCCGAGAACTTCTCGCCCGCGATCAACACCACCGGCACCAGCTTCGACGCCGCGCGCCCGGTCTACGACAAACTGACCCAGTTCGCGCGAGGCTCGACCCAGGTCGAACCCGGCCTGGCCGAGAGCTGGACCGTGTCGCCCGACGGCCGGGTCTTCAGCTTCAAGCTGCGCAAGGGCGTCAAGTTCCACTCGGGCGTCAACGGCTTCAAACCGACGCGCGACTTCAACGCTGACGACGTGCTGTTCTCGTTCGAACGCCAATGGAAAGCCGACCACCCCTATGCCAAGGTCTCGGGCGGCAAATACGACTACTTCGCCGACATGGGGCTGAACGAGGACTTGGCATCGATCGACAAGGTCGACCCGATGACGGTGCGGATCACGCTGAAGAAAGCCAACGTCACGATGCTGGCCAACCTGGCGATGGACTTCGCCAGCATCGCCTCGGCCGAATACGCCGACTTCCTGGCCAAGGCCGGCAAAAAAGAGCAACTCGACCAGCAGCCGGTGGGCACCGGGCCGTTCTCGTTCGTCGCCTACCAGAAGGATGCGGTGATCCGCTTCAAGGCCAACAAGGACTACTGGGGACCGGCGGGCGAAAAAGCGCTGGTCGACGACCTGGTGTTCGCGATCACGCCCGACCCGACTGCGCGCTACAGCAAGCTCAAAGCCGGCGAATGCCATTTCGTGATCGCACCGCGACCGGCTGACCTGCCGGAGATGCAGAAAGACCCGGCGCTCAAGCTGATCAACCAGCCTGGCCTGAACATCGCCTACTGGGCCTTCAACACCCAGAAACCTCCGTTCGACAAGAAGGAGGTGCGCCAGGCGATGAGCATGGCGATCGACAAGGCCGCGATCATCAAGGACGTCTACCTGGGCGCCGGCCAGGCCGCCAAGAACCTGATCCCGCCCACGCTGTGGTCGTACAACGACGCGGTCAAGGACCACGCTTTCGACAGCGCCAAGGCCAAGGCGATGCTGGCTGCGGCCGGCGTCAAGACGCCGCTAGAGATCGACCTCTGGTACATGCCGGTGCAGCGACCCTACAACCCGAATGCCAAGCGCATCGCCGAGATGATGCAGGCCGATCTGGCCAAGATCGGCGTCAACGCCAAGCTCGTCACCTACGAGTGGGGCGAGTACCGCAAGCGCATGCAGCAGGGCGAGCACATCACCGGCATGCTGGGCTGGACCGGCGACAACGGCGACCCGGACAACTTCTTCTTTCTGCACGGCTGTGAAGCGGCGCGAGTGGGCGGCCAGAACCTGTCCAAGTGGTGCAACAAGGCCTTCGACGAGCGCCTGATCAAGGCCCGCAGCATCGCCGACCTCAAGGAGCGGACCAAGCTCTACCAGGAGATGCAGGTGATAGAGCATGAGGAATCACCCGACTTCAAGATCGCGCATTCGGTGGTCTACGAGGCGATGCGCAAAGAGGTGTCGGGCTACAAACAGAGCCCGTTCGGCTCGCACCAGTTCAATGGCGTGGAGCTGAAATAGGCCTAGCCTGTCGCGATGCAAGACAATGCACTACACTGTAGTTCATAACCTCCATCCACGCCACCAAACGGAGCACTGCGATGACCGAGCCGACCTTGCCAGGCATGCCGACCACCAAGGACAGCCAGGTCAGCATGCGGCTGCCCGGTGAGTTAAAGGCTCGCATCGAGACCTACGCGGTGATGATCGGCCGCAGCAAGAGCCATGTGGCGATGGAGGCGCTCACCGACTACCTGGACTGGCGCTTGCCGCAGGTCGTCGACCTGAAACAGGCGATCGCCGCCGCCGACCGAGGCGAGTTCGCCAGCGACGGCGAGGTGCAGGCGCTGTTCGACCGCTACAGCACGCCGCGATCGGCATGAAACTGCGCTGGTCGCAGCGCGCCCTGGCCGATCTGCAGCGGCTGGCGGATCGAATGGCGGCCGACGACAAACCGCTGGCGGCCCAGGCCTTTGTCGAAGCCATCGCCGACCGGGTGGCACGGCTGGAAGAATTTCCATTGCTGGGGCGTCAAGGCAGGCTGGACGACACCCGGGAACTGCTCGTGCACAAGAACTACTTGGTGAGCTACCGCCTGCGCGCCGACGAGGTGCAACTGCTGCAGGTCTGGCATGTGGCGCGCGAGCGGCGCGGCTGATCCCAAGCACAAGTCCGGCCCACCCCGCCCGCTCCGCTGCCGCCCGCTGATGTTCGCCTACCTGCTGCGCCGCCTGGCGCTGACCCTCCCCACCTTCATCGCGCTGATGTTCGTCACCTTCGCAGCAATCCGCTTGGTGCCGGGCGACCCGGTGGAAGTGCGTGTCGGCGAGCGCGGCATCTCGGCCGAGCGGCTGGCGATGTTCCGCCACGACCTGGGGCTGGACCAGCCGGTTTGGCAGCAGTTTCTAAGCTACGGCGGCAAGTTGCTACAGGGTGATTTCGGCACTTCGCTGGCCACCAACCAGAAGGTCTTGACCGAGTTCGCGACGCTGTTCCCAGCCACCATCGAGTTGTCGCTGGCGGCCATGCTGTTCGCAGTGCTGCTGGGCATCCCGGCCGGCACGGTCGCGGCGGCCAAGCGCGGCACCATGTTCGACCAGACGCTGATGGGCCTGTCGGTGACGGGTTACTCGATGCCCATTTTCTGGTGGGGCCTGCTGCTGATCATGTTCGTTGCCGAGCGCTGGGGGCTGACGCCGGTCTCGGGCCGCATCGACCTGATCAAGTTCTACTTCGAGCCCGTCACCGGCTTCATGGTGGTCGACGCCTGGCTCTCGGGCCAGGCCGGCGCGGTCAAGGACGCGCTGCACCACCTGGTGCTGCCGGCGATCGTGCTGGGCACGATCCCGCTGGCGGTGATTGCCCGGATGACGCGCTCGGCGATGCTCGAGGTGTTGAGCGAAGACTATGTGCGCACCGCCCGCGCCAAGGGCTTGCCGGCCTGGCGCGTGATCGGCCTGCATGCGCTGCGCAACGCGCTGATTCCGGTGGTCACGATCATCGGCCTGCAAGTAGGCGGGCTGATGGCCGGCGCGGTGCTGACCGAAACCATCTTCTCCTGGCCGGGCGTGGGCAAGTGGTTGATCGAGTCGATCTCGCGCCGCGATTACCCCGCGCTGCAAGGCGGCGTGATGCTGATCTCGTCGGTGGTGATCACTGTCAACCTCATGGTCGACCTGACTTACGGCTTGATCAACCCACGCATCCGGCATGGCTGACTTGTCCCCCCCCCGTAGCGCCTGCGGCGCTCCCCCCCAGGGGGGCAACGCCAGCGGCCCGGCGGAGCCGGTTCCGCGGCGTTTGCTTGACGAGGGGCCCACCTGGTCTGCGTGTCAAGTCGCAGTACGCGAGTTGGAGCCATCGCGATGAATGTCATCGCAGTGGCCGAACAAGCGGAACCAGCCCCGCGCCCGCCGCTGCGCGCCTTCTGGGACGCCTTCAAGGACAACCGCGGCGCGGTCGGCGGACTGGCAGTGGTGGTGCTGATCGTGCTGCTGGCGATCTTTGCCGACGTGGTCGCGCCCTACTCGCCGATCGAGCAATTCCGCGACGCGGTCCGCGCGCCGCCGATGTGGTCGGCCGGCGGCTCGTCGCGCTTCTGGCTGGGCACCGACAGCCTGGGCCGCGACATGCTGACACGACTGATCCACGGCGCCCGCATCTCGCTGTTCATCGGTCTGGCGGTGATGGGCGTGTCCTTCGTGATCGGCATCGGACTGGGGCTGGCCTGCGTGTCGCTGCGCGGCACCTGGGGCAGCGCGGTCGATGTGCTGATCACCCGGACCATGGACTTGATCATGGCCGTGCCCGGCCTGGTGCTGGCGATCCTGGTGGTGGCGGTGCTGGGGCCCAGCCTGACCAACACCATCGTCGCGGTGGCCATCGTCACGCTGCCGCGCTATGTGCGGCTGGTGCGGGCCTCGGCATTGGCCGAACTGGGACGTGACTATGTCACCGCCGCGCGGGTCGCCGGGGTGGGGCCGGCGCGGCTGCTGCTGTCGACCGTGCTGCCGAACTGCCTGTCGCCGCTGATCGTGCAAGCCGCGCTAGGGGTGTCGGATGCGATCCTGGAGGCCGCCGCGCTGGGCTTTCTCGGCCTCGGCGCCCAGGCTCCGACGGCCGAGTGGGGCACGATGCTGGCCGACGCGCGCGAGTTCATCCGCTCCGACCCCTGGCTGGTGACACTGCCCGGGCTGGCGATCCTGGTCACGGTGGTGGCGGTCAACCTGGCCGGCGACGGGCTGCGCGACGCGCTCGACCCGAAGATGCGCCGCTCATGAAGGCCCAACCCCGAAGCGCCTTCGGCGCCTACCCCTCAAGGGGGCGCCGCCAGCGGCCCGGCGAAGCCGGCTGCGCATCGGCAACTTGGCCGGTCCGCTCCGGCCTGCCTAACAGTTGTTGACATGGCCACATTGCTAGACATCCGCGGCCTGACGGTGCGCTTCGCCACGCGCGGCGGCGCCTTCACCGCGGTCGACGGCATCGACCTGCACGTCGACACCGACGAGGTGCTGGCGATCGTCGGCGAATCGGGTTCGGGCAAGTCGGTGGCGATGCTGGCGATCATGGGTCTGCTGCCCTGGACCGCCAGCATCACCGCCGAGCGTCTGGTGTTTGCCGGGCAAGACCTGCGCGCGCTGAGCGCCCGTCAGCGCCGAGCCTTGATCGGCCGCGACATCGCGATGGTGTTCCAGGAGCCGATGTCCTCGCTCAACCCTTGTTTCACCGTCGGCTGGCAAATCGCCGAGTCGCTGGCGACCCACCTGGGGCTGGGCCGGCGCGAGCGCAAGCGCCGGGTGATCGAACTGCTGGAACAAGTCGGCATCCCCGACCCGGCGCGCCGTGCCGGGGCCTTCCCGCACCAGTTATCAGGCGGCATGAGCCAGCGCGTGATGATCGCGATGGCTCTGGCCTGCCAGCCGCGGCTGCTGATCGCCGATGAACCCACCACCGCGCTGGACGTGACGATACAGGCCCAGATCCTCGACCTGCTGCTGTCGCTGCGGCGTGACAGCGCAGCGACCGCGGCACCGCGGGGCGCGCCGCAGCGCGACGGCGGCATGGCGCTGGTGCTGATCACCCACGACCTGGGCGTGGTGGCCGAGACCGCCGACCGAGTGCTGGTGCAGTACGCTGGCCGGCAGGTCGAATCGGCCCGCGCCAGCGCGCTGTTTGGCGACCCGCACCATCCCTACACCGCCGCGCTGCTGGCCGCCCTGCCCGAGCACGCCCAGGGCAAGCGGCTGGCGGCGATTCCCGGCCTGGTGCCCGGCCAGTTCAACCAGCCGCCGGGCTGCTTGTTCGCGCCACGCTGCAGCTTTGCCACCGCGCAGTGCCAGACCGCAC
>RGQD01000194.1 GCA_010030205.1 Betaproteobacteria bacterium
TGGTGGCCAAGCCCGGCGCAGCGCCGGACCCGGCCGCGATGATCGCCAGCCTGAAGGCCGCCATCGCCAATTTCAAGGTCCCCAAGAAGCTGTTCGTCGTTGCCGACCTGCCGCGCCAGCGCTGGACCGCGCCGGCGCGGCACCGTCGGTCCGGCCTTGCCCGGCGTCGGTCTGCGGGTGATGGACGACGCAGGCCAGCCCTGCGCGGTCGACCAGATCGGCCACCTGCAGGTCAGCGGACCGAATGTCTTCTCGGGTTACTGGCGCATGCCCGAGAAGACCCGTGAAGAATTCACCGACGACGGTTGGTTCAAGACCGGTGACGTCGGCAAGATCGAGGCCGACAGCTATGTCACCATCGTCGGCCGCAGCAAGGACTTGATCATCAGCGGCGGCTACAACGTCTACCCGGCCGAGATCGAGGGCTTCATCAACGACATGGCCGGCGTGGCCGAGTCGGCGGTGATCGGCGTGCCGCACCCGGACTTCGGCGAGGCCGTGGTCGCGGTGGTGGTGGCCAAGCCCGGCGCAGCGCCGGACCCGGCCGCGATGATCGCCAGCCTGAAGGCCGCCATCGCCAATTTCAAGGTTCCGAAGAAGCTGTTCGTCGTCGCCGACCTGCCGCGCAATGCGATGGGCAAGGTGCAGAAGAACCTGCTGCGCGACCAGCATCGCTCGCTTTTCGACTGAAGCTGCCGGCCAAGCATGAACCCGACCGACCCTCGCCCAGACCTGGCCCGAAACACGCTGGGCGTGTTGTTCATCGCCGGGCTGATCCTGGCCGCATTCTGGGTCTTGCGGCCGTTTGTCGGGCCGGCGATCTGGGCCACCACCATCGTCGTGGCCACCTGGCCGCTGATGCGACGCCTGCAGGCCAGGTTGTGGCAGCGGCGCGCACTGGCGGTGGCGGGGATGACGCTGGCGCTGCTGCTGCTGTTCGTCGTGCCGCTGACGCTGGCGATCCTGACATTGGTCGACAACGCCGACGCGATCGTCGACCTTGTCAAGCAGTTGTCGCAGTTGCGCATGCCCACGCCGCCAGACTGGCTCTCGTCGCTGCCGGTGCTAGGCCCCAGGATAGACGCGGTCTGGAAAGAGGTCGCCGCTGCGGGCTCCGAAGGCCTGTGGGCCAAGCTGTCTCCCTACGCCGGGATGCTGACGCGCTGGGTCGTCGCCGAGGCCGGCAGCCTGGGCTATCTGGCGCTGCAGGTGTTGATGATCGTCGCGCTCGCCGCGCTGATGTACGCGCAGGGCGAATTCGCTGCGGCCACGCTGCTGCGAATGGGTCGGCGCCTAGGCGGCCCACAGGGTGAGGCCGTCGTGGTGCTGGCGGGCCAGGCGATCCGCGGTGTTGCCCTCGGCGTCGGCGTGACCGCGGCGGTGCAGTCGGTGCTCGCAGGCATCGGGCTGGCGATCGCCGGCGTGCCCTATGCCGGGCTGTTGACGGTGGTGGTGTTCGTCTGCTGCCTGGCCCAGATCGGTCCGGTGCTGGTGCTGGTGCCGGCGATGGCCTGGCTGTACTGGAGCGGCCAGACCGGCTGGGGCAGCTTCCTGCTGGTGCTCACCGGCGTGGTCGTGATGCTCGACAACTTCCTGCGGCCGATGCTGATCCGGCTCGGTGCCGACCTGCCGCTGCTGCTGATCTTTGCCGGCGTGATCGGCGGCCTGCTGGCTTTCGGTCTGGTGGGAATCTTCGTCGGCCCGGTGGTGCTGGCGGTGGGCTACACCTTGCTACTGGACTGGGTCGGCGACGGCCGGCAACAAAACAAGCGGCGAGCCTGACCCGCAGGCGATCGCGGCAGGCCCGGTGCTGGAGCCTGCCGGCGTTCGCAGGCGTTCGCAGGCGTCAGGGACGCATCGCGAATGTCGCCTTGCCGGGGATGCGCAGCGGTTCGGCCAGGCGTGCGAAATCGCACAGCAGCGCCCGGGTCTTGCGCGGGTCGATGATCTCCTCGACCCAGAACTTCTCGGCGCTGCGAAACGGCGAGCGCAGCGCGTTGAGCCGCGCCTCGATCTCCAGCAGTTTGGCCTTGGGGTCGTCCGCAGCCTCGATGTCGGCGCGGTAGGCCGCTTCGATGCCGCCTTCGAGCGGCAGCGAGCCCCAGTAGGCCGACAACCAGGCATAGCGCAGCGACAAGCGCCCGGCTGGTTGGTGCGCCGCGCCGGCCACGCCAAAGGCGTTGCGAACGATCACGGTGCACCAGGGCACGCTGGTCTGGTTCATCGCCGCCATCGCCCGCACGCCATGGCGGATGGTGGCGGTGCGCTCGGCCTCGGCGCCGATCATGAAGCCCGGGCAGTCCATCAGGTAGACCACCGGCAGGTGGAAGGTCTCGGCCAGGTCGACGAAGCGGACCACCTTCTGACAGGTGTCCGGGCTCCAGGCGCCGCCGTAGTGGTAGGGGTCGCTGGCCAGCATCAGCACCGGGTGGCCCTCGAGCCGCGCCAGCCCGGCGATGATCGAGCGGCCGAAGTTGCGCCCCATCTCGAAAAAGCTGCCCGCATCGACCACCGATTCGACGATCGGCCGCATCTTGTAGACCGAGCGTCGATTCCGCGGCACAGCATGCATCAGCGATTCGTCGGCGCGTGACGGGTCGTCGTCGCAGGGCAGCACCGGCGGCAGCCCATGCACCGACGACGGCAAGTAGGACAGGAAACGGCGCGCGCAGGCAAAAGCCTCTTCCTCGGTCTCGACGGCTTCGTCGATCGCGCCGCTGCGGGTCTGGATGTCGGCGCCGCCCAGCGCCTGCTTGTCCAGCACCTGGCCCAGGCGCGCGACCAGCGGCGGGCCGGCGACAAACATCGCCGACTGTCGCGTCATCACCGAGTAGTGGCTGGACGCCAGTCGCGCCGCGCCCAACCCAGCCACCGATCCCAGGCCCAAGCCGACCACCGGCACCTCGGCCAGGTTGGCTGTCATGCGCCAGAAGCTGCGCGTTCCGCCGATGCCGCCCGGCAGGTTGGAAGCGCCCTTGGTCTCAATGGTCTTGACCGAGCCGCCGCCGCCCGAGCCCTCGATCACCCGCAGGATGGGCAGTCGGAACTCGGCGGCCATGTCCTCGGCCATCAGCGGCTTGTTCGATATCGACGCGTCGGCCGAGCCACCGCGCACCGTGAAGTCGTCGCCCACCACCACCACCGGCCGGCCATCGATACGGCCGCGACCGAACACGCAGTTGGCCGGGGTCACATGCTGCAGTGCACCGGCAGCGTCGTATTCGGCCACGCCAGACAGCGCGCCCACTTCATGAAAACTGTTGTCATCGACCAAGCGGGTGATGCGCTCGCGCACCGTCAGACGCCCGGCATCGTGCTGACGCTTGACCTTGTCGGCGCCCCCCATCTGATGGGCCAGCGCCGTGCGGCTGGCAAGCTCTTCCAACTCGGGTTTCCAGGTCATGCCGGTGTCTCCTATGATGATCGAAGCATCATGCCTGACGCAAGCCTGGGCCCGGAACCCGAGGATGCCCGGACAAGGCTGTCCACCAAGCGACAGCCCAACGCAGGGGCCGACCCGCCGCGCCGGGTCGCAGCTGCCCTGGCGAGGCACTCGGCGATCGTCGCCAGCGGCGAGTCCGGCAAGCCAGCGAATCGAGCCACAATGCGGCACTGCCTCGGATCGCGCGGAAAAAATGTCAGCCACTCCCGCAAGACCCACCCACGCCGCAGGCCCAGCCAGCGCAGACCGCTGATGTCGATTCGCAGCTTGCTGATGCCAGCAGTGTCGCAATGGATGCTGTCACGCGATCGCCTGCAAAAAGCGCAGGCCAAGGCCGAGCGCCGCCGCACCGCGAGAGGCGAGCCGCACCGCGTCCACTGCTTTCACCAGGTCGACGATCCGTACAGCGCACTGCTGGCCAACTGCCTGCCGGCATTGCTGGCGCGCTATGACATTGACATCGTGCCGCATGTCGTCGGCCCACCCAGCGACGCCGCCGCGCCAGACCGTGACCGGCTCGTCGCCTACAGCCGCCGGGATGCACAAGCGCTGGCCGCACACCACGGCTTGGCATTCAACGACCCGGGTATCCAGCCACCAGCGCAAGCGGTGGCACAAGCCACGCGTCGCCTGGTCGCAGCAGCAGCCGATGGCCGCTTCATCGACGAAGCGGGGCCGATCTCGGCCGCTCTCTGGCAGCCCGCAGCGCCAGCTGCCTGCGCGCCACTGCCCGAAGCCAGCTCCGATCAAGTCGCTGCCCATCTGGCCGCCGCAACCGCGCTGCGCCAAGACCTGGGTCATTACCTGGGCGCGACGCTGTTCTACGGCGGCCAGTGGTACTGGGGCATCGACAGGCTGCACCACCTGGAGCGACGACTGCAGGATCTGGGGGCGCAGCGTCCAGGCGTGTCGGGCCTGATGTTCGCGCCCGACGCCGACCTGCAGCAGCCCCAGGCCCTGGCCAACCCGGCGCCGATCGACTTCTTCTTCTCGCTGCGCAGCCCGTATTCGGCGATCGTCGCAGCGCGGGTGTTCGAGCTCGGCCGGCTCACGGCGGCCCCGGTGCGCCTGCGCTATGTGTTGCCGATGGTGATGCGCGGCTTGGCGGTGCCGAGCGACAAACGCAGGTACATCAGCCTGGACACCGCGCGTGAAGCCTTTGTCCGCAACACGCCATTCGGTCGCGTCAACGACCCGGTCGGCCGCCCTACCGAGCGCGGGCTGTCATTGATGCCGATGGCCGAGCGCGCTGGCCAAGGCCAGGCCTATGTGCTGTCTTTCATGCGTGGGGTCTGGGCCGAAGGCCTGGACGCAGGAAGCGACCGCGGCCTGCGCCGCATCGTCGAGCGCGCAGGGCTGGCATGGGCCGATGCGCGAGAAGCGATGAAAGACGAAGCCTGGCGCCAGACCGCCGAGGCCAACCGGGCCGCGATGCTGGACCTGGGCCTCTGGGGTGTGCCATCGTTCAGAGTGCGCGACACAGCCGTGTGGGGCCAGGACCGCATGTGGGCGGTGCGGCAAGCCTTGTTGGCGCCAGACCGCGGATCTCAGGCCTGAGATTGCAGCGCGACCAACAAGCTGCCCAGGTGAACCAGAGACGCCAACATCACCAGCAACAGCCCGACCCAGACGCGGGGGCCCAGCGCGAATCCCATCATCACTTGCGCTGGAAACGAGAAGGTCATCGCAGTGCCCGCTGTCTTGAAAGGATGCACATCGCGCAGTGACGGGTCGTTGGCCAACACCATCATGTCGCGCCGGCTGCGGTAGCGCATCGCGCCCACCACATGCCAGCCTGGGTCTGGCGGCGTGTTCCACGCATCCACGTAGCCGCCCACCTTGCGCATCACCAGCATCGGGTGACCGCCGTGGCGCAGCAGCACCACGACAAAGCGCCGGCCGTAGTCCTGCAACAGCGCCAGACCCTGCGTGGGCACGCCCGTCACCGGGTGCGGCACCTCGTGGGGATGCACGCGAACGAGGTTGCTCATGATGAACTCGCGGCCATCATCGGCCTCGAGAAACTTGCGCAGCGCGGCCAGATCGGTGTGCTCACCCACCTTCGTTTGGCCCGACCCGGCCAGGAAGGCGTCGATTTCCGACGCGGTCAGCGGCCCTTGCCAGTTGTCGTACCACCATCGAAACAGGCCGTACAAGGCCAAGGCCAGGAGCCAGGCCCACCATGCGCCAGCCATCACGCCCTCACCGCTTCAGCGCCGCCGGCGATGCCCAGCTCGACAGGGCTGCGCCAGTACAGCGCGGGTGACAGACTCGCCTCGGCTAGGGGCGGCGCGAAAAAGCGCATGTCGCGCGGTGGTGTTTTGTCCATGGGACCTCCGATGCATCCGCACTATAGGTGGCAGTTGCTGCCCTGGCGGACCCGGGCCTCAAGGCGGCGGCTTGTGCAGCGCGGTGCGGATACGGGCGATCGTCAACTCGATCGGCGCGCTGCTCGCCACCTCCAAGCCAAGCCGCCGGCCAATGTCGTTGACCCTGGCCGGATTCAAGGGCAGGCCCCCGGCGTCGATGGCAGCGATCAGGTCCAGCGCACGCTGCCGATCAGGGTCGGGATCGCGCGGTTCAAGCGCTGCCAGCAACTTCTTCCACCAATTCACGAGACGCCCAGTTCAGCAGCAGCTCGGACGCCGGGCTGCGCTGGCTTGATGAAACCACCGATCTGAACCTTCAGCACAGCCCTCAACCACACTGCCCCACAAAACCGCAGGCGGTGCAGAACTCGCAGCCGTCCTTGCGGATCAAGGTCCGGTTGCCGCAATCGGGGCAGGCCTTGCCGGCGATCTGCGCCATCGCGCTGGTCTGACCCGAGACCGCACGCTTGAGCGCCGGTGCGGCCAGGATACCCATCTCGCGCAGCGGCAGGCCAGCCTCGTCGAGCACGCCCAGCATCGCATAGCGGTGGATCACCAGCCTGGCGATGTAGGCCACCGTGCTGGGCCAGGTCTGCTGGCGGCGTTCACCAGGCACCGGCGCCATGAAGTGGCCCAGCGGCTCGCCGACATTGAGCAGCTTGCGCAGCTTCATGCCGATCCAGGCCGGGTCCATCACCCGCATGTCCAGCGACAGCAATCGCGCCAGCCCGTCGAAGGCTCGCGGGTAGTTGCCCGAAAAGCCGATCGCGCAAGGCCGGGTCACGGTGCTGCCATCGGGTGCGGGCAGCGAGACTTCTTTCAGCGTCATCGTGAACGACTCGCCGGTGGCATGGTTGTCCACATCGACCGCCCAGGCCAGTGTGCCCGCCGTGCCAGTGCGGGGCTCTTCGCGGCTGAACATCGCATCGAGCACCGGCGTCGGGCCGCCTTCCTGCAGCGCACCGAGCTGCTCGCAGCGCCAGCGGATCACCGCCGCAGTGGCGGCCACCACGCCGGGGAACAAGCGCTTCTCGCCCGTCGGCGGGAAAGGCATCTCGAATGATCGCTCCTCGGCCACCGTGGCCAAAGCGTCGAGCTTCAACTTGAGCCAGGCCGCGTCGTTGGCGCGCATGTCCATCGACAAGGTCTTGGCCATCGCGCCAATACCGCGCGGCTGCTCGGCACCGTTGACCCAGACCTCGAAAGGCACGTTCTGCGCGAACAGCCCCAGGCCCGGACCCGCCTCGGCCGGCAACTCGCCGACAAAGAGCGAAAAATCACCGAACGGGTGCTGGATCAGGTAGCTCCAGGCCGGATTGCCGCCGGGCAACTCGGGCCGCCCAGGCCAGCGCAGACTGGCCAGCACTGGCGCGGGCAAGCGGTCCAAGCGCAAACGCTGGTTGGCACTGTCGAAAGTGGCCAGCGTCTCGGGTTGTACCGACATCGCGGGCGCGGCGTCTGGGGCTACCGGCGGCGCATCGACGCTCAGCACCGACCCCAGCACCGCATTGGGCCGGTAGGTCGCCAGGCCTTTGAGCCCCGCAGTCCAGGCCTGCAGGTACAGGTTCTGGAAATCGGCATAGGGGTAGTCGACCGGCACGTTGACCGTCTTGGAGATCGAGGTGTCGATATAGGGCGCGACCGCCGCCACCATCGCCGCATGGGCCTCGGCGCTCATCTCGAGCGCGGTGACAAAAGCCTCGGTCAGCGGCGCATCCACGCCCTTGAGGTGGCGGTACAGCCGCCAGGCATGGTCCTCGACCGCATATTGCTTGAAGCTGTTGTCGGGCTCGCGCTTCTTGCGGGTATAGCTCCAGCTGAAAGCCGGTTCGATGCCGTTGCTGGCGTTGTCGGCAAACGCCAGGCTGATGGTGCCGGTGGGCGCGATCGACAGCAGGTGCGAGTTGCGCAGACCCTGGCCGCGGATCTTGTCCTTGAGCGCCTGCGGCAGGCGCGACGCGAAGCTGGCGCCAGACAGGTAAAGGTCAGCGTTGAACAGCGGGAAAGCGCCGCGCTCGGCCGCCAGATCGGCGCTGGCGTCATACGCCGAGTCACGCATCGCCGCCGAAATGCGCGAGGCCATCGCGCGCGCTGCCTCGGTGTCGTAGCGCAGGCCCAGCATCACCAGCGCATCGCCCAGGCCAGTGAAGCCCAGCCCGACGCGGCGCTTGGCCATCGCCTCAGCCTGCTGCTGCGGCAGCGGCCAGACGGTGACGTCGAGCACGTTGTCGAGCATGCGCACCGCCACCGCGCAGACCTCGGCAAAGCCCTGGTCATCGAAATCGGCATCGGCCTCGAAAGGCCGCTGCACGAAATGCGTCAGGTCGACGCTGCCCAGGCAGCAGCAGCCGTAGGGCGGCAGCGGCTGTTCGCCGCAGTTGTGCACCACCAGACCATTGGCATCGAAGGCATGCACTTGCTCGACCGTCACATCGTAAACCGCCTCGATGCCGGCGGGCTCGACAGACTCGACCGTGGCGGTGAAGCGCTCGCGGTTCAAGCTGCGGCGGTAGGCGACCAACAGGTCTTCGAGTCGCTGGGCCTTGGCGTCGTCCTCGAAGCCGATGCGCTCGGCGAACACCGTCAGGTTGTCGCCGGCGATCACCAGTTCGTGCGAGGCCTGTTGCGGATAGTCGCGTTGCCCACCACGGCCATCGGGCAACAGTGCCAGACCGGCCGGCCTGCGGTTGCGGTAGATCGTCGACAACACGCCCAGCCGCAGCAGCAGGCGCTGGACCGCTTCGAGCAGCGATGCATCGGACTGCGTCAGGCGCACGCTGACGCCTTTGTCCTGGCTGCCCTGCACCGAACCGTCGGCGTCGAACAAGCCGCGCAGCAAGCCGCGGCAGAAATCGGACGAGCCAGCTTCGATCGCCGGCGTGATGGTCTTGCGGCCTGGCGCCATGCCGAGCGCCAGCGCCAGCCGGCGCAGGGCGCCTGAGGCCAGGCGGAACTCGCCGCGGCCGTCCACGGCGCGTTGCCAGCCGCGGAAGTCTGCCCGGTGCGGCAGGGTCATGGCCGCCGCCTCGGCGGCCATG
>RGQD01000195.1 GCA_010030205.1 Betaproteobacteria bacterium
TAGTGCTGCACCCCGGAGATATCGAAACATGAAAGCGCGCCTTCGACCCGGTGGCGTCGTTGCAAATCCTCGCGATACCTCGGGTATCGCTGCGGTTTGCAGCGCGCCGACCGCGGCCCGAGCATTCGTCACGGCGCGCAGCCTCATTCGGCCTTGATGTCGAGCCGTTTGATCAGGTCGCCCCACATCTTGCTCTGCTGCTGGGTGAAGGCCAGCAGATCGGCCGGCGTCGCGCTGGTCTTGCTCTCGTTGCCCAGCTTGCGCATCGCCTCGCCAAAGCTGGCCGATGTCGTGATCCTGTGGATCGCTGCGGCGAGCTTGTCGACGATGGGCTTGGGTGTGCCGACAGGCGCGAACACGCCGTACCAGGTCTCGCCAAGCACCGAGGGGTAGCCCAACTCGCGAAAGGTCGGCACGGTGGGCATCAAGGCCTGGCGCTCGGCGCTGAGCACGGCGAGTGCGCGGTACTGCCCGGCGTTGACATTGGGCACAGCGCTGGTCAGCGCCTCGACATTGCTGTCGATCACGCCGGCGATCATGTCCATCGTCGCAGGCGCAGCGCCCTTGTAGTGGACCTCGGTGAACTTGATGTCCAGGCCGTTGGCGATCAACTCGCCCAACAAGTGCACCATGCTGCCCTGGCCGTTGGTGGCATTGTTGATCTTGCCCGGATTGGCCTTGGCGTAGCTGACGTACTCGCGCAGTGTCTTGGCCGGGAAATCTTTCTTGACCACAAAGGCGAATGGCACGGTGCACAAAGCGGCGACAGGCGCGAAGTCTTCGAGCTTGTAGCTCAGCTTGTCGTTGAGGTGCGGGTTGGTCGTGAAGGTGGTGCCTGCCGACAGCAGCAAGGTGTAGCCGTCCTTGGGCGCGCGGGCAACGAAGGACGCGCCGATCGCCGTGGCGGCGCCGGCACGGTTGTCGATGACAAAGACGGTGCCGAGTTCCTCACGCAGGCGCTGCGCGAGTTGGCGCCCCACCACGTCGCTGGTGCCGCCCGGCGGATATGGCACGACCAGCGTCACCGGCTTGGTTGGCCAGGCGGCCGGGTCGGCGGTCTGCGCCTGGGCGCCCAGCGCCAAAAGCGCGCAGGCTGCGGCCATCAGTTTCAATCGAGTTCGCATGGTTTTTTCCTTGAATGAATTGCTGTGCTCAGGCCTCAGCGCTGCGGCATGAAGCTGCGGTAGGCCGCTTCCCAGTCCGAAAAGATGGCATCCCTGGCCTGGTCGAGCGCGAGCGTGCCGTTGCAGACCATTCTCTGCAGCGCACGCTCGAGCCTGTCTTTTTTCTTGGCGCCGCGTTCCCCGTCCCAGGGCTGGAGCGACAGGTTGGCCAGCGCGCGCGGGTGGCCGCCGAGCGCCAGCGGAATCCGGTGGTCGAGTTCGTAGCCGGATGCATCAGCCCTGGGAATCGATTGCGCCTGCATCAGCTTGAACTTCACGCCCTGGGTGTAGCTGGACGAAGGGCGGATCGACGCGGTGTAGCCCGCAACACAGATCGTGCTTGAAATCGTGTCTTGACGGACATCGGCGTTCAACACGTCTGATCGCTGCGCGACCGAGTCCGGCGGGTCGACTGCGGCAGCATCGATCGACGCCGCATCGACGCCCTCTGCCACGAAAATCGCCAAGACCAACAAGGCAACGAATCTGTTCAGACTGCTTGTAGAAAAAACTGTCAAAGTTTTGCGTAGCGTGAGTGCATGCCAACATTTTCACAGCTATTGCGGCAGCGGCGCTAGCACATACCGAATCCTACCGATCACAACACGCGCAAAATGCAAATTGATCAACCTTGGCCATCGGCCGATACCTCCATGAGCACGCAACCCAACCCCGGCGTCCCATCGACCGAAGGCTTGTTCGAAGCGGGCGCCGTGGCGCTGCAATCTGGCCGGACCTTCCGCAACATGCGGCTGGCCTACAAGACTTTCGGCACGCTCAACCCCGACAAGTCGAACGTGATCCTGTACCCGACGTCTTACAGCGCCCAGCACCAGGACATCGAGTTCATGGTCAGCGTGGGCGGCGCGCTAGACCCATCGCGCTATTTCATCGTGATCGCCAACCTGTTCGGCAACGGCTTGTCGAGTTCACCGTCGAACACGCCCTGGCCTGATGTGGGCACGCGCTACCCCGACGTCACCTGCTTCGATGCGGTCCACGTGCAGCGCCGGATGCTCGCCGAACTCTGGGGCATCAAGCGATTGGCGCTGGTCTACGGCTGGTCGATGGGCGCGATGCAGGCCTACCACTGGGCGGCCATCTTTCCCGACGCGGTCGAGCGCATCGCGGTGGTGTGTGGCGCTGCGCGCTGCGCGCCCCACAACCAGGTCTTCATCGAAGGCGCGAAGAGCGCGCTGATGGCCGACCCCGCATTTCGCGACGGCGCTTTCACTGAAAAACCGGTGCGCGGTCTTCGTGCAATGGGCCGGGTCTACGCCGGCTGGGCGATGTCGCAGACTTTTTACCGCGAAGAGCTGTGGCGGGGCTCGGGCGCGACCTCGCTCGAGGACTACCTCATCACCTTCTGGGAGACCAACTTCGCCAGGCGCGACCCGTCAGACCTGCTGGCGCAGTTCTGGACCTGGCAGCAAGCCGACATCAGCGCCAACCCGCTGTACCAGCGCGACCTGCCGCGGGCGCTGGCGGCGATCAGCGCGCGCACGCTGCTGATGCCGGGCGACCACGACCTGTATTTCCAGGTCGAGGACAACCGGCTCGAACTCCAGCACTTGCGAGACGCCAAGCTCGCGCCTATCCCGTCGGTGTGGGGACACCGCGCAGGCAACCCGGTGAGCCAGCCTGAGGACCGGGCTTTCATCGAACACCATGTCAAGGCGCTGCTGTCCGCCTGAGCGCCCCAAGGCCGGCCGAAGCCGGCCGCCCCCCGTGGGGATCAAGCCGCAAAGCCACATTTGCTTGAGAGTTGCCGCGAGCCTCCTTCAGCGCCCGCCCGCAGCTTCTGCGAGCGGCGGCCGGCCGGGTCAGCACCAGATAAAATCTCGTTCCCATGTCTGCACAAGAGTTCGCCCCCGGCCTGTTCATCCGAGGCTTCCATCCACCGCTGCCGCTTTCGCAATACCGGCTGGTGGCATTCGACATGGACTCGACGCTGATCAACATCGAGTGCGTAGACGAGATCGCTGCGCTCGCCGGGTTTGGCACCGAAGTCGCTGCGATCACCGAGGCGGCAATGCGCGGCGAGATCAGCGACTACAAGGACAGCCTGCGCCGGCGCCTGGCCTTGCTGCGAGGCGTCAGCGAGACCGTGCTGGCGCAGGTCTATGAGACCAAGCTGCGGCTCAACCCCGGCGTCGAGTGTTTCGTCGCCGCCTGCCAGGCAGCGGGCCTGAAGACCTTGCTGGTCTCGGGCGGCTTCACTTATTTCTCAGAGCGCATACGCCATCGCCTCGGGCTGGATTTTGCCCGCGCCAACGTGCTCGAGATCATCGACAACAAGCTCACCGGCGCGCTGGTCGAGCGGCCCTGGGGCGACATCTGCGACGGCCTCGAGAAACGCCGGGTGGTGATGGAAGTCTGCGAGTTGATGGGCATCGAGACCTCGCGCGCGATCGCGGTCGGCGACGGCGCCAACGACTTGCCGATGATGAACCTGGCCGGCCTGTCGATCTGCTTCCACGGCAAGCCGGCGGTGCGCGAGCAGGCGATGATCTCGATCGAGGCCGGTGGCATGGACCGTGCGCTGGAACTGCTCAAGGCCTGAGGATGGCAGCGCAAGCCTGCCGCACCGCAACCCCGCACCGCAACCCGGTCGACCGCCTAACATAGCGCATCTGTCCGCCCACCCGAGGAAATCCATGAGCCAGACCCAATTCCTGCTCGACGCCAGCAAGATGCCCAAGCACTGGTACAACATCGCCGCCGACCTGCCCACGCCAGCGCCGCCGGTGCTGCATCCGGGCACGCTGCAGCCGATCGGGCCTGACGATCTGGCACCGCTGTTCCCGATGGAATTGATCATGCAGGAGGTTTCGACCGAGCGCGAGGTGCCAATCCCCGAACCGGTGCGCGAGGTCTTCAAGCTGTGGCGCCCGGCGCCGCTGTTCCGCGCCCATCGGCTGGAAAAAGCGCTGGGCACGCCTGCCAAGATCTACTACAAGTACGAAGGCGTGTCGCCCGCCGGCAGCCACAAGCCCAACACCGCCGTGCCACAAGCCTGGTTCAACGCCCAGGCCGGCATCAAGAAGCTGACCACCGAGACCGGCGCCGGCCAATGGGGCTCGTCGCTGGCCTTCGCCGGCAACCTGTTCGGCCTGGATGTCACGGTGTTCCAGGTGCGCGTCAGCTACGACCAGAAGCCCTACCGCCGCGCCGTGATGGAGACCTACGGCGCGCGCTGCGTCGCCAGCCCGTCCAACGAGACCCAGTATGGCCGCAGCGTGCTCGCCGCGCGGCCCGACCATCCGGGGTCCTTGGGCATTGCGATCAGCGAGGCGGTCGAGATCGCCGCGACCCATGACGACACCAAGTACGCGCTGGGCTCGGTGCTCAACCATGTGCTGATGCACCAGACCATCATCGGCCAGGAAGCGATGCTGCAGATGGAGATGGCCGGCGACGACCCGGACGTGATCGTCGGCTGCACCGGCGGCGGCAGCAACTTCGCCGGCATCGCGTTCCCGTTCATTGGCCAGCAACTGCGTGGCGGCAAAAAGCGCCGCATCGTCGCGGTCGAACCCGCCGCCTGCCCCAGCCTGACGCGCGGCAAATACGCCTATGACTTCGGCGACACCGGCCACATGACGCCGCTGACCAAGATGCACACGCTGGGCAGCACCTTCACGCCGCCGGGATTTCACGCCGGCGGGCTGCGCTACCACGGCATGGCGCCTATGGTCAGCCACCTGCACCAGCTCGGTCTGCTCGAGGCCACGGCTTACCACCAGATCGCTTGTTTCGAGGCCGGCGTGATGTTCGCCCGCGCCGAGGGCATCGTACCGGCGCCCGAAGCCAACCATGCGGTCAAGGGCGCAATCGTTGAAGCGCTGCGCTGCAAGGCCGAAGGCAAGGCCGAGACCATCCTGTTCAACCTGTGCGGTCACGGCCATTTCGACATGGCGGCCTACACCAGCTACTTCGCCGGCAGCCTGACAGACCAGACCTACGACGAAGCCGAACTGGCGATGGCGCTGTCAGGGCTGCCTTCGGTGCCGGCCTGATCGCTGACTGGTCACTGACTGGTCGCTGACTTATCAGTTTGCCCGGCAGGCTCAAGCCGGCTGGGCTGCAGGCCGCGCGGCGCTGCGCGCGCGCTGCCACTGCATGTACAGCACGCCAACGAGCACCACCGCGCCGCCGATCATCTGCTCGGCCAGCGGTTGAACGTCGAAGAACAACAGCGAGATCAGCACCGCGAACACCGGCACCGTGTTCTGCCACATGCCGCCGGTCTGTATGCCCAAGCGGCTGACGCCGGTGTTCCAAGCCACCGTGGCGAGTGCGGTGCAACACACCGCCGCCACCAGCAACTGGATCAGCGTCAGCGACGACGGGTGCAGGTTGGGCGAACCCACCAAGCCAGTGGCTCGCGCGAGGCTCCAGAACAGCAGCAACCACGGCAAGGCCCCGATGGTCGTGAGGTAGGTGCGCCGCAGCTGTGTGGTGTCCGCGGTGAACCAGCGCTGGGCCAGGATCGAGTAAGTGGTCCAGCTGCAGATGCCCAACACCACCAGCAGCTCACCCCCTTGCAGGCTGAACGCCGTGCCCAGCGAGGCACCGCCGGCCTGGGCCCTGCCCTGGATCGCGATGCCTGCGCCGATCAGCGTGAGCAAGGTCGCGCCCCAGAAGCCGCGCTCAAGCCGGGCGCCGGTCATCACGCGCGACACCACGGCCACATAGACCGGCGTGCCTGCCGACAGCGCGGCCACCGTCATCGGGTGGGTGAGGTACAGCCCGAGGTTGTAGAAGGTCAGGAAACCGGCCACGCACAGGCTCAGCACCGCGACCCGCCACAGCGGGATCGGCGATCGCAGCTGCCGCGGGCCCAGCGACAACACCAGCATCAGGCCCAGCAGCGCGCTAGCCACCACGTAGCGCATCGGTGAGACAAAGAACGGATCGAATTGCTTGAGCAGCGCCGATGACAGCGGCAGGTTCATGCCCCACATCATGCTGGCGGTCAGGTAGGCCGCAGTACCGACCAGCGCCGACCGCTGCACCATGGCGACAGGCCCGTCAGTCGGGGCTGACGAGCTCACTCGTCGGCCACGAAACGCGGCCAGGTGCTGCTGACATATTGCAAGAAAGCCGGGCCCAGGCCCTCGGCCTGCAGGTGGGCGCGGCTCACAGGTCGTTCGATGCAGCAGAAAGCCGGATCGGCCAGCGCACGGCTTGCGAAATCATGGTGCAGCATCGCGCCGCGGCCGATCATCACAAAGTCGACGCCGCTGTCCAGGCAGCGGTTCGCAGTGGCCGTGTCCATGATCTTGCCGGCCACGCCCAGCCGTGTCGCGCCGCGGTCTAGCGCTGCAAAGTGCGCGATCAGCGGCGGGCCCGCGAACGCTGGGTCGAGCGACGGTTTGAAGCAGTCCCACAGCGACATGTCAAGGTAGTCGAGCTGGCCATCGGCCAGCACCTGCTGGGCCAGCGCCAGCGACTCGGGCATCGTGATACCGAAACGCTCAGGCGACAGCCGCAGACCGAGCTGAAAGTCGGGCTGGGTCGCCGCGCGGATGCCGGCGATCAGCTCGAAAAAGATACGGCTACGGTTCTCGAAGCTGCCACCATAGCGGTCGCTGCGCCGATTGTTTTCACCATCGAGAAACTGGGCCAGCAGGTAGCCGTGGGCGCCGTGCAGCTCCACACCGTGAAACCCGGCTTGCTCGGCGCGGCGCGCAGCGGCGATGAAGTCCTGCACCAGCTGCTCGACCTCGGCGGTGGTCAGCGCGCGTGCGCCGGTCTCGGCATCGTCCCAGGGCGCGACGGCAGCTTGGCCGGTGAGCGCTTTGTCGGCGCGCCGGCCCGAGTGCTGAATTTGCAGACTCGAGACGCCGCCACCGGCATGGATGCCCTGGGCCAGCCGGGTCAGTCCGGGCAAGTGCGCGTCCGACCAGGCCCCCAGCTGCCCCGGGAATCCTTGACCCGATGCCTGCACATGCGCAGCACAGGTCATCGTCATGCTGAAGCCGCCCTGGGCTCGCATCGTCAACCAGCGGTATTCGTCTTCGCCCAGCGTGCCGTCGGCATGGCTTTGCCAATTGGTCAGCGGCGCCAGCGTGATCCGGTTGGACCAGGTTGGCCCACGGGTCAGCGGCAAGGGGTCAGACAGCACAGGAGTATTGAGCATGGCGTCGATTCAAATCATCAGTGTCGGGCAGCAGCGGGTCGGCTGGCTAACACCTGGGCGACAAGCATTGCGATCCGCAAAGTCGCAGTCTAACGTTGGCCACCGCCACAGCCCATCAGCGCGCCAGCATCGATAATTTGCGATGACTATTGCGCGATGGCCGGGTTTGAACGCCTGGAAGGTGAGACGATGACCGATGCCTTGCTGCAAAGCACAGCTTGCGCCAAACAGCCACTGCACGAGAGCGCGCTGATGGCTGCGACGCCGAACGGCCTGGCCGCGCTCGAGGCCCGTCTGCAGCAGGACTTCGAAATCCTGGGTCTGCCAGCGCAAGCTTGGGTGCCTTCGCGCAGCGAGGCCGGTGTCGAGGTGCTTGACACGGCCATCATCGGTGGCGGGATGGCGGGCTTGACGCTGTCTGCCGCATTGACGCATGCCGGCGTGAGGACCCGAATTTTCGACCGCGCACCGGCAGGCTTCGAAGGCCCCTGGGCGACCACGGCACGCATGGAGACGCTGCGCTCGCCCAAGGAATTGACAGGGCCCGCGCTGGGATTCGCCGCACTGACCTTCCGTGCTTGGTTCGAAGCACAGTTTGGCTCGGTCGCCTGGCAAGCGCTCGACAAGATACCCAGGATGCAATGGGCCGACTACCTGCGCTGGTACCGCCGCGTGCTGGGCATCGAACTGTGCAATCAACAGCTGCTGCTGTCGGTACAGCCTCGCGCCGACGGCCTGGTGCAGCTGCAATTGGCCGACGCGCTGAGCGGTGGTACCCGCTACCAGGTGCTGGCACGCCACGTGGTGCTGGCCACCGGCCGCGATGGCCTGGGTGGCCCCTGGGTGCCTGATTGGGCCCGGGCGCTGCCGCGCGAGCGCTGGGCCCATTCGGCCGATGCCTGGTGCGGCGAGGACTTGCGCGGCCTGCGCGTGGCCGTTGTCGGCGGCGGTGCGTCGGCGATGGACGCTGCAGCGACAGCGCTCGAGAGCGGTGCGGCGCGCGTCGACCTGCTGATACGGCGACCCGACCTGCCTCGCGTCAACAAGGGCAAGGGTGTCGGTCATCCCGGCATGGTCCAAGGCTTCGGCGCGCTGCCAGACGAATGGAAATGGCGGTTCCGCCACCACATCAACGAGCAACAAGTGCCGCCACCACAAGCCAGCACCATGCGGGTGTCGCGCCATCCGAATGCTTTTTTCCATCTTGGCGCGCCGGTGCGGGCGGTGACGCTGCGGGCCGATGGCGCGCTGCGCATAGACACCGCCAAGGGGCCGATGGCGGCCGACTTCCTGATCTTGTGCACCGGTTTTTGCAGCGACTGGGCACAGCGACCGGAGTTCTCCGCCATCGCACCGCAGGTGCGGCTGTGGCAGCATC